>DAOUCS010000132.1:0-55401 GCA_034431815.1 Dehalococcoidia bacterium
GGCGCTCGAGGCTCCGCCACGTCTCGATCTGCTCCCGAAGAGCGGCGGACCGCTGGAGGACGCGGCGCGCCTCCACGGGGTCGTTCCAGAGATCGGGGTCAGCGGCGCGCGTTTCGAGGGCCTCGAGTTCGCGTTCGGCGGCAGGGATGTCAAAGACGCACCAGCGTATCGGAGATGCGCTGGAGGAGGGCAGCGGCGCAGTCGATGCGTTCGCTCACGGCTCCAGGGTAGCGCGGGGAGTTGTCAGGGGGTAGGCGCGAACGAGGACGGAGGAAGACCAGCGGCGCGCTCGGCAGCGCGCAGGGTGTTCACCAGGAGCATGGCGATGGTCATGGGGCCGACTCCGCCCGGCACGGGAGTGATCCAGCCGGCGACATCGCGGACAGCGTCGAAGTCGACGTCGCCCACCAGCCGCCATCCGCGCTTCCGCGAGGGGTCGTCGATGCGGTTCGTTCCGACGTCGACCACGACGGCGCCGGGCTTCACCATCTCCGCGTTGACGGTGCGTGGCCGGCCAGCGGCGACGACGAGGATATCGGCCTGACGCGTGTGGAGTCCGAGGTCGGGCGTTCCGGTGTGGCAAATGGTCACGGTAGCGTTGGCGCCCGGGGCCTTGTTGGTGAGAAGGATCGCGAGGGGACGCCCGACGAGCGTCGAGCGGCCAACGATGACCACGTGCTTCCCGGCGGGGTCGTTGCCGGTCCGGAGGAGCAGTTGCTGGACGCCGTGGGGCGTGCAGGGAATCGGCCCGTCGAGACCGCCGCGGAGCAGCTTGCCGAGGTTCCAGGGGTGGAGGCCGTCGGCGTCCTTCGCCGGGAGGATGCGCTCGAGCACGGCCCGCTCGTCGATATGGAGAGGGAGCGGCAACTGCGGGAGGATGGCGTGCACCTCGGGGTCGGCGTTCAGGCGGTCGACGAGCGCGAGGACCTCGTCTTGCGGGGTATCAGCCGGCAGGTGGAAGGTGCGGGCGCGGATGCCGGCCTCGTCCGCGGCCTTCGCCTTCGCGGAAACGTAGGAGATGCTTGCTGGGTTGTCTCCGACGAGGATGGCAGCGAGGCCGGGGACGATTCCCCGTTCCCGCAGACGGGCGGCGCCTTCGGCGACCCGACGGCGAATCTCGGCCGCAATTGCCGCGCCGTCGATGAGCTGGGCAGTCACGCCTCATAGGTTAGCGTGCCGGGGCTCTTGGGGCGCGAATCCCGTAGCATGGGGCCGATGGAGACCAAGTTCGCGCTCGGCATCGACATCATCGAGATCGCCCGGATCGCCGACGTCATCGCCCGGCACGGCGAGCGGTTTCTCCAGCGCGTCTACACGGCCGACGAGATTGCCTTCTGCCGGGGACGGATTCCGGAACTGGCGGCCAGGTTCGCCGCCAAGGAGGCGGTCATGAAGGCAATGGGCACCGGCGTCCGCGGCGTCGGCTGGCGGGAGATCGAGGTGCTCCCGAACCGGCGGGGAAAGCCGCTGGTCTTCTTGTACGGGAGGGCGGAGGCGCGAGCGGCTGCCATCGGCCTCCGGGGGTTGGAGGTGAGCCTGACGCATTCCCGTGAGTACGCGATGGCCGTCGTCGTCGGGGAGCGCTGGCTGACCGCCGACGAAGATACCCCGCGGTTCGGGGAGCGCGCGCGGAAGCTCGTCGAGGAGCATGGGCTGCGATGAAGCTGGTGACCGTGGAGGAGATGCGGCGGCTCGAACAGGCAGCCGTCGCAGCGGGTGTCTCGGAACGGCAGATGATGGAGGAGGCCGGGCTGGCCGTGGCCCAGGAGGCCTGGATGGCCCTGGGTACCCTTGAGGGCCGGCGCATCGCCGTGCTGGCCGGGCCCGGCAACAACGGCGGCGACGCGCTGGTGGCGGCCCGGCACCTCGCGGATTGGGGCGCCGAGGTGGCCGTATTCGCGCCCATGGGCCGCCGGGCCGATGAGCTGCGGGAGGAGGCCGAGGCGCGGGGCATTCCCATCGCCGAGGGCGAAGCGGCGGCCGGCCCGGCACTCGAACGCGCCCTGGCCGACGCCGACCTTGTGATCGACGGGCTGCTCGGCATCGGGAAGGCGCGGCCCATCGACCCCGGCAGCACCCTCGGGCGGACGCTGGAGGCGCTGCGGGCGGCACGCTCGCGCCGGAACCCTCCGAAGCTGCTGGCGGTCGATATTCCCACCGGTCTCGATGCGGATACGGGGACGCTCGACCCGCTGACCGTCGCCGCCGACCGCACGGTGACGTTCGGATTGCCGAAGGTAGGGATGTACCAGCTCCCCGGGAGCTCGGCCGTGGGCCGGGTTCAGGTGATCGACATCGGCATTCCCAGGGAAGCCCAGGAGGCGGTGCGGCTGGAGCTGCTCACCGCGCGCTGGCTGCGGGGAGCACTCCCCCGCCGGCCCGAAGAAGCGAACAAGGGGACGTTCGGCCGGGTGCTGGTGGCGGGCGGATGCAGGAGGTACGTGGGGGCTCCCGCGCTGGCGGCCCTGGGCGCCTACCGCGCAGGAGCGGGACTGGTGACGGTGGCGTGCCCGGAGTCGATCCAGCCGATGGCTGCTCCGGCAGCGCTCGAGGCGACCTGGCTGCCCCTCCCCGCCGACGAGGAGGGGTACCTCCCCGGAGCGACTGCCGTCGCCCTGCGGCGCGAATGGGGCGCGTTCGACGCTGCGGTCTTGGGCTGCGGGCTGGGTAACACCGAGGGCACGCGGGCGTTCGTGTGGGCGGCGCTCCCCGACCTGGCGGCGCTGCGGCGCGGTTGCGTCATCGATGCGGACGGCCTCAACGCCTTGGCAACCTTCGACGACGCCCGGGAACGGCTCCCGCACCGCGCCGTGATGACGCCCCATCCCGGCGAGATGGCGCGCCTCCTGCGGTGTGAGGTGCGCCAGGTGCAGGGCGACCGGCTGGGCGCGGCGCGGGAAGCGGCTGCGCGCTTCGGGTGTACGGTCGTGCTCAAGGGGGCGCACACAGTGGTCGCCGCTCCCGACGGTCGCGCGCGGCTGTCGCCGTACGCCAACCCGCTGCTCGCCACCGCCGGCACGGGCGACGTACTCGCCGGGCTCATCGCGGGCTACCTCGCGCAGGGGCTCGAACCATTCGAGGCGGCCTGCGCCGGCGTGTACGTGCATGCGGCGGCCGGCGAATCGCTCCGCGAGGAGCTGGGCGACAGCGGCCTGTTGGCGCACGAAGTGGCGGCCCGCGTGCCGCGGATCGTGCGCGAGCTCACGGCGGGCTGATAGTATACTGCGCAACAACCTGATCGATTTCCCGGAGGTCGGGCGTGCGGCGCGTGGTGGTCACGGGTATCGGCTTGGTAACGCCCGTCGGGTTGACGACCGACGAAACGTGGGACGCGCTCACGAACGGCCGCGTCGGCATTGGACCCATCACCTTATTCGACGCCGCTGGGTTCGATTCGCGCATCGCCGGCGAAGTGAAGGGCTTCGACCCGCTGCGCTGCATGGAACGTAAGGAGGCGCGGCGGGCGGACCGCTTCACGCAGTTCGCTGCGGCCGCGGCGCAGGAGGCGCTGGCCCACGCCGCGCTCGACATTACACACGACAACGGGCAGCGAACGGCGATCATCGTCGGCACGGCGATGGGCGGGATCATGACGCTGGCGGAGGAGTTCGAGCAGCTCCGGACGAAGGGGCCGGGCCGGGTAAGCCCCTTCCTCATGCCGATGATGCTACCGGATATGGCCAGCGGGCAGCTCACCATCCGTCTGGGCGCGAGGGGCCCGAACTACGCGCTCGTGAGCGCCTGCGCCAGCGGAGCCGACGCAATCGGCGAAGCAGCGAACATGATCGCCCGGGGCGACGCCGACGTGGCGCTGGCGGGCGGAGCCGAGGCGCCCATCACGCCCATCGCCGTCGCCGGATTCGCGGCGGCGAAAGCGCTCAGCACGCGCAACGACGACCCTGCGACCGCGTCCCGTCCCTTCGCCGCGGGCCGCGACGGCTTCGTCATTGCCGAGGGGTGCGGCCTGCTCGTGCTGGAGGCGGAGGAGCACGCGAAGGCGCGGGGCGCGCGCATCCTCGCCGAGGTCGCCGGGTACGCCGCAACCAGCGACGCCTTCCACATCACCCAGCCCGACGAGCAGGGAGAGGGCGCCGCGCGAGCGATGCGGTTGGCCCTCGAACGCGCCGGACTGCAGCCCGACGACGTCGACTACATCAACGCGCACGGCACGTCGACGCCCCTCAACGACCGAATGGAAACCCTGGCCATCAAGCGGGCGTTCGGGGAGTACGCCTACCAGGTACCTATCAGCTCCACGAAGTCGATGATCGGTCACCTCCTCGGCGCCGCCGGAGCGGTCGAAGCGGCGGTCTGCGTACTGGCAATCGAACGGGGGGTCATCCCGCCCACGGCAAATTACGTCGAGCCCGACCCCGAGTGCGACCTCGACTACGTGCCGAACCTTGCCAGGGCCGCGACCGTGGACGTTGCGATGACGAACTCATTCGGGTTCGGCGGGCACAACTCCTGCCTCATCTTCCGAAGGTACGTACCGTGATGGGGGCGAGCGCGGCGCTGGTGCGCGGGACTCCGCGGTGGAAGCTGCGGCGGCCCGACGCCCTCCGCCACGCGATCCCCCGGTACCCGGCCGTGGTGGCGCGCGTCCTCGCGGCGCGCGGCATTACCGACCGCGAGTCAGCCCGGCGGTTTTACCGCCCCGCTGAGTCGCCGCCCGGGGACCCCTTCCTGCTGCCCGGGATGGCAGAAGCCGTCGCGCGAACGCGCCGCGCCCTACAGGCGGGGGAGCTCATCGGTCTGTACGGCGACTTCGACGTCGACGGCGTCACGTCCCTCGCCGTGCTCGAGCTGGGGCTCCGACCGCTAGGGGCGCGAACGCTGCGGTACATCCCCGACCGCTTCGCGGAAGGCTACGGACTGAACACCGCCGCACTGGAGCGTCTGAGTGCAGCGGGCGTCTCCCTGCTCATCACGGCCGACTGCGGGATCACGTCGGTGGCCGAAATCGCCGACGCACGCCGCCGCGGCATGGACGTTATCGTTCTCGACCATCACACCGTTCCGCGGAGACTCCCCCCCGCGGTCGCCAACATCGACCCGAAGCGGCCGGATTCCGCCTACCCGTTCGACGAGCTAGCAGCCGTGGGCGTTTCGTACCGCTTCCTCGAGGCGCTCTACGACGCCCTTGGTCGGGTGCTCCCGGCCGGCGAGCTCATCGACCTGGTCGCGCTTGGCACCGTCGTCGATGTCGCCCCGCTCGTGGGCGAGAACCGGGCCATCGTCCGAAAGGGCCTGGATGCGATGCGGCGCGGCCTGCGGCCGGGGCTCGCCGCCCTGGCTGCGGTGGCCGGCACGGGCGAGCGCGCCGACGCGGAGGTTCTCGCCTACCAGTGGGGACCGCGGCTGAACGCGGCCGGACGCCTTCGCCACGCCCAGCTGGCGCTCGACCTCCTGCTGGCGGAACGGGTGGAGGATGCGCTGCCGCTGGCCGAGGAGCTGGACCGGCTGAACCGGGAGCGGCAGCGGCTCACCGAGAAGGCGATGGCCCTGGCAGAGTCGCTCGCCGTCGGCGGCAGCCCGCTCCTCTTCGTGGGGCACGAGTCGATGCACGTGGGGATCGTCGGCATCGTCGCGGGCAAACTGGCCGAGAAATATTGCCGGCCGGCCATCGTCTACAGCCGAGGGGAGCGGGAGAGCCGCGGGAGCGCCAGGAGCATCCCCGCCTTCGACGTCGTGAGGGCCATCGGGCGGGCAGCCGACGTACTGGAGCGGCATGGCGGCCACCGTGCCGCCGCCGGCTTCACCGTACGGAACGAGCAGCTCCCCGAGCTTCAGCGGCGCCTGAAGGCCTACGCGGAGGAGCTTCTGACGCCGGAGGACTTGCGGCCCGTCATCGAGATCGACGCGGAGGCGCACCTGGACGAGCTGAACCCCACGGAGCTGAAGGGACTGCTCGCCTTCGAACCGTGCGGGTACGGGAACGAACGGCCGGTGCTGCTGGCCCGGCGGGTGCGCGTGGCCGACTGGCGACCGGTGGGAAGCGACGGCGCGCACGTACGAATGAAACTGAAGGGCGACGGCGCGGCGGTCTGGCCCGCCATCGCCTTCAGGCAAGGGAACGGCCGGATGGCGGACGAGGTGGACGTCGTGTACACCCTCCGCAACGGTCGCGAGGGGCTCGTGGAGCTGGAAGTGCTCGATTTCGCTCCCGCCGCGGAGCGCCGGCCCCTGGAGGGTGCGGAGCAGCATGGCTGACGAGGTCCATCTGACAGCCGACGGTCAGCGGGCACTGCGCGAGGCGGAGCAGCTCTGCTGGCGGATGAACGTCGCCATCGAGGCGCCGGAGCACCTTCTCGCCGGCGCCCTCCTCGTGCTCGGCGGAAGCGGCGCCGTCGGGCTCCCCGACCGGGCGCGCATCGAAGAGGCGCTGCTGCTGGTGCACGGCGCAGGGGCCGAGCCGCTCCGCGAGCAGGTGATGCCGAGCCCGGGCGCCCGGGCGGCGCTGAACCACGCCGTGCGCAGGCTGCGTGAGGCAGGAGGCCGCGGCCTCGGCGCCCGCGAGATCGCCCACGGCGTCATCGATTCCGGCGAGGTGAATCCCCTCTTCTACCGCGGCCTCGGCATCGACCGCGACGAGCTTCTGAGGCTCATCGGCCGCTAAAAGGGTCGGCCGGGGGGTCGGCAACGTCGACGCCGGCAGCACGGAGCGCCGCCGCAAGTTCGCCCGCGCCGCGGAACTGGTGGGCCGTCATGCCCACGCCACGCGCCGCCTCCACATTGTGCGCGAGGTCGTCGGTGAAGAAACAGGCTTCGGGCCGAACCCCGAGACGCTCGGCAGCGAGGAGGAAGATGCGCGGGTCGGGCTTGGCCAGCCGCACGGTGGCGGAATTCACGATGTCGTCGAACAGATGGGCGATCTGGAACTTCCGCTCGAGGTCTTGTTCGAGGCCCGGGGCCGCGTTCGAAAGGAGGCCGACTCGGTACCGGCCGCGCAGCTGCTGGATGAGTTCGAGCATGCCGGGATTGAAGGCCGGAGGCCGGTCGGCCGTGAGGGCCTCGATGAACGCTTCCGCGGCTTCAGCCGAGGCGCGCTCCGTGATGAGGCGGCGGCTCGTCTCGTGCCACTCTTCGAAGGAGCCCTCGCCCACCCGCAAGCGCATCCAGCCCGGGTTCTCGAGGTAGAGCCAGCGAAAGGCGAACCCTGGGGGAAGGCCGAAGCGCCGTTCGACCTGCACGAAGGGAGACTCCGTTTCGTTGGCGATGGGCTCCGCGCCGCCGGGAACGATGACGCCGCCAAAGTCGAAGATGACCGCCTCGATGCTCATATCGCCGAGTGTGGCGGGGCCGCCCCCCGGGAGGCAACCGGTCACCGATGGCGGACGCGGGCAGCGATTGGCAGGCGCCGGTCGCGGCCGAAGGCCCGGGGGGTGATCTTCACGCCGGGCGGAGCCTGGCGGCGCTTGTATTCGTTTCGGTCCACCATGGCGACGACCCGTTCGACGGTGGCGCGGTCGAAGCCCATGGCGACGATCTCCTCGGGCGTGCGGTCCAGCTCGACGTACTGTTCGAGGATGGGGTCGAGGACTTCGTACGGTGGCAGGGTGTCCTGGTCCACCTGACCAGGCTTCAGTTCGGCGGAAGGCGGCTTGCGGAGCACCGACTCGGGGATGAGATCGAACCCGGCGCGGGCGTTCCGCCAGCGGGCGAGGCGGTAGACGAGGGTCTTCGGGACGTCCTTGATTACCGCGTAGCCGCCGGCCATGTCCCCGTAGAGGGTGGCATACCCTGTCGCCATCTCGCTCTTGTTGCCGGTGGTGAGGACGAGCCAGCCGAACTTGTTGGAAAGGGTCATCAGCACGTTGCCCCGCTGGCGGGACTGCAGGTTCTCCTCGGCGGTGCCAGGTTCCGTCCCTTCGAAGGCATCGGCCAGCATTTCGAGCATGGCGGCGTGGGCCGGCTCGATGGGGATGGTGAGGAGACGAATGCCGAGATTTCGGGCGAGCTTTGCCGCGTCGGCCTTGCTGTGTTCGCTGGAGTAGCGGCTGGGCATGGAGACGCCGACAACGTTGTCGGCCCCGAGGGCATCGACTGCGATGACTGCGACCAAGCTGGAATCGATGCCCCCCGAGAGCCCGATGACGGCCTGCCGGAAGCCGGTCTTCGCCAGGTAGTCGCGGGTTCCGAGGACGAGCGCTTCCCACACTTCCTCCTCGTCGCCCAGCAAGGGGAGGACGTCGCGGTGCCGGGGCACCTCGCAGGAGGGTTCGATGCGGAAGCCGAGGGGGATGGTTTCCACCGGCACCTCGCCCCGCTCCCGGAGCTCGACGCGCCGTCGCGGGTCGTGGAGCCGCCGCTGGGCCACGAAGTCGAGATCGATATCGGCGAGCACGGTATCGTCGCGGAACTGCGGGCCCCGAGCGACGATGCTTCCGTCGGGGTCGAACACCATGCAGCAGCCGTCGAAGACCAGCTCGTCCTGGCCGCCAACCTGATTGACGTAGGCGAGGGCGATGAGGTTATCGGCGGCCCGCGTGGCGAGCATCCGCTCGCGGTCGCGGACCTTACCGCGGTGGTACGGCGAGGCATTGATGTTGATGACGAGCTCGGCGCCGGCCAGCGCCATCGCCTCGAGCGGGAGGCCCGGGTACCAGATGTCCTCGCAGATGCTCACGCCAAAAGTGAAGCTGCCGGCGTCGTAAATCGGGACGCGTTTGCCCGGAGCGAAGTAGCGCTCTTCGTCGAACACGCCGTAGTTGGGGAGGCGGCGCTTCCGGTAGGTATCGACCCAACGGCCATCGGCAAGGACGGCGGCGGCGTTGTAGGCCGCGTCGCCATCCCAATCGACGAAACCGACGACCGCGACGACCCCTGCGGAGGCAGGGAGCAAGCGCTCGACCGCCGCGCGGGAGGCTTCGCAGAATGCCCGGCGGAGGAGCAGGTCCTCCGGCGGATACCCCGTGACCGCCAGTTCGGGCACGGCGACGATGTGCGCCCCTGCGCGCTTCGCCCGGAGGATGGCGCGGGCGATGAGGTCGACGTTGCCCTCGATGTCGCCGACGGTCGTGTTGAGCTGGGCCAGGGCGAGGCGGATAGTCCGCATCGGCTCCACCGGCGGGAGATGGAGGAAGTATATCGCCTGACGGCCACGGGCCCCGGGAGCGCGCTCGGGGAAATGCCTTAGGCGAATCGCCCGATTGGCAGCGGGGGCGACGGCGGCAAAGATGGCGGATGGCGGGGCTACGAGGAAGGGGAGATGACTCGCAGCCAACTGAATACCGAGGCATGCCCGCTCTGCGGGCGCACGGGGCAATCGCGCACGCGGCTGCTCCTGGCCGATGTCGAGGCGGCAGCAGGGGTTCGGGGCGCGCGGTTCGCCACCGTGATCTGCCGCGACTGCGCGTTGGCGATGGTGGCGCGCACGGCAGCAGCAGCCGCCGAGCGGCGGTAGGCCCGCTCCGGACCCGTGCGGGGGCTCTCCTGACAGGCGGGGAAGCCCGGGGCTAGAATCGGGGCAGACCCCCGCACCGGAGCAGCCATGAACGACGTCCTGGCGATGATCCTCGCGGGCGGACAGGGGGACCGGCTCTCCGTCCTCTCGGAGCAGCGGGCGAAGCCGGCGGTGGTGTTCGCCGGACACTACCGCATCATCGATTTCGCCCTGAGCAACTGCGCCAACAGCCAGCTCACGAAGGTGTGCGTGCTGACGCAATATCGCCCGCGCTCGCTCATCAATCACATCGGCTCGGGCAGGGCGTGGGGGCTGGACCGGCCCGACGGCGCCGTCCAGATTCTCCAGCCGTACCTCGGCCGCGCCGACATGGACTGGTACCAGGGGACGGCCGACGCCGTCTACCAGAACCTGTACGTCATCGAGGAGTCGCGCGTCCGGGAGGTCCTCATCCTGGCCGGGGACCACATCTACCTGACGTCGTATCGGAACATGATCGCCTACCACCGGAGCCAAGCGGCCGATGTGACGGTGGGCGTGTATACGGTGCCGCTCGAAGAGGCGAAGCGCTTCGGCGTCCTCGACCTCGACAGCAACGGGCGCATCGTCGACTGGCAGGAAAAGCCGGAACAGCCGAGGTCGACCTGGGTCTCGATGGGCGTCTACTGCTTCAACAAGGACGTCCTCGTCGAGGAGCTCCAGGCCGACGCCGACCTCGGCGACCAGAGCACCCACGACTTCGGGCGCGACATCATCCCGCGGATCTTCCAGCGCTATCGGGTCTTCGGGTACCAGTACCAGGACTACTGGCGCGACGTCGGGACCATCCAGTCGTACTGGCAGGCCCACATGGATCTCTTGGGGTCGCGGCCGGCGCTGGACCTCGACGACCCTGACCTGAAGCTGCGCACCTCGGCACCAACCATGCCGCCCGCCTGGATCGGGCCGCGGGCGGAGGTCATCGATTCGTTGATCTCCCCCGGGGCGCGAATCGCCGGCCGGGTGGTGCGATCAGTCATCTCGCCCGGGGCGGTGATCGAAGAAGGCGCCGACGTGCGCGACTCGATCATCCAGCACCGATGCATCATCAAGCAGGGCGCAGTGGTGGACCGCTCGATCCTCGACAAAGAGGTGACGGTGGGCGCAGGTGCATACATCGGCTACGGAAACGATTTCCGCCCGAATGCCGAGCGGCCAGACATCGTGAATACGGGCATCACCGTCATCGGAAAGCGCGCGACCATTCCCTCCGGCCTTCGGGTGGGGCGGAACGTGGTCGTCGGCCCCGGCGTCGAAGAGGAGCTAGCGGATTTGGAGGAGCTGCCGAGCGGCGCTTCGGTCCACCCGACGCACATCCCGCTGCACCTCTTCGTGTAGCATGCACGCGTGCGGCTGTTCACGGTCGAGGAGGCGCGGGCCGTCCTGCGAGCGCTGCTCCCCGTCATCGGGCGGATGGTCGCTGCCGCCCGCCGGGCTGAGCAACTCGAGCGTCGAATCGTGGCGGCGGCCCGAACCGCCGCCGGCAACGGCCACTCCCGCGACCCGGTACCCCGGGAGGACGAGACCGGCCCCGGAGAGCTCGAAGAGCTTAGGTCCGTCCTCGAAGCGTTAGTGCGCGCCATCGCCGCGGCCGGCGCGGAGGTGAAGGACCTGCGGCGGGGGCTTGTCGACTTCCCCGCCGAGCGAGCCGGCGAAATCGTGTACCTCTGCTACGAATACGGGGAGCCCGACATCCAGTTCTGGCATCCCGCGGACACCGGCTACGCGGGCCGGCGGCCGCTCTCGGAGTTTTGATTCGGGATGAGCAGGCGGAGGGACACGCGATGACGGACGGACCGATGCGCGACATCTACGTGATGGCCAACGGCCTGCGTCACCATCTCATCGCCCGAGGGAAACAGGGCGCTCCCATCGTGATGATGATCCACGGGCTCACGCAGCAGGCCCACGTCTTCGACGGCGTGGCCTCGAGGCTTGCGCGGCACTTCCACGTGTACTGCCTCGATGTCCGCGGGCGCGGGGAGAGCGACTGGGGCCCGCCCGACGAGTACCGCCTCGACGTGTACGTGCGCGACTTGGAGGCCCTTCGCGAAGCGCTGGGAATCGACCGGTTCGCCCTCGTGGGGACATCGATGGGCGGCCTCATCACCATGTACTACACCCCGCAGCACCCCGAACGGGTGTGGGCAGCGGTGCTCAACGATATCGGGCCCGAGATCGCCCAGCCCGGGCTGCAGCGGATCATGACGATGCTGACCAGCGCCCCCGAGGCGTTCACCGACTTGAAGGCGGCGGCACGCTACTACCGGGAGTCGAACGCGCCGGTCCTTGCGCGGCGCACCGACGACGAGGTGCTCGAGTACGCCCGCTGGCACGTCCGCCGTGACGACACGGGGCTCTACGTCTGGAAGATGGACCCGGCCATCCGCCGTCCGCCGCAGCAGCCGATACCGCCTCCCATGGATCCCTGGGAGGCGTTTCGCGGCATCCAGGCGCCCGTCCTCGTGATTCGGGGCGCCGAGAGCGACGTGCTCGACCGCGCAACGGCGGAACGCATGGCGGCCGAACACCCGCAGTGCACGCTCGTCGAGGTCCCCGGCGTCGGCCATGCGCCCGCGCTCACGGAGCCGGAGGCGTACGGGCCTCTGGAGCGTTTCCTTCGCGAATGCGCCGGCATCGGCTAACATTTCGTCGGCCGGAAATGGCCCCAGTAAGGAAGGAGGAGCGAATGCCGACGTCCCTTACCTGCATAAAGGCCGGACAGGGCCAAGTGGCGATGCAGACGATCCCCATGCCCGACCAGCCAGGTCCGGGCCAGGCGCTCGTGCGCACCACGCTGTCCACCGTCTGCGGCAGCGACATCCACATCGTCGACGAGCTCCCCGTCCCGCCCGGCGTGCCCATGGGCCACGAGGCAGTGGGCATCGTGGAAGCAGTCGGTGCGGGCGTGACGGCCTTCAAGCCGGGTGACCGCGTGGTGGTGAGCTGCCTGCTCTGCTGCGGGGTCTGCGTCCGCTGCCAAGAGGGGAACCAGCAGGTCTGCCAGACGTTCGCCGCCCCGAACAACCTCCTCTTCGGCGCGCAAGGGGAGTACTTCCTCGTCAACGGGGCACAGACGTCAATGGCGAAAGTCCCCGACTCGCTGGAGGATGAGCAGGTCATCTTCGTGGGCGACATCCTCTCGACGGGCTTCGGGGCGATCGAGCGGGCCGGACTGCGCACGGGCGACACCGTCGCCATTTTCGCACAGGGCCCTGTGGGCCTCTGTGCCACCATGGCAGCTCGGGCGCTCGGCGCCGGCCTCATCATCGCCGTGGAGGGCATCCCCGAGCGCCAGGAGATGGCGAAGCGAATGGGCGCGGACGTCGTGGTCGAGCCCAACGACGCCGTCCAGCGGATCATGGCCCTCACCAACAATGTTGGCGTCGACGTGGCGGTTGAGGCCCTTGGGCACCAGGCAACCTTCGAGAATGCCTGCGCCGTGACGCGGTGGGGCGGCACGGTCAGCAGCGTCGGCGTGTACGGCGCCTTCCCCACTTTGACGCTGCCGACGGCGGGGACGTTCCTCCACCGGCGGATCGTGACCACGCTCTGCCCGGTGGGAACCGACCGGATGGAGCGGCTGATGCGCCTCATCGAGCGGGGCAGGATCGACCCCCGGCCGCTCTTCACCCACCGCATGAAGCTGGAGGAGACGCCGGCAGCCTACGAACGGTTCCGCAAGCGCGAAGGAGGCGTTCTGAAGATCGCCCTCCGGCCATAGGGGTCATCGCCGCCGGGCCACGCCAGCCGCGAGTTCGACGAGCCGGCGCGCGTGGACCTCGAGCGCCCGGAGCTGGCGCTCGACCGTTCGCCGCACGGCAGCCGGGGCTCGCGGGTCGCCCTCGCACCACCACCGCGCCAGGGCACGGACCGCGTCCCAGATGGCTACCGCCCGCACGAGCACGGGCAGCGCCTGCCACTCTTCCGGCTCGAGGGGCCGAAGCGCCTCGTATCCCTCCAGGAGCCCGAGCGCTGCCGCCAGGTCGAACGCGGCCGGCCGCGCCGGGTTCCAGGCTTCGCGCACCAACGCGGCAGCAACGTCGAAGGCGAGCGCGTCCCAATGGGCGAGCTCCAAGCGCAGGAGCGCGGACGGCTGCCCGCCCGCAAAGGGGATCGTCTCGCGGCAGACCGTCAGGAGGACCACGCCGCGCGGAAGGTCGGCGTACCCGCAGCGGGCCAAGTCGCGCACGAGGCGGAACCGCTCCCTCCGGAAGGCGACGGCGAGGGCAGGAGCTTCCCGGGCGAAGGCCACGAGGAGTTCGCCGAGGGTGCCGAGCCCCGCGGGCCGGACAAGGGTGTCGAGCTCCCAGGCGAGGCCGAGCCCCTCGGGCTGGTCGTCGACCGGAAAGCGCAGGGCGTCGCGGTGGAGGCGGGCGAGCAGCCTGCCGAGGATCGGCGCCGCGCCAGAGCTACGGGCGGGAAGCGGCCGACCCGGGCAGAAGGGGTACAGGGAGAAGCGTTCGCCACCGAGGCCGACCACGTCGCGGCCGTCGCGGGTGGTGAGCGGGGGCGCAGCAGGCCATCCCTTCCCCTCCAGGTAGGCCCGCAGCGCATGCTCCCAAGTGACGGCCTGGTCGGGGCGCCCGGGGTCATGACGGCGGACGAGGTACGTCTCTCCCCCTGCGACGGCGCGCCACTCCAGTCCAGCCTCCCCTCCAGGGAGCGGGAAGATGCCCTCCGCCTCGATACCGAAGAGGCGGAGGGCGCGCACCACCTCTGGTCCTGGCGGACGGCGGCCTGCCATGCCTCCCAGTGTACGCGCCGCCGCCCCCTGCCGGCCCGTTCAGTACGCCGTCCAGCCGCCGTCGGCCACGACGACAGCGCCGTTGACGAAGCTCGCCTCGTCGCTGGCAAGGAAGAGCGCCACAGCGGCGATTTCCTCCGGCTGCGCGATGCGAGGCATGAGGGCCGCGCCGAGCTGCATGCGAGATAGCCCAAAGGCGTTCGGTTCGCCGCCAAGCCCGATCGCAGTCTGCACGGGGCCAGGGCAGATGGCGTTGCAGCGGATGCGCTGGCTCGCGTACATGAACGCGATGTTCCTGGTGAGGCCGACCAGGCCGTGCTTGGAGGCCGTGTAGGCGGCGCCGGCCCGCCCGCCGTGGAGCCCTCCGACCGAGGCGATGTTGATAATGACGCCGCCGTTCTGCCGGAGCATCACCGGGATAGCTTCCCGGCACAGCAGGAACGGGCCGGTAAGGTTCACACGGAGCACCCGTTCCCAGAGGTCGATAGGCGTGTCCGCGACAGGGGCCATCCGGTCCATGATGCCGGCGTTGTTGCAGAGGATGTCCAGCCTGCCGAATCGCTCCACCGCGGCGGCGACGATGCGGGCTGCGTCCTCGGGCGAGCCGACGTCGGCGCCGAGGGCGAGCGCCTCTCCCCCAGCGCCGGCAATCTCGCCGGCCGCCGCCTCGGCGCGGTCCGGGGCCACGTCGGCGGCCACGATGCGGGCGCCCTCGCCGGCGAACCGGAGGGCGATGGCCTTTCCGATGCCGGATCCGGCTCCGGTGACGATGGCGACGCGTCCTTCGAGCTGCATGGTCCGTCCTCCTTGCGAGCTTGCGTTCTCACGGCATCGTATCCGCGCCGCCGAGGCGGGGCCGAGGCCGAACGGGGAAAGGAAGCGCCCCCTCCCGACCGTTGCGGGAGGGGGCGCCCAGGGGAGTGAGGCCGGGTGCGGGCTACCGCTGGAGGATGTGGACGGTGCAGGCCGAGCAGAGGCCGATGACGTGGGCGAGGCCCACCTTGGCTCCCTCCACCTGGCGGGCGCCGGCCTGGCCGCGAAGGTGCCAGACGATCTCGGCGATGTTGGCAACGCCGGTGGCGCCGAGCGGATGTCCCTTGGAGAGGAGGCCGCCGCTGACGTTCACCACGGCCTTCGTCTTCGGCTTGTACGTCTTGTCGACGAAGGGCGCGACATCCTCTTCGTACTTGGTGGGAACCTTGTTCCCGAGCCAGGGAGCGCCGCTGGCGATGTGCTTCGCCGCCTCCCCCTCGCCGCAGAGGCCGAGGTTCTCGTAGTGCAGCAGCTCAGCGGTGGCGAAGCAGTCGTGCAGCTCGACCTGGTCGAGGTCTTCGGGGCCGATGCCCGCCATCTCGTACGCCTGCTTCGCCGCGTTCCGAGTCAAGGTGTTGATGTCGGGCAGCGTGAGGTCGCGGTCGGTGTACGGGTCGCTGGTAAGGACGCTTGCCGCGATCTTGATGGGCTGGGTGGTGAACTGCCGCGCCTTGTCCATGGAGCAGAGCACCGCTGCCGCAGCGCCGTCACCCGTCGGGCAGCACATGAGCAGGGTGTTGGGGTAGGCCACGACGCGGGAGTTGATGACCTCGTCCAGCGGGGTTTCCTTCTGGTACTGGGCCAACGGGTTCATGGTGCTGTGCCAGTGGTTCTTCACACTGGCGAGGGCGAACTGCTCCTGCGTGGTGCCGTACTTGCGCATGTGCTCCATCCCAGCCATGCCGAATACGGCAGGCATGAGGTAGGAGCCGATCCGGCCTTCGATGGAGGTCGCCGGGTCGCGCGGCGCACCGAGCAGGCCCTGCTTCCCCATCTGCTCCGAACCGATGGCAAGGACGATGTCGTACGCGCCGGACGCAACGGCAAGGTACGCCTCGCGGAAGGCCGTGGAGCCGGTGGCGCAAGCGTTCGCGACGTTGACGACGGGAATGCCCGTCTGGCCCATCTGCTGGAGGATGCGCTGGCCGGAGCCGCTCGTCTGGTACAGGTTGCCGCTGTAGAGCGCCTGAATCTGCTTCATCTCGACGCCCGCGTCCTTGAGGGCATCGAGGCCGGCGCGGGCGGCGAGCTCCTCGACCTTGCGGTCCGGATACCGCCCGAATTTGATCATCGACACTCCGATGATGGCGACTTCACGCATCGTACTTCCTCCTTCCTTTTGCAGGCGTCAGGCTGGGCGGAACTTGTAGCCCACGTACTGGTTCCCGTCGGCGTCTTGGGAGACGACCTCGGTGAACATCTTGACCTTCATGCCGAACTTGAGATTCTCCGGCTTCGGCTCGATGCCCTCGATGTTGGCGTTCACGGAGACGCCTTCGGGCAGGTCGATGACGGCGGCGATGTAGGGCACCTTCACCCAAGGCACCGACTGGTGGATGATCGACCAGACGTACACCTCGCCTTCCTTGCTGAGGCGGACCGTTTCGAAGGGGCCTTCACCACTGCACTTCCCGCAGAAGAGGCGCGGCCCGACGTACAGGGTGCCGCAGTTCTTGCAGCGGCTGCCGAAGAGGTAGTCCTCCTCGCGCGTGTTCCCGAGCGCGAGGTACGGCACGATGGGGCGGAGTTCGCCTTTTGGCGGGGCTTCGGTGGTCAATCCACTTCCTCCTTTGTCCGGCTGGGGTCGCGCCGCACGCCGGCCGGAGGCCTACGGCCGGCGAATCGCGTCCCAATTGTCGTTCTGGCGGCCGAAGGGCGTCAAGGTCGTTCGGTCGACCGAAAACGACATCGGTCAGCGGACCACTGCAGGAGACGGCTCCGTCACAGACGGGGCGAAGCGCTCGACCACCCGGATCGCGGCGGGCGCAACCTCGCGGCACGCACCGCAGCGGACGCACAGCTCATCGTCGATCGTCCACCGCTCGTGGGTCTCGACGATGGCATCCGTGGGGCAGATCTCCGCCGCCTCGTGGAGCGAAGGATCGGCCTGGTTGGCGATTTCGTAGCGGATGAGCCCGCTCAACACTCCCGCGGGATCGCGCTTCTCGCGGATCACCGTTTCGAACTCGTCCCGGAAGTAGCGGAGGGCGAGCTTGACGGTCGTGAGGGCGAACTGGCCGTGGAGGCAGTTCGACCATACGAGGGTGCGCGTGAGCTCCTCGAGCTTCTCGAGGTCGCTCTCGCGCCCGCCCCCAGCGGCCATGCGGCGGAGGATCTCGACGGCGCGCTGGGTCCCGCCGTGACACGTGGTGCACCGTCCGCACGACTCGTCCTCGGCAAAGCCGACGAAGTACGTGCAAAGGTCGACGACGCTGGTGTGCTGGTCGAAGAAGATGATGCCGCCGGAGCCGAGGAACATCCCCCGCTCGCGGTACGGGTCCAGAGCGACCGGGAGGTCGATTTCCGAGGCGGGGAGGATGCCCGAGAGCGGCCCGCCCGGCTGGAATCCTTTCAGGACGCTGCCGTCGCGCATGCCCCCGCCGTACTGTTCGAGGAGCCGGCGGACAGTGTAGCCGAAGGGGATCTCGATGCAGCCCATCTGCTTGATGGCGCCGCTCAGGGTGAACATCTTCGTCCCCTTGTCCTTCGCGTCGGAGACGCCGCTCCACCACCCGGCACCGTGGCGAAGGATGAGGGGAGCGTTCGCGTAGGATTCGACGTTGTTCACGTTCGTGGGCTTGTTCCACAGGCCGGCCTGGGCTGGGAACGGCGGCTTGATGCGCGGCATGCCCCGGTAGCCGTCGATGGAGGACATGAGCCCGGTCTCCTCGCCGCAGACGTAGGAACCGGCGCCGCGGAAGACGATGAGGTCGAAGTCGAGGCCGGAGCCGCAGATGTTCGTCCCCAAGAGCCCGCGCTCGTACGCCTGGGCGACGGCCGTTTTCATCCGCTGGAAGGCGAGGGGATATTCGTAGCGGATATAGATGTACCCCTCGCGCGCCCCGGTCGCTTTGGCGGCGATGAGCATCCCCTCGATGATGAGCTGCGGGTCGCTCTCCATCAGGATGCGGTTCACCCACGCGCCGGGGTCTCCTTCGTCGGCGTTACAGACGAGGTATTTCGGCTCGGCCGTGGCCGTGCGGAGGAAGTCCCACTTGCGCCCGGTGGGGAAGCCGCCACCGCCACGCCCGCCGAGGCCGCTGTCGAGCACTTCCTTGATGATCTCCTCGGGCGCGCGTTCGAGGGCGTTGGCGAATCCTTCGTACCCGCCCCGGGCGAGGTAGTGGTCGATGTTCTCCGGGTCGATGACGCCGCAGTTCGCCATGAGGCGGCGCACCTGGCCCTGCATGAACGGGTGCTCTGCCAGCGGGACGATGCCTTCGTTAGAGACCCCCTCGACGACGGCGATGGCGAGCTCAGGGAGTTCCTCGCCGGCAATGAGCACACGGCGAACGAACTCCTCGGCCCGGTCGGGGGTGACGTTGCCGTAGAGGATGGTGCGCGTCCCGCCGGCGGTGCGGACCGTGACGGTAGGCTCCATCCAGCAGAAGCCCCACGAGCCGATGATGCCGATATCCGCATCGATCCCCTCGCGAGCGGCGGTCTCGCGAATGATGCGCAGGGTCTCGTCGGCGCCGCGAGCGAGGGACGAGGTATCGATGCAGACGTTCACCTTCGGGCGGCCGTTGGCGAGCCAGGCGTCATACGCCTCGCGGGCGCGGGCGATGAGCGATTGCAGGGCGGCGTTCATGCTCCCTCCCGAATGCGGCGGGCCAGGCGGATGGCGTCGGCCACGGTGAGTTTGCCGACGACTTTCCCGTTCACCCACACCTGGGGGGCTTCGCTGCAGGTGCCGTTGCACTGACCGAGGTGGAGCGCGTAGCGGCCGTCCTCGCTGTGGCCCCCGAGGGGCAGGCCGAGCGTGTGCTCGAGCGCCTCCCGAATGCGGTCGCCGCCGAGAATACGGCACGTCGGCCCGCTGCACCATGCGATTTCGGTTTGCGCAGGAGGGTGCGTCCGGAATTCGGCGTAGAAAGACATCGCCCCGTAAACGAGGGCGGGCGTGGTATTCAGCTGCCGGGCGATGACCTCGATGGCTCGCCGGGGGATGTAGCCGTACGTGTCCTGGACCTTGTGGAGCGCGGGGAGCAGATGGCCGCGGTTCGGGCGGAATTCGGAGACGAGCTGGCGCAGCTCTTCGAGGGACGGCTCGGCGGCAGCCATGCAGCCTCCCGATTGTGAAATGCGGAACTACTATATCGAGGCGCCTCGGCGGGCAGCAACCGCGCGGGCGTCTTCATCCATGATGGCAGCGGCCCGCTCGCCGAGGAGCAGGGAGTAGTTCTGGCCGCGGTCCTCGGGGTAGATCTGCGTGGTGTTCGCAAGGTAGAGCCCCTGGACCCCGGTGCGGATATCGGGGATGGACCGCGAGTAGTTCGTGGTGATGATGGGCTGGCCGCCGGGATCGGTAAAGAACCAGAGGTCGCGAATCCAGGAGCGCTCGAAGCGGGGATTGATCGTGCGGATGCCTGGCAGGTAGAGCTCGAGCACCTCTTCGGCCCGCATCTGGAGGACGGGATGGTCGGGACGGACGTAGTTGGAGAGGTAGACGATGTGGTTCCCGCCGTAGTCCTCGGGCCGCATGAAGTTGGTGTGCTCGATGCAGGCTACGAACTTCAGGTCGTCGGCGATGCTCAGCCAGTAGATGTCGGTCAAGGGACGGTCGAGCGCCAGCACGAGGCAGGTCGCCCATTGGTACCGGACCCGGTCGAGGATCGCGGCGTAATCGGGCGGAAGGTCGGGCGCGATCTTCCGCGTGATGATGTTCGGCGTGGTCATCAGCACCTGGTCGAACTCCCACAGCCGGCCCGCGGCGCGAATGCCGCGCACCTGACCGTTTTGGACGGCGACCCGTTCGACCGGCGTGGAAAGGTAGATAGTGCCTCCGCGCTCGACGATGCGGTCGGCCAGGGCCTGATAGTAGCGCCGGAACGAGCCTTCGAGATAGCCGAGCGCTTCGCGGCTGCCCTTCCGCGACGCAAAGCGGAGGTAAATCTTCCCCCACAGCCAGGCCATGCTCACCTCGTCGGCGTAATCGGCGAACTTCCCCCGGAGGAGGGGACCCCAGAAGGCGTCGTACGCCTTCCGGCCCACCGCCCGCATCATCCACTCCTTGGCGGTCACGGCCTCGTACTTCCGCCAGTTCTTCTGACGCCGTAGGTAGAGCGCCACGAGGCCGAGGCGGATCCGGCTTGTGAGCGGCACGGCGGTGAAACGGAGGAGGTCGAGCGGGGTCACGAACGGATAGATGCGCCCGCGGACGAGGTGGGCGTTGCGCGGCTCGATCCAGCGAAGGTACGGCTCGAGCCCCAGCTCCCGGATGTAGCGGACGACGGTGGTGTCGCTGGTGAAGAGGTGGTGGTAGAAGCACTCGAGCGGCGTTCCGCCCACCGGGAAGGTGACCACCTGACCCCCCACCTCGTGCCTCCCTTCGAAGATGGTGACCTGATGACCGCGCTCCTGGAGGACCTTGGCAGCAGCAAGGCCGCACACGCCTGCTCCGACGATGCCGATCTTCATGGAACCGGGGCCCTCTCCTCCGCTGGTGCTTCGGGGCGCATCACCCTGGCGAACGAAACGCCGAACGACCAGAGGAACAGCAGCCCGAGCACCGTGGTGGGGATGAAGATGACCGCATGGGCGAGGATGGAGTACGCCCCCGCAGGACCGTTGGCCACGCCTGCCCCGACGAGCACCAGCGTGGCCGCCCATTCGAACGGCCCCGTGCCGCCGAAGAAGGTGGGGAGGATGATCGCGAGGTTCGCAGCGGCAAGGAGCAGCACGTAGTGCCCGAAGTTCACCTCATCCGCGCCGAATCCGAAACCCAGGCCGATGATTGCGTACGCAGCGGCCTCGACAGTCCACCCCGCGATGCTCAGCAAGACGACCGCGCCGAGGGTACGCACGTCGTGCACGGAGCGGAGGCTCACCAGCAAGTTTTCGGCCACTTCTTCTGCGCGGTGCTCGAAGCGCCGCGGCAGGAGCCGGACGAGCAATCGCACCGTCCTCCGGGCACGGGCCTCGGAGAGGGTGAGGGCGTAGAAACCCGCGAGCACAACAGCGAACAGCCCAGCCGAAGCGACGGCGATGAGGTCGAGCCGGCGATCGTTGAATCCCACGGCAGCGCCGGCCCCGACGAAGAGCAGCACGAGCGTGGTGCCATCGAAGAGGCGCTCGACGGCGATGCTGCCGAGGGCGCCGACCTTCGAGATGCGCTCGCGGTCCCCGAGAACGTAGGCGCGGACGAGCTCTCCCGCGCGGGCAGGCAGGAGGTTGTTGGCCATGTAGCCGATAATCGCGTAGGTGAAAAGCCGCGGGGGCGCGATCGGCGCTACCGGCCGGAGGAGAATCGACCACCGGACGACTCGAATCGTGAGGGCGACAAAGAGCACGCCGATGGCAGGCGCCATGTACCAGTAGTTCACCTGCGAGAGCGCCTCGGCGAGCTCCCGGGGATGGATGGCGCGAAGGAAGAGCGCGATCAGCACCGCGCTGACGGCAAGCGCTGCCCAGAATCGGATGGACCGGAACAACGGCGCTCCTCGCGGGGGCTTCAATCGATGGCGAAGCCCCGGACGCGGCTGGTCCCGCTTTCGACTACCCAGAGTCTACCATCGGCTCCCGTTACGAGACCGTAGGGAGACCGCATCGGGTCGCCATCGGGAGCGAGCGTCGCCAGCACACGGCCGTCGGCGCTGTAAATCCGCACCTCGTTACGGCTTGGAAGAGAAACGGCGATCCGGCCGCCGGCCAAGATGGCGAGGTACGGCTTGTCGAGTGCGTCCGTGCCGCCCCATCCGTCGACGGGGAACTCGCGGAGATAGCTGCCGTCGGCCGCGAGGACCTGCACGCGAGCATTGAACATGTCGGCGACGTACACCGTCCCGTCCGGGGCAATGGCGATGCCGACCGGCTCGTCGAACTGACCGGGCCCCCGCCCCGATCCTCCGACAGCCCGGATCGGCGTGCCGTCGGGGGCGAAGATTATGATGCGGTCGTGGCCGGTGTCGGTCACCCAAAGGTTGCCGGCCGGGTCGAAGGCGGCGTCCCGCGGGCCGAACAGCTCGTCGAGGGGCGGGGGCTGGGCACCGCCGGGAGCTCGTCCGAATTGGCGGAGGGGACGGAGGCCGGTGTCGAAGACGCGGACGGTCCAACCGAACGTGTCGGCAACCACCACCTCGCCGTTCGGCCCCACCGCGAGGCCCCACGGCTCGGAAGCTTCCCCGGGTTCGCCGCGCACATCGACCGCACCGAGGAACCCCCCCTCGCGGTCGAACTTCTGGAGCTTCCGGGTCACCCGGTCGATCACGTAGAAGTTGCCGTCGGTATCGGTTGCGATGTCGACGGGCGCGAGGAACTGGCCCGCGCCCGCGCCCGGCTGTCCGAAGACGGGCCTCCCTTCGCTGTCGGCGCTGGGCTCAGGCGGCGGAGCGGGAAGGAGCCGGAGAAGGCCCGTCTCGCGGTCGTAGCTGGAGGGGAAGAACGCGTACGCATCGACGGACCCAGGCGCACGAAGCGGCTCGTGGTCGCGCCAGAAGCGGTACCAAGTCGGCAGCCATTCGCCGGCGAACACGCCCCGAACGATGCGTTTCCAGGTGTCGAAACTCCAAGGCCCGCCGGGAAGGGCCGCCTTGTAGTCCTCGGGGAACCACCAGCGATGCGGGTACCGCTGCGGGGCGGCGAACTCCTGGATCCGGGGACCGAGAGCGTCAGTGACCTTCGACGCATTCCGTTCGGCGACGAGGATGACGCGGAAGTCGCCCGGGGGCAGCCCATTGGAGAAATCGGCGTAACTGACCCGCCGGTAATCGCGGAGGTACCAGGCCCAGGGCCAGGCGAACGAGTCCGTCGTGTCGACGGCGATAGGAAGGTCGTACCCGAGGCCGGTCGCACGGGCGAGGGCGGAGATGTCCGCGGCAAGGTCCGGGATGGCAGGGCTGGACTGGGTGTAGATGAGGAGGTCCTTCGGCACGTCGCCGCGTTCGAACGTGACGCCGACCATCGTCCGCAAGGAGAACGGCAGCAGCCCACCAACGAGCACGGCAGCAGCGGCGAGGGGAAAGGCACCGCGCCACCAGGAGCGGGCTGCGGCTGCACCAGCAACAATCCCCGCCGCGCCGACCACAGCCCTCACGAGGGCACCGACGGAGCCCCCCAGCGGCAGGTAGACCAGCACGAGCGCCGTCCCGGCTGCCACGAGCCCGACGCTCACGAACGAAGCCAGCGGCGGCCGGTTCGTGGCCGCCCGATCGAGTGCCTGCTGCAGGCTCCACGCCGCGAGGAGCGCCACCGGAAGGGCAATGTGGACGTTGAGCCAGGGCATCTTTTCGCCCGCCCAGGAGAGCGCGCCCCAGATGCCGACGACCCAGAACACGAGGAAGCGGGAGAACCCATCGCCCCGGGTCACGGCCCACCAGCCGCCGAAGAGCGCTAGAGACAGGGTGAGGAATTCGTAGGCGGGCATCAGCATGGTGTAGTAGAACCACGGCTGGTTTCCCCGGCGAACGTCGTGCTGCGTGATCCAGTAGTCGAGGGAGCCCCAGGGCCCGGAGCACAGCCCGCCGAGGTTCGTCCAGAAGGTCGTCATGAGCGTGAGGTAGAGGAGCGCCGCCAAGCTGGCTCCGATAAGCCAGGTGCGCGGCCGCCAGGCGAGCCCGACCCACGCAGCGGCGCCGACCAGCAAAGCGTACGTTCCCCCGAGGATGAGGACGTTCTGGCGCGCGGTCGCGCCGGCGGCCTGACACACCGCCGGCCACTGAAGCTGGCCGGGTTGGGCCAGTGCGCGCTCGAGGGGCTCGCGGAGCACTGGCGCGAGGAGCGGCACCGTGAGCGTCCCGAGCACCACCAGCAGGTCACCGGCGCGGGGAAGGGCGGTCCACCCGGCCCAGCGGCGGAGGCGTTCGGCTGCCGGCCAGACGGCCGCGAGGGCCCAGGCGTAGGGGAAGAGCGCCGCCGTCAGCACCGCACGGTCGATACGGGAGCCCGCAGGCCGGACCGCCACGGCTTCCCGCGCGAGCTCAGCAGCGAGCGCCGCATTCAGGAAGAGCAGGAAGATGGCGACGACGAGGTAGGTGGCTTCTTTCGTCGCGTGGGCCGCCGCGGCGGCGACGGCAAACACCACCAGCCAGCGGTCGCCCCCGCCCGCCAGGTACCGCCACATGGCGATGACCATGGCGAGGGTGAACACCGCCAGGTAGATGTCCTCCCGGAAGAAGCGGGAGAAGTAGACGAGGGTCGGCGAGAGCGAGATGAACGCGCACGCCGCAAAGGTCCCTGCGGGCCCCAGCCACCGGCGGAGTGCAAGAGGCATCGCCATAAGGGCGATGCCGAAGAAGGCTGCGGACAGCCGAGACGTGTAATCGCTCGCACCGAACAGCAGGAAGACGAACGCCTGTACGTGGTAGTAGAGCGGGCCGTGGAACACCGGGTTGTGTTCGTAGCCGCCGCGGAGGAGATCCCACGACCACTGCGCGTGGATGCTTTCGTCGTGATGCAGGGCGCGCGAGCCCAGGTCCCACAGGCGGAGGAGGGCGCCTGCAGCGAACACGGCAGCGTACGCGGCCGCTTCGCGCCTGAAGCGGAGGACGGCGCGAGAGGGCGCAGCATCCTCAGCGGGCCGCGCAGCCCGGGCAGCCTCGAGCGTCACGGTGACGGCCTCGCGAACACCGAGATGGGGATGTCGCGGGAGGGGTGCGCGTTCCGGCTGGCAAGCCATCTGAGAACTGCCCGGATGCTCTCCGGAGGCTCCGTGAGGCGCAGGAAAGCCCAGGAGCCGTCGATGGCGAGAAAGCCGTCCGGCGCGGGTGTCCCTCCGGGAGCGAGGTACACGGAGGCGTCGCCCGGGGGACGGTCAGCGATGAGGATGGTGCCGGAGCGCCGCAAAGGCCATACCACCTCGTCGGCGAGGTCGGGGTGCACGGCAATTCGTCCCCGGCCCCCCGCGAGCTCGACGGCGGCGGCACGAATCACCCGTCCCTGGTCGGTTGCCGCCGGCGAATAGAGCGGCTCGGGGGCACCAGGCGCAGCCGCGCGGCCGGTCATGGCCGCGAGCCACAGGAAGCCCAAGGCAGCCGGCGCGAGGAAAGCGGCTGGCCGCGTGGGCGGCGAGGATGCGAGGAGCGCAGCCATGGCCGCGGCTCCGCCGGCGAGGAGCACCGCGAGGAGCGCGCTCCCGTTCGGGCGCCCGAAGGCCCACCCGAAGGCGAACAACCCCGCCGACGCAGCCGTCACGCCGGCGGCAGCGAGCGGCGGAGCGGCCGTGCGCCACTCGGCGCCGCGAAGGCCCTCCCACAAGAGAGGCGCTGCCACGCCGGCGAGGAGGGCCGCGGGTAGCGAGACGGCGGGTATCGCCGCCCACGCGTGCGAGCCCGCACCTGCGAGGAGCCAGACCAGACCGACCCCGCCCCAGGCGAGCGCCAAGCGCTGCCAGAGCGGAGGCGCCTCGGCACCCCGAGCCCAGCGGGCGAGGATCCAGGCTGCCGAAGCACCGCCGGCGGCGAGAACCGGCCAGCTGTAGAGAAGGGCAAGCTGGGCGGCGGCGCCCGTCGACCAGTCGGCATCGAGGGAGTCGGCGAAGAGGTCAGCCGGGGGCACCGCGAGGCCGACCCATCGGAATCCATACCCAGCGCTTGCCGCTGCGATCCCGGCGGCAGCTCCCGCGGCTGCGAGCGCCACCGTCAGCGGCCGGGGATACTGACCCTGCGCCAGCCGGGACGCGAGCACGGCGAACGCCAGCAGAAGCGGCAACGGCCCGCACACCGCAACCGCCGCGACGAGGAGGGGCCACACCCACGCCGCCGCAGGGGGCCTCACAATGACCGCGAACAGCAGCAAGGCGATGGGAACATCGAGCGCGAGGGCCGAGGCGGTACCGCCGCTCGCAGCATGAAACGGGTCGAGGGCCACGAGCACCCCGGCCGCGAGGAGCGGCCCGTCGCCGGTGACCGGCCGAAGCCGAAGGGCCGCAATCGCCAACACCGCGGCGCCGAGGAGCGCGAGCGCGAGCCGCGCCGGCACCGGGGAATCGGTGAAGGCGAAGGTTGCGGCGGCTGCTCCTTGCGCGAGGGAACCGGCGAAGCGTGGGTCGTCGGCCCCGGCCTGAGCTGCCCATGCCCCGGAGAGGCTCCAAAGTTCGGCACCGGCGACGGGCGCGTTCAGTACCACGCCCAGACGAACGGCCCCGTACAGCACCGCCACGCCGGCCCACCCGAGGGCCGCGAGCGGAACCGTGATCGAGCCCTCACGTCGATCGGCGGCGGCGAGCAGAACGGGGCGAGGCATCGGCATGGGCGCTCCGAAGCGGCCGAGCGGGCTTCCAGCTCGCCGGTATCGCACGGAGCATATCGCCGGCCGGCGGCGCGGACGAGTCGGAGCGTTCAGGATGTGGGAAGCTCCCGCTCCACGGGGACGCGGAAGAGCTGAACGGTGCCGTCGTCGTAGACGGTCACCAGGAAGTCCTCGAATCGGGGCATGAGGTCGGCAGGGTACCGGCTGCGCTCCACAGGCCCGACCACGACGTACTCGGCCCGGAGGCGGCGGAGGCGTTCGAGCGCGGTTGCGGCATCGGGGGCGAGGTAAACGCCGTCCACCAGCTCTTGGCGGGAGGAGAGGAGCCGGTGGTTCGCTTGCGAATCGCCGCGCCACTGGAGCTCGTGGAAGTACCAGCCGATGGGCGTCGGACGGCCGGTGCGGGCGGCGATGCGACCCGCATCGGTGTAGTCGACGTTCGCGGAAACGAGCTCGGGGCCCGAGTCCCCCTTCCTCCAGGTACGACCCGTCGCCTCGACGACGACTGCGCCAGGCGGAACGTAATGCTGGACGGCCTGGAGGAGCGCCCACTCTCCGGGAGACGCTTGGGCCAGGAAGGCGAGACCGTCGAGAGCCGTCGGCCCTCTGAATCCGTCGGTCCGGTTCGGGAGCGCGGCAATAGGGTAGACGAGTCCAGCAGCAGCCAGCAGAGCCGCCGGGGCCACCGCCAGGCGAAGCGCCGGACGGCGGCTCGCGAGGACAGCCACGGCCCCCGTGGCTCCAGCGAGCGACAGAAGCAGCCAAGCCTGGTACGAGAGCTTGAACACCGTGTTCATCCGCGGGGCGCTGCCCGCGAACACGTCGCGGATGTAGAAGAGTTCGGCACCGTAGAGGAGCAGAAAACCGCCGGCTGCGAGGGCTGCGGCAGCGGCCTCCGCGATACGGCGGGCGCGCGAAAGCGCTACGGCTGCCATGGCAGAGACGGCCGCGCCATAGGCGAGGATACTAAGGGTGAAAAACCCCCCGGCGGTGCGGGCACGAATAGCCGCTTCGAATTCTCCCCGCGCCAGCGTGAACACCACCCACACGGCGAGCGGGAGCACGAGCAGAGCCAGACCGACGGCGAAGGCTCCGCGGATCGGAGCGGTGCGCGCACGGGCAGCGAGGACGATGCTGCCCGTCATCGCCGCGACAGCGATCGGTCCGAACTGCAGGAGCGCGTGGGCAGGCTGGGTGCCCGGGCCCACGTACGGCTGGAGACCGGAGGCTTGCGACCGGAAATCGAGCCACCACGGGAGGTAGGCCAAAAGCCCTGCCCCGGTGACGACGAGGAACCACGCCGCCGCCAGCGGCCCATCGCGCGGGCGGACGATGAGCGTCCGGCCCACGGCCGCGGCGCCCACCAGGAGCACGAACGTGATGACGTCCCAAGCGTTCAGGAAGGCGAGGCCGCCCAGCACGAGGGCCACCACCGCGAGCCGGAAGCCTTCCGCGGGGGCTACGCGGCCGCGGGCGGGCAGCGGACGCCGGCTCCGCCAGAAGGCGAGTGCAAGGGCCACAGCGAGGAGGTTCGCCGGAAGCGCCATGAGATGCGGGTGTAAGTCGCCGAGCAGGAAGCTGAAGAAAGGGAACTCCGTGATCGTCGCAGGGATGACACGGGTGCCCCGCCACCACCACCAGAACTCCGTAGGGTACCAGGCCGACGTGCGGGCCGCGTCGGGATAGCAGCGCTCGGTTTGGCCGGGAGCGCACGGCAGGAGCCATTCGAGCCCGAACGCCTCGAAGAGGCCGGCGTGCGTTCGCCCATGCGCAGCAGCCACCTCGAAGGGAGCAGAGAGCGACCCAACGAACAGGAGCAGCAGGACGGCAGCGGCGCCAGCGGCAGCGATTGGCCAGCTTCGGCGGCGCCCGAGCACGCCGCGAGCCAGGGCGGCGGCCACGCTCACCGCGCCCGTAAGCACGGCGCCGAACACGGCGGCCAGCCCAAGGTTGTAACCGACGGAGGAGGGGACGCCGGCTGCCTGCGTCAGCAGGCCGATTTGCAGGTAGCCGAAGTAGTAGTAGCTCGCGGCGTGTCCGGCGAGCCATGGGTCCTCGGGCGGGTACGACGGGGAAGCAACAGCCGCGTTCAGGTAGAGGAAGTCCATCGGCTGTTCGGTGCCCTGGATCTCCGGGACGTACGACCGGAAGGCCGCGTAGGCAAGGAAGGCGCTGGTGAAGAGCGCTAGCATCGCCCAGATGGCCCGGGACGCCCGGCGGAGACCGGAGCGGGCTTGCGGGTTGAGGCCCCAGGCGGCGGCGCCGGCGAGCCCGAGCAGGACGAGGGCGATGAGTGCGCCCCCGCGTCCGAAGGGGAGCACGGAGGCCACGCGGAGGAGGAAGTAGCCCCATCCGGCGAGCATCAGCCCCAAGGGGAGCGCAAGCCCAGCGCCGCCGTCGGGAAAGCGGCGGAAGACGAGCAGCGCAATGGGGTAGGCGAACGCGGCGGTGCCGACTGCTGCGGCCCAGAACGCCAGCACGTCGGCCACCGCCTCACCTCAGGGCAAGATGGCGCCCACGAACTCGCGCGCGTCGAAGGGCGCGAGGTCGTCGATCCCCTCACCCGTGCCGATGAAGCGGACGGGAAGGCCGAGGTCGTGGGCGATGGCGAAGGCGATGCCCCCTTTTGCGGTGCCGTCGAGCTTCGTAAGCACGATGCCGGTAACGCCGACGGCCCCGGTAAACGTGCGCGCCTGGGCGAGGCCGTTCTGTCCCGTGGTGGCATCGAGGACGAGAAGCACCTCGTGAGGCGCGTCGGGGATGCGCCGCTGCACCACCCGGGCCACCTTCCGGAGCTCCTCCATCAGGTTGGTCTTGGTGTGGAGACGCCCGGCGGTATCGATGATGACGACATCAGCCCCGTCGGCTTGCGCCGCGGCGACCGCGTCGAAGGCGACGGCGCCGGGGTCGGAGCCCGGCTGCTGGGCGACGAGGCGGACGCCGACGCGCTCGGCCCAGACGCGGAGCTGGTCGATGGCCGCGGCCCGGAACGTATCCGCTGCACCGAGGACGACCTTCGCGCCATCCCGCTGAAAGGCCCGCGCCAGCTTGCCGATGGTCGTGGTCTTGCCCGACCCATTCACCCCGACGACCAGGATGACGAGCGGCGACGGCGTATCAGGAAGGGCCCAAGCCGGGGGGCGCCGAGCGGGCGCTTCGAGGACGGAAACCATCTCCTGGCGCAGAAGCTCGCGGACTCCGGCGGCGTCCTTCACGCTTTCAGCTTTCGCACGCTGACGGACGCGAGCGAGGAGGTCGCTGGCCGTGGCCGTGCCGGTGTCGGCGAGGATGAGGATCTCCTCCAGTTCCTCCCAAAGGGATTCGTCGAACTGGGGGCGAGCGAAGACTTCGGCGAGGCGGCCGAGGATGCCGCGGCGGCTGCGGTCAGTGGCGCGCTCCGTCTGCTCATGGATCTCGCGGCGCTCGTCGGCCGTGAGCTCCAGCACCCCGACCTGGGATGTGTCCGCGCCTTCGGACTTCCTGCGCCAGAACCGCACGAGACCCCTCCTCTGGCGTCGATGGTAGACGGTGGTCCGGTGAACGTCAGCGTTCCAGGTGGGCGGGGAGGTCGGCCAAGCGGAGGGAAAGCACCTTCGAGACGCCGTCGGGCCCCATGGAAATGCCGTAGATGGCATCGGCGGCTTCGACGGTGCGGCGGTTGTGGGTGACGACGAGGAACTGCGTGCGTTCGGCAAGTCGCCGGAGGGCAGCCGTGAACCGGCCGATGTTCGCCTCGTCGAGGGCGGCGTCCACCTCGTCGAGCACGCAGAAGGGCGCCGGGTTGACAGTGAGGAGCGCAAAGAGCAACGCCACAGCCGTGAGGGAGCGTTCGCCGCCGGAGAGCGCGGCGAGGCTGTTGACGCGCTTACCGGGCGGCTGAGCCTCGATCTCGATTCCCGATTCGGCCGGGCGCTCGGGGTCGGTCAGCACGAGCCTCGCCGAACCACCGCCGAAGAAATCGGCGAAGAAGCGGCCGAACGAGTCGTTCACGGCATCGAAGGCTGACTGGAAGCGCGTCCGAATCTGCTCGTTCAGTTCGTCGATGGCGGTGCGGAGCTGCTGTTCGGCTTCGCGCAGGTCGGTCATCTGGGCCGTCAGGAATTCGTACCGCTCGCGAGTCTCGCGGTAGTCTTCCGGCGCCTCCTGGTTGATGGGACCGAGCCTCCGGATGCGCCGGCGGACGTCCTCGATGCGGCTGCGGAGCTCCTCCGTGCTGACGTGGGCAGCACCATGGATAGAGCGCCCTCCGCCGCTGTTCGCCTCGGCCAGCGTGACGACCTGACCCGAAGGCGCGGCGACGAGACCTTCGGCCTCCATCTCGGTCCGGAGCGTTCGGATCCGCTCCTCCCACCGGGCGATGTCCGACTCCAGCCCGAGCCGGCGGCGCTGCACCTCGAGGAGCGCTGCTTGGGCCTCAGACAGCTCATCCTGCACCTGGCGTTCGTGGTGCTCGAGGCGGTCGAGCTCATCCCGGTCGGGGGCCACGTCGTCGGCGAACCGCTGCTTTTCGGCGCGGATGAGCTCGATTTCGCGCTGAAGCTTGGCAATGCGCTCCTGAGCGACCTGAGCCTCGAGTTCGAGGTTCTTCGCCTGGAGCCGGCGGGCGGCGAGCTGACTGTCGAGCCGCTCGATGGCCCTTTCGTGCTGTTCTCGCATGAGCCGGAGCGCGTGCCGCTCGCCTTCGATGGCCGCAAGGCGGCTCGATGCCTCGGAGACGGCACGGAGTGCGGCATCGCGGCGGGCCGCAGCGCGGGCGAGCTCCTCCTCCAAGGTGCGGAGGTCAGCCTCCCGCGCCTGGCGGCGCTCTACGGCCTGAGCCGCAGCCTGCCGAGCCTGGTCGATCCGCCGGAGAAGCGACTCCCGCTCGCGGGCGATATCGCCCCGTTTCGAGAGGAGGGCCTGCATTTCCCGGCGGATGCGGTGGAGGCGCTCGCGCTCGCGGGCGAGGTTCGCCTGGGCAGCCTCCGCCTCGCGGCGAAGCTCCTGGTAACGCGCGTCGGCCTCGCGCGCCTCGGCGGCCAGCCGCTCGATGGAGTGCCGGGCAGCCGCGATCTGCTGTTCGATCACGCTCGTGCGCTTGCGAAGCTCCTCGATCCGCGCAGGGAGCTCCTCCAACTCGCGCTGGCGAGCGAGCACCGAATCGTCCGAGGGCGAACCGCCCGTAATGGCGCCGCTCGGCTCGAAGAGGGTGCCGTCGAGGGTGACGACCGTCCCGAGGGCTCGGCGAAGGATGCGGAGCGCGTTGGGCGTGTCTTCGACGACGATCACCCGGCCGAGGAGCGTATCGACCAGGGGCCGTACGGCAGGCTCGCAGCGAACGAGCCGCGCCGCTACGCCGACGACTCCGCGCTCCTTCTGAAGGTTCAGGGGGTAGACGTGTCGGATGGCGTCGAGGGGGAGGAACTGCGCGCGGCCGCCGTTCCGCTGCGCGAGCAGCCGGATCGCCTCCAGCGCGTCGGCGTGGCGTTCGATGACCACAGCGTGGAGGCGATGTTCGAGGGCCGCGTTGATAGCCGCCTCGAGGCCGGCGGGGACGCGCAGCTGGCGAGCCAGGATGCCGAGGACTCCCGGCACCTCGGGGGGTTCGCCGAGGCTCCCCGGCGCGATGCCCTCGATGAGGGCCTGACCCATGATGAGCACGTTGCGCGTGCCCTGGGCGATTCCCTCGTGCTCAGCATGCACCCGCTGGAGCGCCTCAAGACGGCCTTCGAGACGGTCGAGCTCGCGGAGCTCCTGGCTGCCAGCCGCTTCGAAGACACGCACCTCCTCTTCCACGCGAGCGAGGCGCTCGCGGACCGCCTCGGCTTCGCGGAGCGCGCGGGCGAGGTTATCGCCGACGGCGACTGCTGCCTCGGAGAGCTCGCGAAACCGCCGCCCGTAGCCGATGAGCTCCACGAGGAGCTGCTTGCGGCGGGCGAGGAGGTCGGCTTCCTCGCGTTCGAGGGCCGCCAGCCGGCTTTCCGCTGCCTGGACGTCGGCCTCGCTGGCCCTGATGCGCCGGTCGTCGGCCTCGGCTCCGGCGCGGAACTCCTGAAGCCGTCCGCGGAGGGCCGCGAACTCGCGCTCGGCGAGCTCCAGGGATTCGCGGGCGTCGGCGAGGGCGGCTTTCCGCGCCTCCACTTCGTCGGCCAAGGCAAGGCCGCGGCGGCTCTCGTCGACGTCGGCGGTCGAAAGGGAGAGCCGCTCCGCTTCGAGGGCCTCCAGCTCGAGGCGAAGCTCCTCGCGCCGGGCTGCCAGCATCCCCAGCCGCTCACGGTCGAGCGAAAGGGCGCGTTCGGTCTCCGCGAGCCGCTTGTCCAGGCCGGACTGCGCGGCGTCGCGACGGGCGATGGCCTCGCGGCGGCGGCGAATCTCCTCGCCGCGGGCGCGGAGCTGGCCGCGGAGCCGCTCGAGCCGCTGGGCGGCGGCCGCCTCTTCAGCCACGCACTGGTCGAGGGCGGCGCGGCTGCGGACAAGGGCATGTTGCGCCTCGTTCCAGAGCTGGCCGTAGTACGTCTTCAGCAGTTCGATGAGCTCCGCGGAGAGGCGGGCGTGCTCAGCCGCTCGTTCGGCCTGCCGCTCGAGCTGGCCGAGGCGGGGGCGGAGCTCTTCGACGATGAGCTCCACGCGCTCGAGGTTCTCGCGCGTAGCCGCTAGGCGGTCCTGCGCTTCCTTGATGCGATGCCGGAACCGCTTCACGTCGGCGGCCTCGTCCAGGAACACGCGGCGCTCCTGAGGCGGCAGGGAGAGGACCTCGTCGACGAGCCCCTGGGCCATGATGGTGTAGGAGTTCTGCCCGACGTCGCCCTTCATCAGGAGCTCTTGGATGTCGCGCAGGCGGACCCGGGAACCGTTGAGGAGGTATTCGGATTCGCCCGACCGGTAGAGCCGGCGGCCAATCTCAACCTCTGCGAACTCGATGGGAAGCCAGCGGTCCTCGTTATCGAGCGTGAGGATGACTTCCGCCATGCCGAGCGCCGCGCGCTTGGGGCCGCCGTTGAAGATGACGTCTTCGAGCTTCCGCGCACGGAGGAGGCGGAGGTTCTGTTCGCCGAGGACCCAGCGGATGGCATCGGCGACGTTGCTCTTTCCGGAACCGTTCGGCCCCACAATGGCGGTAATGCCCGGCCCGAACTCCAGGATGGTCCGGGTTGGGAAGCTCTTGAATCCGTGGAGGGAGAGCTTTTTGAGGTACACGGCTCAGCCCTCGACCGGCTCGAGGGTGCGGAGCGCATCGCGAGCGGCAGCCCGCTGGGCCTCGCGCTTGGAGGGGCCTGTGCCCCGGCCGTACGGTCGCCCTGCGATGCGGACCTCGACGACGAAGAGCTGCCCCTCGGCTGTCATCTCTCGTCCGAGGGTCACATATTCGGGCGGTTGATGCCAGGTCGCTTGAGCCACGTGCTGGAGGCGGGATTTCGGGTCGATCTCGACGCCCATGGTTCTCACGCGGCGGAGTTCGGGAGCGAGCAGTCGCCGCACGAGGGCGCGTGCCGAGCGGTAGCCGCGGCCCAGGTAGACCGCGCCGATAAGCGCTTCGAGGGCGCCGGCCAGGTTCCGTTCCCGGCGCCGGCCTCCTGCCGCCTCCTCGCCCCTTCCCATGACAAGGTACTCGCCGAGGCCGATGCCCTGAGCGACGCGGGCGAGGGCGCGCCGCTGGACCAGCTCGGCTCGGATTCGGGTGAGCTCGCCCTCGCCGATGTCCGGGAAGAGGCGGAACAGCTCATCGGCGACGACGAGACCAAGGACGGCGTCACCAAGGAACTCGAGGCGTTCGTTGGAGCGGCCGGGCGTTTCCGTTTCGTTGAGAAAGGACGCGTGCGTCAGAGCCTCGCGCAGGAGCGGTTCGGGGAGCGTCCGAATCTTCAATTGTGCGAGGAGCGCATCGAGCGCAGAGTCGAGCGCCAGGGGCACGAGCCCTCCGCATTCGCCCTGCCGCGGGCGAAATTGTTAAGGTTGCCTCATCATATGGACGGCATTTCCGGCGTGTCAAGCGCTCGGCGCCGGCAGCGAGGAGGGCGCCGATGTTCGCCGCCACGGTAGGTTCAGGCGGCCAGAGGAGCGGCCGAGCGGCGTTGCCAGCGGAGCTGGGGCCGTCGGGGCTCGCGGTGCTCGCGGCGGGCATCTTCCTTTCTGTCCTCAATGCCTCGATGTCGGCCATCGTGCTCCCGTGGGTCCAACGGGACTTCGGAGTCCGCGATGACACGCTCGTGTGGTTCGTGACCGGCTTCCTGATTCCGTTTGCCATCGGGACGATGGCCTACGGCCGGCTGGCCGATTCCCTGCCGCTCCGGCCGCTCTACACGGCCGGAGTTGCGTTGTTCGCCGCCGGCTCGGCGCTGACCGCCGTCGCGCCGGAGTTCTGGACGGCTGCAGCGGCCCGAGCCGTACAGGGGGCGGGGGCAACGGCCCTACCTGCCATGACCGTACCGGCCATCGTCAGGACTGCTGCTGAAGAACGGCGCCCGCGGGCGCTCGGCACGGTGGTTCTTGCTGTTGGGCTCGCATTCGGCGCGGGCCCCCTGGCGGGGGGCGCTCTCGCCGAATGGCAGGGATGGCGCACGCCGTTCTGGCTGACCGCCGCCGGGGCCGCGGTGCTTGCGGTCGCTGCCGTCAGGTGGCTGCCTTCCATCCCGCGTGCAGGACGGGTGCGATTCGATGGCGTTGGCCTGGCGATCCTGGCGGGCGCCATCGCTACAGCGGTCTACGCCCTGAACCAGCTCTCGAGGGCCGGCGGCGACCCGACGGTCAGCGTAGCGGGAGCCTCTGCTCTGGTGCTGTGGGGAGGCGTCATGGTAGCCACCTTCGTCCGAACGGAGCCGCTCATCCCGCGCGAACTGCTGACGAACGCGCGGTTCGCCGCGCTGTGTGCCTTCGGAGCTATGGCCCAGGCGGCGCACTTCGCGGCGGTCGTACTCCTGCCGCTCTATTTCGCCCGGTACGAAGGGCTGTCGGCGGCAGAAACGGGAGTATGGCTCGCGCCGGGAGCGGCGTTGCTGGGACTGGGTGGCATCGCCGTAGGGAGCGTCGCGAGGGGCGCCGGCATCCAGCGCGGGCTGGTGTGGAGCGGGTGGGGCATGCTCGTCGCCGCTGCGATGCTGCACCTCGTCGCGTTCGATTGGCCCCGGTGGGGCATCGCCGCCGTTTATGCGGCCCTCGCGGGGAGCTTCGGGCTCGCCAACACGCTGACCCTCCGTGCCGTCGCAGCCGAAGTGCCGGAGCGCTCGATCGGGAGGGGGATGGGCGCGTTCAACCTCGCGTTCTTCCTGGGAGGCGCAACGGCAGCGGCCCTCGCTGGTTCGATCCTGGAGCTTCAAGCGCAGCGGACAGAGTCCTGGGACCCGTTCGTGAGCGCCGAGGCCGTCGAATTCGCCGATGCCGCCCTCGTAGCCCTCGTCGCGGCGCTGGCTGCGTTCGCGGCGGCCTTGGCATATCCGAGGCTGCCGCGAGGCGCGGCAGGGACGTGGCGGCGGCCGGGGAGGTGGAAGCCGAATCGCCTCGCCTGAACGGAGGGCCGTGTATACTGGCCGTGTCTCCTCCGTACGTACCTGGCCCGGGCCCAACGGTCCCTGCGGCAAGGGAAGTCGCGGGTCCAGGTGGAGCGAGGCAGCCTCGGCGCCCCCCGAGGAGAGGGCCCAAGTACCGCCACCGCTGCGTGGAAGGAGGCTTGGGATGGTCCAGCGCCAGGAACCGCCCGGAGGCCGGCCGACGGGTCGGCGGGCGAGGTTACCCGCGGCGCTTCCTCGGGACGGCGTTCTGCTTCCGTTCGGCACCCACTGCGCAGGGAAGGAGGCCCCATGACTGCGAACTCGTTCGGCACCCTCGCTGAGCTCTCCAGCGGGGGGACGGTCTACCGGTATCACCGCCTGGCCGCCCTACAGGAGCGCGGTGTCGGGCATATCGACCGTCTGCCGTTTTCACTGCGCATCCTCCTCGAAAACCTGCTCCGTCAGGAGGACGGCCGGACGGTCACGAAGGACGACATCGAGGCGGTGGCGCGGTGGGAGCCGAACTCGGGGCAGGGCCGCGAGATCGCCTTCATGCCCGCAAGGGTGCTGCTCCAGGACTTCACGGGCGTGCCGGTCGTGGTGGACTTGGCGGCCATGCGCGACGCCGTGCGCGCGATGGGCGGCGACCCGGCCCGCATCAACCCGCTCCAGCCAGTAGACCTGGTCATCGACCACTCGGTGCAGGTGGATGTCTACGGAACGCCCGATGCCTTCCAGCGGAACGTGGAGCTGGAGTTCGCGCGCAACCGGGAGCGGTACGTCTTCCTCCGCTGGGGCCAGAACGCCTTCCGGAACTTCCGGGTCGTGCCGCCCGGAACGGGCATCGTCCACCAGGTGAACCTGGAGTACCTCGCGAAGGTCGTCTTCAGCGAGGAACGCGACGGCGCACGCTGGGCGTTCCCCGACACGCTCGTTGGCACCGATTCGCATACGACGATGATCAACGGACTGGGCGTCCTGGGGTGGGGCGTCGGGGGCATCGAGGCGGAGGCGGCGATGCTCGGCCAGCCGATCTCGATGCTCATCCCTGAGGTCGTCGGGTTCAAAATCACGGGCCAGCTGCCGGAGGGCGCCACCGGCACCGACGTCGTCCTGCGGGTGACGCAGATGCTCCGGCAGCGGGGCGTAGTCGGGAAGTTCGTCGAATTCTACGGCGAAGGGCTTGCCAGGCTTCCCCTGGCGACGCGCGCGACCATCGCCAATATGGCGCCCGAGTACGGGGCGACCGTCGGCTTCTTCCCCATCGACGACGAAACCCTCGCCTACCTGCGGTTCAGCGGTCGGGACGAACAGCTCGTGCAGCTCGTTGAGGCTTACGCGAAAGCCCAGGGACTCTTCCGAACTGCCGACACGCCCGATCCTGTGTACTCGGACTACCTGGAGCTCGACCTGGGCGAGGTGGAGCCCTCGATCGCCGGGCCCCGGCGCCCGCAGGACCGCATCCCGCTGCGGGAGGCAAAGCGCCGCTGGCGTGAGTCGCTGGTCGAACTGCTAGGTCACGGCCCGAACGACCTGGACCCGGCACGACTCGCGAAATGGCTGGACGAAGGGGGGAACGCCGAGGCCCACCAGCATGGCGCTCCGCCCCCGGAGCCCCTGGGGCGAATCTTCGACCGGGCCCGGGCGGTGATGGATGGCGAGGAGTTCGAGCTGGAGCATGGAGCGGTCGTCATCGCCGCCATCACAAGCTGTACGAACACCTCGAATCCGGAGGTGATGCTGGGGGCCGGTATCCTTGCGAAGAAGGCGGTCGAGCGCGGCCTTCGCACGAAGCCGTGGGTGAAGACGAGCCTGGCGCCGGGCTCCCAGGTGGTGACGGAGTATCTGCGGGAGTCGGGTCTGCAGCGGTATCTCGACGAGCTCGGGTTCGCCCTCGTTGGCTACGGCTGTACGACCTGCATCGGGAACTCCGGACCGCTGCGCCCGGAGATCAGCCGGGCGATTCACGAGGGGAACCTGGTGGCGGCTGCCGTCCTTTCGGGCAACCGGAACTTCGAGGGCCGCATCAATCCCGAGGTTCGGGCCAACTTCCTGGCCTCGCCGCCGCTGGTCGTCGCCTACGCCATCGCGGGGCGTATGGATATCGACCTCTACCGTGAGCCGCTCGGTACGGGGAGCGACGGCCAGCCGGTGTACCTGCGCGACATTTGGCCGAGCCAGGCCGAGATTCAGGAGGCAATCCGCTCTTACGTCCGCTCGGAGATGTTCCGGCGGAAGTACGCGGACGTCTTCACCGGCCCGGAGGCCTGGCGGAATCTGGAAACGCCGGCGGGGGAGCTCTTCGAGTGGGACGAGGCCTCGACCTACATTCGCCGCCCCCCGTACTTCGACGACATGCCCGCAGAGCCGCCCCCGCTCCAGGAGATTCGGGGCGCCCGGGTGCTTGCGGTGCTGGGCGATTCCGTGACGACGGATCACATCTCGCCGGCGGGCAGCATCCCGGTGAACAGCCCGGCCGGGCAGTACCTCATCGCGCACGGGGTGCGTAAGGAGGAGTTCAATTCGTACGGAGCGCGCCGCGGCAACCACGAAGTGATGATGCGCGGCACCTTCGCGAACATCCGGCTGCGCAACCTGCTCGTCCCCGGCGCGGAAGGCGGCGTGACCCGCCACTTCCCCAGCGGCGAGCAGATGACCATCTACGACGCGGCGATGCGGTACCGGGCCGAAGGGGTACCCCTCGTGGTGATCGCCGGGAAGGAGTACGGCGCGGGCTCCTCACGCGACTGGGCAGCGAAGGGACCGGCGCTCCTCGGCGTGCGCGCCGTCATTGCCGAGTCGTACGAGCGCATCCACCGCAGCAACCTGGTGGGCATGGGCGTCCTGCCGCTCCAGTTCCTCCCAGGAGAGAGCCGAGAGGCCCTGGGCCTGACCGGTGAGGAGACGTACACGATCGAGGGGATCGAGACGCTGCAGCCCGGAAGGCGTGTCAGCGTCACCGCTGTCGCGCCCGGGGGAGAGGTCAAGCGGTTCGAGGCGGTGGCGCGGATCGACACCCCGGTAGAGCTGGACTATTACCGGCACGGAGGGATTCTGCAGTACGTCCTGCGGCAGATCCTGCGGCAGGCACGCTGACGAGACACAGCGGAGAGAGGCGCAAAGTCCTGAACCCAATCGTGGAACTCGGTAGGGACGAAGTGGCGCGGATTTTGTCAAGGAGCGCCTCATCGTTCCCTTCCTCGATATCCCTATCGAGTACTACGACCTCAGCATCGAGAACCGAGACGCCAGGTCACAATCGATGCGGCGCTGGCCATCGAGAAGCACGGCGTCGGGGTGAAGTGCGCCACCATCACGCCCGATGAGACACGGGTATAGGAATTCAGCCTGAAGCAGATGTGGAAGTCCCCTAATGGGACGATCCGACACATCATCGCCGGCGTGGTATTCCGAGAGCCGATCATCTGCGCGAACATCCCGCGGCTTGTGCCGAGCTGTGTGGGCGTGCAAGCACTACGACGGCGATGTCAGTCGGACGTCGCCGCCCAAGGGTTCGGGTCGCTCGGGCTGATGACGTCGGTGCTGATGACGCCCGACGGCATGACGGTCGAGGCCGAAGCAGCCCACGGTACGGTGGCCCGCCACTACCGCGCCTGGCAGCGGGGCGAGAAGACATCGACAAACCCGATCGCCTCGATCTTCGCCTGGACGAGGGGACTCGCCCACCGCGGAAAGCTGGATGGGACACCGGACGTCGTCCGCTTCGCGGAGCAGCTCGAGCAGGCATGCGTGGAGGCCGTCGAGGCGGGCGAGATGACGAAGGACTTGGCGATCCTCGTCGGGCCCGACCATCCGTGGCTCACGACGGAGGAATACCTTGCCGCAGTCGAGCGCCGGCTGCGCCAGAAGCTTGAATCCTGAGCCCGGTGCAGACGACGCGCCGGGGCGCGGTACGCCGCGCCCCGGCCGCTGTCGCGATTATCGCCCGGAACCCCCGTGCACGCGTTCGAACCAAATCCCCTCATCAGGTCCCAGCCCGAAGAGGGGCCGCAGGCCGTGGCGGATCCAGAAGTAGACGGCCAGGCCGAGGTCCCCGGGGGCCCAAGCACGAAGACGCGTGAAACCGGCTTCGGCCACGGCGGAAGCGAACGCGAATGCCGCGTCGGAGCCGCAGCCATAGCCCCGCTCGGCGGCATCGATGCAGAGTGAGAGAATGAGAACCGCGTCGCCCTCAGGAGCTGCGCGAAGCGTGCCCACCTGCTCACCGTCCCCCAGGCGGACGATTTCGTATTGGACCTCCGAGCCGGCGGTCGCCTGAGCAACGAGCCGGACACGCTCGCCGCAGACTTCCGGAGGAAGCGTGAGGGCGTGCCTCATCGCTCCAGCCACCTGCGGGTTTCGCGGACTACCGTCTCGAGGCCTGCCTTCAACTGCCGGCAGGCGGGGAGAGCATCGAGGAAGGCCCGCCCGTAACTCCTCTGGATGAGCCGCCGGTCGAGCACGACCACCACGCCCCGGTCCGCCCTGTGGCGAATGAGGCGGCCGAATCCCTGGCGGAAACGCAGGACTGCGGACGGGAGCGCGTATTCCCGGAAGGGGCTCTCGTACTGCTCCGAGCGGGCAAGGAAAACGGGGTCGGTCGGCACGGGGAATGGCAACCGGGTGATAACCAAGAGCGAGAGCGCCTCGCCGCGGATATCGACGCCTTCCCAGAAGCTCGCAGTGCCGAGCACGACAGTGTTGGGGTCGGTGCGGAGCTGTTCGATGAGCTGCCGGGGACTCCCGTCAACGTCCTGAGCGAGCAGCAGCAAGCCCCGGTCCCGCAGTGCGCTTGCTGCTCGTTCGCGGACGGCGCGCAGCGCCTCGTGCGAGGTGAAGAGCACCAAGGCCCGGCCGCGAGAGGCTACCGCGAGCTGGACGACGGCCTCAGCAACCGCGTCGAGGTAGCCGGGAGCGCCCGGCTCGGGCAGGTCGGTGACCGTGGCCAGGAGCGCTGCTCGCTCGTAGTCGAACGGCGAGCCGAGCCGCACCGTCTCGGCATCGTCGAGCCCAAGGGCGCGGAGGGTGTACCGCTCGTCGTCGCCGGGGAAGAGGGTGGCGCTGGTGGCGATCACCGCGGAGCGCCCTTCGAAGAGGGAAGCCGCGATGAGGGGGCCGGGAGCGAGCGGGGCCGAGCGGAGGACGCCGGCACCGTCTCGGTCGCGCTCCGCCCACGTTACCTCGCCGTGCCACCCCTCGACGATGCGTTCCAGCGCTTCGCGCACGCTCCGAACCCCTGTCACCGCGCCCGAGAGCTCGTCGGCAAGCAGGTCGTCGCCCTGAACAGGCGAGGAGGCAGCGGCGATGCGGACCGCCTCTTCCCCAGCGACCTCGACTGCCCGAAGCGCGGCATCGAGGGCGAACCAGGCGCTTTCAACGTCGGCCCATTCGGGCGAGGAACGGACAGCGCGGCTGAGCAGGACGCGCTCCTCGCCGCCCACGCGGGAAGCGACTCGGGCGACAGCTGCTACCAGGGGGTCGGCGAGCTCGCGGGCGTTCGAAGCGGCCCGAGCGAGCCGGGTCCCCGCTTCGGCGAGCGGTTCCAGCGCCGACTGCTGGAGGAGGACGGCGACACCACCTGAGCCTCTGCCCCTGCCAGCGGGGCGCCAGACGGTCTCCAGCGCCTCGAGGACGGCGCGGCGCGACACGGCGGCCCCAAATTGCTGCGTCGCGACGTCCTCGAGGTTGTGAGCCTCGTCGACAATGAGGAGGTCGTGGGCGGGAACGGCGCTGCCGGCATGGACGGCGTCAGCGAGAAGCAGCGCGTGGTTGACGATCACCAGATGCGAGGCATCGGCAGCCCTCCTCGCTCGCTCCAGAAAACAGCTGCCTTCGCGCACTTCCCGTGCTTGCCGGCGGAGGCAGTCGGCGTCGTGGGCCGAGACGGCGTGCCAGGCGGCGTAGGCATCGCGGTCGAGGCGGAGCTCGGCGCGGTCGCCCGTCAGCGTTTCCGCCAGCCAGGGAATGACGTAGGCCGCCAGGCAGGCGGTCTCCGGTTCGGTGAGGAAGGCAGCGACGCGCGCCCGCCAGCGCCGCAGACAGAGGTAGTTCGAGCGGCCCTTCAGCACAGCGACGCGAAGCTCGTCCTCGCCGCTGATCAACCCGGCTTCCGCGAGAATTCGGCGAACGAGCGGAATGTCCTTGCGGAGCAACTGGTCTTGAAGGGAGAGCGTGTGGGTGGAGATAACAACCCGCCGCTGGTTGCGCAAGGCATACAGGGCGGCGGGCAGCAGGTAGGCGAGCGACTTTCCCACCCCGGTTCCCGCTTCGATGAGGTAGCGCCCCCCGAGCACGAGCGCGCGGCGCACGTGCTCGGCCATCTCCTTCTGCTCCGGGCGATCCTCGAAGTCCTCGAACACCAGCGCGGCGGCCGCGAACGCGCGCTCCAATTCCGCGCGCGAGACCGGCGACGGCTGGTCGGCGGGCTTCAATGGCGGCGGGAGCGAAGGAGGCGGAGCGAGAACCGAGCGCCAGCCGCCGGACGTCGGCTTGAGCGACACACCCGGGCCGGCGATGAGCTGGGCGAGCACCGGCTGTTCGAAGGCAAGCAGCTCGGCCCATTGGAGGCGGAGCCGCTCGTCGAGCTGCCAGGCCTCCCGCAGCAGCGCGAGGAACACCTGGGCAGCCGTCTCGGCATCAGCCAGCGCGCGGTGGGCGCCGTTCGTTTCGATACCGAAGTGGGCGGCAAGCTCAGCGAGCGTGCGTGACGGCAGGCGGTCGCGGAGGAGCGCACGGGCCAGGAAGGCGGTATCGATGGCGGCGCTCCCGCCACGGAACCCGGCTCGCCGCAGGTGGGCCAAATCGAATTCCACGTTTTGACCCACCAGCACCGCATCCCCGACGAAGGACTCCAGCTCTTCGACCACGCAGTCGATGGTGGGAGCTCCCTGCACATCGTCGGGCCCGATTCCGGTCAGGCGGACCACGAAGTCGGGAATCTCGCGTTTAGGATCGACGAGCCGCTGAAAGGTCCGGTGCCGCGTGCCGTCGAGTGAGAAGGCCACCGCCCCAACCTCGATGATGGCATCCTCGTGGGGATCGAGCCCGGTCGTCTCGACATCGAGGGCAACGAAGGTGAGGTCTTCGAGGCGGTTCATGGCTCGAACATCCGTGCTGCTCCGGGTGCAGTGTAGCGCGGGACCGGTCCCACGCCCTACCCCGTATCGACATGATGAGGGAGCGATGCGCCAGCTCTTGTCGTTCCTTCCGCGGTTGAGAGGGCAGGATCGGCCTGCGTAGAATCGGCCCACCAGCCCTTGGCGAGGAGAGCAACGGAAGCGGAGGCGCGAACGAGATGAGGGTCTACACGACCGAAGAGATCCGGAACGTCGTCATCGTTGGCCACACGAGCGTGGGGAAGACGACGCTGACGGAGGCAAGCCTCTTCGTGTCGGGGGCGACCACGCGAATGGGGAGCGTGGAAGACGGGAACACGGTGAGCGACTACGACGAGGACGAGCACCGCCGCAAGTTCAGCCTGAACCTCTCTCTCATTCCCGTCGAATGGGCAGGACGGAAGATCAACCTCATCGATACGCCTGGATACGCCGACTTCGTCTCGGAGGTGATATGCGGCGCAGCCGCGGCGGATGCGGCGCTGATCCTCATCGACGCGGTTGCCGGCCCCGAGGTGGGAACTGACCGGGCGTGGTCCATCGCGGAGCGCGAAGGGCTGCCTCGGCTCTTCTTCGTAAACCGCATGGACCGGGAGAACGCGAACTTCGCGGGGGCCCTCTCGCGCTTACGCGAGAAGTGGGGGACGAAGGTCGCCGCGGCGCAGCTCCCCATCGGAGCCCAAAGCGAATTGCGCGGCGTCATCGACCTCCTGAGCATGCGCGCGAGGCTCGGCGAGAAGGGCGAAGAGGCAGACGTTCCCACCGAGCTTCGTGCCGCGGCCGACGAGGCCCGCGCGGCCCTCATCGAAGCGATCGTCGAAACCGACGAGGCCCTGATGGAGAAGTACTTCGCCGACGAGCCCCTGAGCGAGGAGGAGTTGCAACGGGCCTTCCGCGCGGCTGTAATCGAGGGGCGGCTCTACCCGGTGTACTGCGGGGCAGCCGCGAAGCGCATCGGCGTGCGCGACCTGCTCGATGCCCTCGCCGCGGCGGCCCCTTCGCCCGCCGAGCGACCGCCGATAGCCGTCGACGGCGAAGCGCTCCGGGCCGACCCGGACGGCCCGCTGGCCGTCCGCGTCTTCAAGACCGCCGCCGACCCGTTCGTCGGGAGGCTGAGCTACCTCCGAGTCATCCGCGGCACCCTGACGGCGGACTCGCACGTCTGGAACGCCTCGAAGAACGCGGACGAGCGCATCGCCACCCTCTTCGTACAGCGGGGCAAGGAGCAGATGCCCGTGCCGAAGCTGCACGCGGGCGACATCGGGGTGGTGACGAAGCTCGCGCAGACCTCGACCGGCGACACTCTCTGCGAACGCGGTCACGAAGTTGTGCTGCCGCCCATCACGTTCCCGAGCCCGGTCTTCAGTCTGGCGGTGAAGCCGGTTTCGAAGGCGGCGGTGGATAAGCTCCTGCCGAGCCTCCAGCGGCTCATCGAGGAGGATCCGGGGCTTCGGCTGGAGCGCGACCCCGCCACGGGCGAGACGATCCTCTCCGGGCTGGGCGACGCGCACCTGGAAGTGACCGTGGAACGGCTTCGGCGCAAGTTCAACGTCGAGGTCGAGCTGGCGCTCCCCCGGGTGCCCTACCGCGAGACCATCGCCAAGCGGGTGACCGCCGAATACACGCACAAGAAGCAAACCGGCGGCCACGGCCAGTACGGGCGCGTGGCTATCGAAGTGAGCCCGCTGCCCCGCGGGTCGGGGGTGCAGTTCGAATCACGGGTGGTCGGCGGCGCCGTCCCGAAGGAGTACATCCCCGCGGTAGAGAAGGGCATTACGGAAACCGCACACGAGGGGATGCTGCCCGGCATCGAGCTGACCGACATCCAGGTCGTGCTCTACGACGGGAAGCACCACCCTGTGGACTCCAGCGAAATGTCCTTCAAGGTGGCGGCGTCCCAGGCGCTGAAGGAAGCCGTCCAGCAGGCAGGAAGCGTGCTCCTCGAGCCCATCATGCTCATCCGCGTCCGCGTGCCCGACGAGTTCGCCGGCGACGTCGTCTCCGACCTGAACGCCAAGCGAGCGCGCATTCACGGCGTCACACCGGAAGGTGGAGGGGTGACACTCATCGAAGCGGAGGTGCCGATGGCGGAGATCCAGCGGTACGCCGCCGACCTCCGCAGCCTCACCCAGGGCCGGGGCGTCTTTGAAGTCCAGTTTGACCACTACGGCGAGGTGCCCCCACACATCGCCCAGAAGGTCCGCGAAGAGTACCAGAAGGCCCTGGCGGAGGCGCACTGAAGCGCATCCGGCGCCGTTACGGCCCGAAGGCGAGCCACACCCGCACCACCGGCAGGCCGGCGGCCGTCCCGACTTTTCGCACCGCCGCGATGCGGGCGCTGCCGATGTTCGGCTCGACCGTGAGAGCACGCTGGACCCAGCGGCCGGCAGCGGGCGCGGCCATCAGCGCAAGCGCTGCCGCCGCCACCGCAGAGGGGAAGTTCTGACGCGCACGCCCGTTCGCCGCCGCCAGCGCGGCGGTAGCAGCGAGGAGCCCGCCGACAGCGAGGTTCGAGCCGCAGAGGTCGCTCACCGCCAGGGCGTGTTCGCCGGATCGGAGGCGGACCACCGCCTCGCCCGTTGCCGCTTCGACGTCCTCGGGCGAATAGGGCGAGACCATCGAAAACCCGAAGGGGTCGCTGAAGGCGATCGTCGGAGCACGGCGGCCAAGCCGTTCGTGGAGCACGGCGACGGCCGCATGCTCGATGGCGTGGGCGACGCGGATTCGGCGCAGCACGTTCACCTCGCCAGGCCGGGGATCACGATGCGCTGGTTGGATATCGCGCCCGATTTCACCGCAACGATGTCGATGCGGAAGGGTACGCCCTCGCCGAAGAGGGGCTCGATCCAAACCGTTCCGTTCGCCACGCCATCGGGCTGGCGGGCGCGATCGACGTCGACGAGGAGAACGCTCACGTACCCCGGCGTCGTCTGGCTGCCGGAGACGACCACCCTCGTTTCCGAACCAATCGCAACCCCGCCGTCGAGCGTGCGGCTGCCGGGGTCGTCCGGGTGGCGCACCCGGAGCCACGGGGCACTGGTTCGAACGCGGAAGGGCCCAATCCAGGAGCCGACATTGTGGACCGAGAGCGTCACCGACTCCGAACTGCCATCCGGGAAGGTTTGGAGCACGGCAGAGGACGGGCCTTCCACAACGAGACGCGGGCCTCCGAGGAGTGCCGCCGCGGCCGCAGGGTCGCCTGGCGGCGAGGGATCGGGGTGCGGAGCGACGCCGAGCTCTGCGATTGTGGTGGGATAGTCCATGGCAGCGCAGCGGAGGTAGAGTGCGCATTCGAGCCAGTTCTGGGCAGAGAAGGCGGACGCCACCTCGGGGTAGTCGAAGCGGGGCATGGCAAACTCCACCGGCTCCCACATCCGCTGGCCACCGCGCGTCGGAGGGTAGCGCATACAGCCGTACACCCGCTCCTGGTAGGTGTAATCGCCGTACCCGAACCAGGGATAGCCAGGACCGCTGGGGTCCCCACAGTGGTACACCTCGCCCCTAAACGGATCGCGTTCGGGATTCAGCGGATGGTTGCTCCAGGCAAAGCCGTTGTAGCTCCAGATGGCGAAGTACCAGTCTTCGAGCGCGGCGGGGTCGCCGTTGCCGGCTACCGGCCGGAACTCCGGCGCCGCGTTCCATTTCGACACGAGGATCCGGACCGACTCCGCGAGGTTGAACACGAAATGCGTGCCGGAAAGCACCTGCTTGGCCGACGGCGTTCCCGTCGTGTTCGCCATCCCCGTGGTGACCTGGCCCAGGCCGTAGCCGCAGTCAAACGAGCGAAGCGCGGGGCCGACACCACCCCACGGGACGCTCCCTGAGGCCATCTGATAGGCGGACTCGATCCACACGATGGAGCGCATGATGGCCGGAGGCACTCTCAGGGAGGGGTCAGGCGGGAGGCGTGCGTCCCGCGGCCCCTGCTCCAACCCCGGGTAGCTGAAGTCGACGCTCTCCCCGGATGGGGTCGGGAACGGCCCGCTGAAGAACTTCCCTTCCGCGGCGAGCTGGATCGCCAAGCTGTACGTCCCTCTGGAATCGAGCGCCTCATAGGCGTCGAAGTCGAAGGGTCCTTGTGTGCCGCAGGTCTCGGGCCACGACTGCGCACGGGCAGGCGGCGGCAGCGCCGCAACGGCAAGGGCGACGACGATTGCCGCGGCTACGGTGCGGACCATCCGAACACCCTCGTCATGGGGACAGACACCCGCTCGCCCCCGCGAATGACCTGGATTTCGGGCCGGCCCGGTGCGGCGAAGGAGGCGCCGTCCCAGTGCTCGACGGCGAGCGCGGAGCCGTCGGGGGCGGAGGCCAGCGGACGGTCGATGCCGGCTACCGACTGGGCGGCCGCGCCGCCCGCCGGCACCGGTTCCTCAGCGAAGACTGCGCGGCCCGTCGCCGGGTCCCACACGGGGGCCAGGCGCTGGCGGCCGTCGGCGAACGGGCCGGCTTGAGCCGCGGCCACTCCTGGCTCGACGGGGACGATACGGCCCAGATGCTTGCCCTCGTTGAGTTCAACGAAGGCGAGCTGGCGGCCGTCCGGGCTGAGCGTCCAGTCGCGCGTGAGCCCCGCCGCGAGGTGCCGCACCTCCGCCGATCCGCGGAGGAGGGTGCTGCCGCGGGCATCGATCAGCACCGAATACAGTGTCCCATCGGGGGCGAACCCGACGGGATAGATGCCAAGCACACCCTTCCGTTCGAGAAGCAGTACCTCGCCGCCGTCGAGATCGACGCGGATGACTTTGACCGTGCCGGAAACGGCTTCGCGGGTGACGGCGATGCTACGGCTGTCGTTCGCCCACACGGGGTCTTGGAGATAGGGAAGGCTCCCAGCGAGCGGCCGAACCCGCCCGTTCCAGAGGTCGACGAGGAGCAGTTCAGCCGAAGGCTGGGCGGGCGTTCCAGAGGTGGCGAGCACGACCGCGAGGTATCGGCCGTCCGGGCTCACAGCGCCCCTGGCGGAGAACCCGGGCAGGTGCGGAAGCACCGCCACTTCGATTGGCGCACCCCTCCCTCCCTGGCCGACGGCGACGACGCGGTCGGCTGATTCTCCCGGCTGGAGGCCGATGAGGTACGGGCCGTCGTTGGGGTCGAGGAGCACCGGTTCTCCCCGCGCCTCTCCGAACCACGAGGCGCCGAAACGAACGCCGAGCACAACGAGGAGCGCGCCCAGCGCGGCGCCAAGCGCTGCTCGGGAGACTCGGGCGGTGGGAACGGCGGAGCGGTTCATAGCGGCGGCACTCCTTCGGCGCGCCGGACGGCCCGGCCGCCCAGCCTACTCGGGCGCCACGGCCCACCCCAGCGGCTCCGATGGTCCGTCATCGATGGGCACGCGGCCGGCCGCGGTGATGACTTCGAGCGAGGCGATGCCAGCGCCCGAATCGACGACGAGGGCGAGGAGCATCGAGCCGTCGGGCGACCAGTGGGCAGGATAGAGGTAGAGCTGGCTCGGTTCGAAGCCTTCGATCCAGAGATTGCCTCCTGGGCCTCCGAACTGCGGAAGCAGCGAGGAGGGACTCCAAACGGCCCCGAACTGGCTCGCGGCCGCCGGCACGTCGAAGACCGTGCCCGAGGCGAGTGTGACGACCCTTCCGCGGGCCACGCCGTCCTGGCCGGTTCCGGCAAGGGCAACGTACGCCATCTGGGTGCGGTCCGGGCTGAGGCGCCACGAAGCCGTGGGGCCGGCGCTGAGGAGCGCGACACGCCGGCGAGTCCCCGCGGCATCGACCGCCCAGAGCGTGGAGCCGGTGGGGTCGATGGTCACCACGTACAGTGTCGACCCGCGGGCATCGTACCCAACAGGGGCGGCGAGAAAAACGTCGGCAAAATCTGCACGGTCGCGCGGCTCGCCGGTGCGGGCATCGAACTCGGTAATGACGACGGTACGGCGGCCGCCCTCTCCGAGGGCGGCAATTCGTGCGACTGCCAGGCGTTGGCCCCAGCCGTCCCAGGCCATCGGCGCCGCGAAGTCGAACGCTCCCTCAGCGATGAGTCGCTCCCCGCGCGGCAAGGGAATGATGGTGACGCGGCCAGCCCCCCGCGACGTGAAGGATAGGACCGCCGCACGGTCGCCCAACGGAGCGATGGAGCCCACGGCGCGGACCCCGAACGCGCGTGGGAAGACCGCCACCGGAACCCTGCGGCCATCCGGCCGCGGCTCGGCGAGATAGAGGACGTCCGCGTCGTCTTCGCGGGCGAGATAGGCCACCGCGCGGACGGCAGCGGGGTCAGGGCGCGGGATAACGACCGGCTCGGGATCGCTGGCGGTGCGGACGCCGACGAAGGCAGCCGCCAACACCGCGGCCGCCACAGCGACGAGGCCCGCCACCGCGGGCACCACCGTGCGGGCAGGAGGACGCGGCCACCGAGGGAGTGACATCGGCGCGGGATCCGACGCGCGAAGGCTGGTACCGCTCTCCGCCCGCGCCATACGCCCACCCCCGTGCGGGGCAGATGCGCCGGGCGGTCGGCCATGGGACGGCTTCGCGAGCATTGCCCGCCTCGTATGCCCCGCCACCGCAGCCGCAACGGCTGCACCGTGGGACGATATCAGGGCTCGCCCAGGGCGTCAACCGTCAGGAAGGAGCACGTTGTCCGAAGGCAGCGGGGGCGTGTGCTACCATCGAACCGCATGATCTGGTTCCTGTCCGATTTGGCGGGCAACCCCGAGGCGTTGCTCGCGGTGTTCGCCGCCGTCTGCGTCGCCCTCATCACCGGCATCGCCTTTCACGAGTTCAGCCACGCCTGGATGGCGTACCAGCTCGGCGACGGCACCGCCGCCGGCATGGGGCGCCTCACGCTCAACCCGATGCGCCACCTCGACCCGCTGGGAACGCTTCTCCTCTTTCTCGTCGGGTTCGGTTGGGGGAAGCCGACGCCGGTCAACCCGTACCGGCTGCGGACAGGCCCTCGCCGGGGCAACGCCCTCGTGGCCGCCGCGGGTCCGCTTTCGAACTTTCTCTTCGCGGTACTGGCAGCGATGCCGCTGCGCATGGGGTGGGTCAGCGCGCCAGGGAGCCTCGACCGCATCGGCGAGGCCTCGGGCAACGAAGTGCTCGGGCTCTTCCTCTTCTACATCGTGCTGTTCAACGTCATCCTCGGCGTCTTCAACCTCATTCCCATCCATCCGCTGGACGGCTTCAAGGTGGCGGTCGGCGTGCTGCCTCGACAAGCCGCAGCCGAGCTGGAGCGGTTGGCGCCGTGGGGCCCGGGAATCCTCATGGCCCTCATCGCCATCGGCTGGCTGACCCCCTTCAATCCCCTCGGACGGCTTATCGGCGGCGTGGGGTCGCGCATCCTCGAGCTCGTCTTGTAGGGGCATGCTGCAGCGCATCCGGCAGTTCGTAACGGCCGGCCGAGAGCCGACACCTGCGGAGCTCGAGCTCGCGCAGAGGTTCCTCTCGCCGAAGCTATACGAACTCTTCCTCCAGCAGCACCCACGGGACATCTGTCACGGGGCGGCGACCGCTCGCTGGCTGCTTGCCCGCGGCTACGACGACCCCGACCTCATCGCTGCCGCGCTGCTCCATGACGTCGCCAAGGGGAATCAGCGCCGACTCGACCGGGCAGCGTACGTGGTGGCAACGTGGTTCCGGCTGGCAAGGCGGCTAGCGTGCGCAACTTCCCGCTTCGAGCTCCGGCGGGCGGCGGAGCGAAGCCTCCGTCACGCCGAACGGGGCGCCGACCTTCTCGCATGCTGCGGCGCGCCGGCGCGGGTTGTGGAGCTCACCCGCCGGCACCACGAACCCCCTGGCGGCGATGCTATGCTAGCGCTACTGCAACAGGCCGACGCCGCGAGCTAGGGACGCAATGGGCAGCGAAGCACGTCCGCGGACGCGGATCACGATCGTTGGGACCGGGCTCATCGGAGCCTCCATCGGCCTGCGCCTGTGCAGCCTGCCGAACCGAAATTTCGAAGTCGTGGGCATCGACCGCGACCCCGAGCAGACCCGGACAGCGAAGAAGCGCGGCGCGATCGACCGCGAGGCCCGCTCCTTCGAAGAAGCGGCAGAGGGTGCGGGACTCGTGGTGCTGGCGGTCCCCATCCTGGCCGGCCCGAAGGTCATGCGGGACTTAGCGCCCTATCTGTCCCCCGGCGCGGTCGTGACGGACACGTTCAGCACCAAGAACGACGTGCTCTCGTGGGCAGCCGAATACCTGCCCGAAGAAGTCAGCTTCGTCGGCGGCCACCCGATGGCCGGGAAAGAGGAAAGCGGTGCGGCGGCCGCCGACGCCGCGCTGTTCGAAGGGGCCACGTGGGCCGTCGTACCTTCGCCGACTGCTTCGGAGGCAGCGGTGCGCACGGTGGTAGGGATGGTGGAAGCGCTGGGTGCGCGGCCGGCCTACTTCGACGCCGCCGAGCACGATCAGCTGACCGCCGCCATCAGCCACCTCCCCCTCTTCCTCTCGGTCGCGCTCTTCCGCATGGTTCGCGACAGCCCCAGCTGGGAGGATGCGGCACTGTTGGCAGGGCCGGGCTTCCGCGACACCACCCGCCTCGCCAGCGGGGATCCTGTGCTCGCCCACGGCATCTGGCGGACGAACCGAGAGGCTATCCTTCACTGGCTCGACCGCTTCACTGGTCAGCTGCGGGAGCTTCGCTCGCTGCTGGCCGACCCGGAACGCGAGGAGGAGCTGGGGCAGCTGGTGACGAAGACGAAGCTCGACCGGGACGTCTTCATCGAAAACCCGCCTCGCCGGGAGCCGCCAGGCCGAGCCGCCGACGTTCCCTCGACCGCCGACGCCTTGGGGCAGTTCATCGCTGGGGCGATGTACCAGCGGCTAAAGGAGTACACCGCGAAGCCGCCCCCCATCCGTGCGGACGACCCCGCGCTGCGGCGCAAGCTGGGCATCGATGACGACGATTAGCCGCCCCTCCCGCATCCGCGCGCGGCTGCGCGTCCCGTCGGACAAATCGATCTCGCACCGCGCGCTGCTGTTCGGCGCGCTCGCCGACGGCACGTCGGTGATCGAGCAGCCCCTCGACGCGGCGGACGTCCGTTCGACGGCGCGCTGCCTCGCCGCGCTCGGAGCGGAGATCGCATGGGAGCCGGGCAGCGGACGCGCGACCGTGCGCGGCCGCGGACTGCACGGGCTGAGCGAACCGGAGGATGTCCTCGATTGCGGGAACAGCGGCACGACGATGCGGCTCCTCGCGGGGATGCTCGCCGGCCAGCCGCTTCTCGCGGTGCTCACGGGAGATGCCTCCCTTCGACGCCGGCCCATGGACCGCATCGTACGCCCCCTCCAGGAGATGGGCGCCACGGTTTTCGCCCGCATGGGTAACAGCCGGCCCCCGCTCGTCATCCGCGGGGGCAGCCTCCGCGGGATTGCATACCGCAGCCCGGTAGCGAGCGCGCAGGTGAAATCGGCGGTGGCGCTTGCGGCCTTGTTTGCCGAGGGCACGACGCGCTACGAAGAGCCTTCGCCCAGCCGCGACCACACGGAACGGATGCTGGCAGCCATGGGCGCGAGTATCCGAACGGACAGGACAGCTCTCGTTATCGAGCGGGCTGACCGGCTCGTGCCGCTCACCGTCCGCGTCCCGGGGGACATTTCGAGCGCCGCGCCCTGGCTCGTGCTGGCGGTGTGCCATCCGGATGCCGAAGTTCTCATCGAGGACGTGAACCTGAATCCGACCCGGACAGGGATCGTCGACATCTTGCGGGCCATGGGCGGCGACATCGCCGTGGGAGACCTGCGTGACGAAGGAGGCGAGCCGGTGGGCACGCTCGCAGCACGGAGCTCCCGCCTGCGGGCTGTGGAGGTCGGGGGCGCGCTCGTCCCGCGGGCGATCGACGAGCTGCCGCTCGTCGCCCTGGCAGCCTGTTTCGCCGAGGGGAGAACCGTGGTTCGGGACGCCGCCGAACTGCGCGTGAAGGAGTCGGACCGGATCGCGATGGTCGGCGCGATCCTTGGGCGCTTCGGCGTCCGGGTGGAGCTCTTCCCGGATGGCTTCGCCGTGGAGGGCCCGCAGCTGCTGCGCGGGGCGCGGATCGATGCCGGGGGCGACCACCGCATGGGCATGCTGGCCGGGATCGCTGGAGCTCTCGCGGAAGGGGAGACGCGCGTCCTGAACGACGCCGTGGACGTTTCATACCCGGCGTTCTGGCGCGACCTGGCGGCCGTAGCGTCGGAGGAGGGGGTGCCAGGGTGAAGCGGAAGCCGGTGGTCATCGTCCTCCACGGGCCGTCGGGCGTGGGCAAGGACACCGTCATCGCGCGGCTGCGGGAGCGGCTCGGCATCCGTCGCGCCACGAGCAGCACGACACGGCCGCCGCGCCCCGGCGAGATCGACGGCGTCGATTACCACTTTCTGGATGAGCCCACATTCCGCCGGAAGATCGCCGCGGGCGAGTTCCTCGAGTTCGCGGAGGTCTACGGAGACCTGAAGGGGCTCGAGCGCCGCGAGCTGGAGGAGCCGCTCGAGCGGGGTGAGGACGTCATCATCCGCACCGACGTGCAGGGTGCGCGCTGGTGGCGGCAGGTGCTGGAGGGCGCCGTCTTCGTGCTTCTCGTCCCCGAAGACATAGCCGCCCTGCGACGGCGGCTCGAAGGGCGGAATTCAGAAGACCCGGAATCGCTCGCGAAGCGCCTGGCCGAATTCGACGCCGAAGTCGCCGATGCGCCGAACAACGACTACGTGGTGGTGAACCGCGAGGGCGCGCTCGAGGAGACCGTGGAGGAGCTCGCGTCGATCATCGAGCGCGAGCGGGCGAACCCCAACCGGCCAGCGCCCCGCATCCGCTGGGACGCCGTGCGGGCGGCGCAGATTCCGCAGACCGCCGGCGGCCGGTAGCATCCCCTGGGAGTCTTCGTCTCCGGGGGCAGCGGCATGGACCCGACGTTCTGCCAGCTCTTCGACCTCAGCGGCAAGGTGGCCCTGGTCACCGGGGCGTCGAGCGGGCTCGGCGTCGCCTTCGCGCGGGGATTGGCGCGGGCCGGCGCAGACCTGGCCCTGACGGCGCGGCGCCGGGAGCAGCTCGAGCGCACGGCCGAAATGGTCCGGGGCTACGGCGTGCGGGCGAAGGTGTTCCCGGCCGACCTGACCGACGATGCCCAGCTGGAGCGTCTCTTCGAAGACGTCGTTGCCGCGTTCGGTCGGCTCGACATTCTGGTGAACAACGCCGGATTCACCGACCGCTCGGGGCTGCGTCACGACATGGCCAGCCCCAAGCGGATTCGCGCCGTCATCGAACTGGACCTCATCGCGGTGGCGCAGGCGTGCCGCCTCGCCGCGCGGCAGATGCTGCGGCAAGGGGGCGGCGTCATCATCAACGTGAGCTCCATCCTCGGCCGGGTGGGAAGCGAGTTCCGCGCCGCCTCGTACCACGCCGCGAAAGGCGGCGTCGACGCCCTCACCCGTGTCCTGGCCCTCGAGTACGCACGGGAGAACATCCGGGTGAACGCCATCGCCCCCTCGTACTTCGAAGGGACGGAGATGATGGACAAGGTGTTCGAAGCGACGCCGGGGACGAAAGTCCAGGCCGAAACGCGCACGCCGATGGGCCGTCTCGGGCGTCCGGAAGAGCTGGAGGCGGCGGTGGTCTTCCTCGCCTCGCAGGCATCGAGCTTCATTACCGGCCACATCCTCTACGTCGATGGCGGATGGACCGCGGGAGGCGGTTACCACCAGCTGGCGCCGCCGTGGGAAACGGAGCCAGGGCGCCAGCGCACCGAGGCTCCGAGCTAGCGTGGGCCGTTCCGCACCAGCGAGAGGATGTCGATGTAGCGGTCGGCCGCGTTGCGGAGCACCGAGGCCGTCGACTGTTCGAAGCCAACGACTTCGACCCGAACGCCGCGCGCCTGCAGCGCCTCGACGAGGTGCGCGAAGTCCCCGTCGCCGGAGACCAGGACCACGACGTCGAGCCGGTCGGCGAGGGTGACGATATCGAATGCCATCTCGATGTCGACGTTCGCCTTGATGGTGCCGTCGGCGAAGCGGCGCAGCGGCTTGGTGACGATCTTGTACCCCTTGTCGAGGAACGGCTCGACGAAGCGCTGCGATTCCGGGCTCACCTGCGGGTCGTCGTGCACGGGTGCATAGGCGACGGCGCGGACGAGCTGCCGGTCGCGGGTGAGGCGGGCGAGCAGTTCCCCCCAATCGAGGCGCACGCGCGCCCGCTCGGCCGCGAGCTCGATGTTGGCGACATCGACGAACACCCCCACCTTCGCTGGGGGAGCAGCCGCAGCCGGACGTTCCACGAGCTCGGCCAGGGCGCGGGCCAGGCGGTCGATCTGGCGCGACTGTTCGCGCACCGTTTCGGCAAGCTCGGCGATGCGCTGAAGGAGCGGTTCGACGGATAGCGCTTCGGGCGCGGCCACGGACGACGGCGGTTCCGCCGAGGGCGCGGCAGCAGCGCCCGCGGGAGCGGCGCCCGATTTCCCGCCGCCCCGCGAACGCCGCCGGCGC
>DAOUCS010000133.1:0-12491 GCA_034431815.1 Dehalococcoidia bacterium
GAAACCCGCGAGGCGTACACAGTGATCGTCGAGTTGGCCGGCGTCACTGAAGACGACGTGGAACTCCTGCTCTACCCCAATGCCCTCGTCGTTCAGGGCGCCCGGCGTCCCCCGCGGCAGGAAGGGGAAGGAGTGTACCACGTGGCCGGCATCCGCTACGGCCCCTTCCGGCTCGAAGTCGGCTTCGCCTCGGCAGTTGCAGACGATGGCGTCACCGCCCACTTGGAGCGCGGGATGCTGCGCATCGTACTGCCCAAGGTCGGAGGGGCCCGATGACGTTGCACGGTCCCGGGGACCATGGCCCCCACATTCCCGAAGTGCTCCCGGTGCTCCCGCTTCGAAATACGACGGTGTTTCCCTTCGCCGTCGTCCCCATCGTCATCGGGCAGGAACGCTCCGTTCGGCTCGTCGACGACGTGATGCGCGGCGATCGGCTCCTGGTGCTGGTCACCCAGCGGACTGAGACCGAGCACCCGGCCCAGCCGGAAGACCTTTATACCGTCGGAACGGTCGGCCAGATTACGCAGCTCTTCCGCGCTCCCGACGGCACGATCCGCACGCTGGTGCAGGGGCTGGAACGGGTCCGAGTCATCGAGTACGTCCAGCGCGAGCCATACCTCAAGGCCCGCATTGAACCGTACCCTGACGAGGTCGGCAGCACGGTCGACATCGAGGCCCTTCGCCGCGCGCTCATCGACGTCTTCAAGCAGCTGGTTTCGCTTTCGGATGACATCCCCGACGAAGCCGCCGTCGCGGCAGAGGCGCTCACCGAACCGCGCCACGTGGCCGCCTTCATCGCCACGACCGTGCCGATGGACTCCCGCCTTCGCCAGGAGGCGCTCGAGGCTCCGCTCGATGTCCGCATGCGGCGGCTGCTGGATGCCATGCAGCACGAAATCGCCGTGCGCGAGCTCGGCCGAAAGATCGCTGCCGAAACCCAAGCCCGGCTCACCCGCGCGCAGCAGGAGGCCATCCTGCGCGAGCAGCTCCGCTCCATCCAGAAGGAGCTCGGCGAAGACGGTACCGCTGCAGAAGTCGAGGAGCTCCGGAAGAAGCTCGACGAAGCGGGATTGCCGGAGGAGGCGCGGAAAGAGGCCGAGCGGGAGCTGAACCGGCTCGCCTCTATGGCTCCTGGCTCGCCCGAGTACGGCATGATCCGCTCCTACCTCGATTGGATGGTGAGCCTTCCCTGGAACCGTCTCTCGGGCGGGGAAATCGATGTGGCCAAGGCGCGGGAGATCCTCGACGCCGACCACTACGACCTGGAAAAGGTCAAGGAGCGCATCCTCGAGTACCTCGCCGTCCGGAAGCTCCGCCGCGAGCGCCTCGGGGCGGAGGAGGGCGCCGACGCGGCGCATGAGCCTATCCTCTGCTTCGTCGGCCCACCGGGCGTCGGGAAGACGAGCCTCGGGCAGTCGATCGCCCGCGCCCTTGGCCGGAAGTTTGTCCGCGTTAGCCTCGGCGGCGTCCACGATGAGGCGGAGATCCGGGGGCACCGGCGCACCTACATCGGCGCCCTTCCCGGCCGCATCATCCAAGGGATCCGGCGGGCGGAGACCCGCGATCCGGTCTTCATGCTCGACGAGATAGACAAAGTGGGAGCCGACTGGCGGGGCGACCCGTCTTCCGCCCTCCTCGAAGTGCTGGACCCCGCTCAGAATCACGCGTTCGTGGACAACTACCTCGGCGTTCCCTTCGACCTCTCCCAGGTGCTGTTCATCGCCACGGCCAACACGACGGAGACCATTCCTCCGCCGCTCCTCGATCGGATGGAAGTCATCGCCATCGCTGGCTACACCGAAGAGGAGAAAGTCGAGATCGCCCGGCGGCACCTTGTCCCCGAGCAGCTTCGGGCACACGGTCTCTCCCCGGACGAGGTGACGATCACCGACGACGCCATTCGCTTCGTCATCCGCGGTTACACCCGCGAGGCCGGCGTCCGGAACCTCTCCCGCCAAATTGCCGCGCTCTGCCGGAAGGCCGCCCGCGAGCTGGCCGAACGCGGCGCCGCTCCCAGGGAGATCACGCCGGGGCTGGTCGAGACGTACTTGGGGAGGCCCCGGTTCCACGATGAGACCGCGGAGCGCGTCGATCGCCCTGGGGTGGCGACGGGACTGGCGTGGACGCCGGTGGGGGGTGACGTGCTCTTCGTGGAAGCGACGATGATGCCCTCGAAGCAGGAGCGCCTCATCCTCACTGGCCAGCTCGGCGACGTCATGCGGGAGTCGGCTCAGGCTGCGCTCTCGTATCTGCGCTCCGATGGCGCCCGCCTCGGCATCGACCCCTCCGTATTCGACGGGAAGGCCGTCCACATCCACGTGCCCGCAGGCGCCATCCCGAAGGACGGCCCTTCTGCGGGGGTCACGATGGTGACGGCCCTCGCCTCCCTGGCGCTCGGGAAGCCGGTGGCCCCGGGGATCGCGATGACGGGCGAGATCACGCTCCGCGGGAAGGTGCTGCCGGTGGGCGGCATCAAGGAGAAGGTGCTCGCAGCCCACCGCGCGGGGATCCGCACCGTCATCCTGCCGCGGCTGAACGAGCGCGACGTGCTCGAGGACGTCCCCGAGCACCTGCGCCGGGAGATGACTTTCGTCTACGTCGACACCATCGACGAGGTGCTGCGGCGGGCGCTCGCCCTGCCCGAGGTTCCCGCTCGGGCATAGGCGAGCGCCCGCCGGCGCGCTAGAACCAACCCTCCTTCACGTAGGCCTCGCTCCAGAGGCAGAGGTTGAGGAGCACGGCCTTCAGCCAGGCCTGGTGCATCCGCTCCAGGTGCTCGCCATCGCGCGCACCCCGGGCGAGGAACGGTCGCATCGTCGCGTAAATCGGATAGACGAGCGCCACCATGTACCGGAAGTGCACGACCTCCGGCGCGCCGCGGACGCCGTCGGTCTGGTTCTTCGAGGCGGAGTGACGACGGCCGACTTCGGCCTGGTACGCCCGCCATGCCGGCCCGAAATCGGCCGAGAGGGTATCGCGGACCCACTGGCCGAAGCGGGCCCGAACCCGGCTGAGGTACTCCTGGTTCGGACCCTCCGGCGTCGAGAAGTAGCGCAGCAGGAAGTCGTGGCTGCCGACGAAGCCGTACCAGACGTCCAGCAGCTCCTCGATGTGCGGCTCCACGATCGCCTTCGCTTCGCGAAGGGCCTGCCGGTCCTCCTCGCTCAGCGTTAGGGCCGTGCAGACCTTGGCGAAGGCATCGTCGTCGAGCGCGCTCGGCGGAAGGGACGGATCGCCCATGCGATAGCCCGGAATACTTGCCTGCGTCATCGCGACTGCCCCGTTGGAGATACGTATGAATCCTACGTTCGTGCGAAGGTTATCCGCGCCGGCGTAGACTGTCAACGGAGGCGGCGCGCCGGCGCCTCGCAGGAGGTGTACCCCATGGCCGACAACTCCGTCCGGTCCGACATCCTTCCTGTCCTCCTCCACCTGGCCCGAGCCGTCGAAACCGCAATGCGCTGGAGCCTTCAGGGGCTCGGCCTCACGCCGGCGCAGGCCGAGACCCTGCGTTTCGTTGCAACGACTCGCCCCGACGTGGCCACCGTGGGCTGGCTTGCCAAAACCCTCGGCGTCAGGCACGCCACGGCCGTGGGGATACTCGAGCCGCTCGTCGAGCGCGGCCTTATCGTGCGCCACCCGCATCCGTGGGATGGCCGCCAGTCAGTGCTGACTCTGACACCTGCCGGTGCCGAACTCGCTGAACGGCTGCGCTCTGCCGAAGAAGCGCTACTGGAGGTGCTGGCTGCCCGGAGCGACGAGGAGCGTGCCTACATTGAGCGCGGCCTGCAGGCCCTCGTGCGGGCCATGGTGGACGCCGGCCTCATCGTGGTGGCAGCGCCGTGCGCCGGATGCGCCCACTTCCGCCCCGATGCCCATGGGCCCGGGCGTCACCATTGCGCGCTCATCGACCGCGAGCTGCCGGACGAACAAACCCGCCTGAACTGCCCCAAACACGAACCCGCGCTGGCCGGCGTCTGACGGCCGGGAGGAGGCCGAGGATGAGCAGCCCGACCGAGCGAGCGGGCGGCTTCGAGTACTTCGACCACGACGCGGACATCGGCGTCGTGGGGCGCGGGCGCACCATCGAGGAGGCGTTCGCGAACGCTGCTCGGGCTGTGTTCAACATTCCCTATGACCTGCGCAGCGTGACTCCCGAACGCGAACTCACGGTGGAGTTCGACGAAGCCGATCCGGAGTTCGCGCTCGTCGAGTGGCTGAACGCGCTCCTGGCCGCATCCCGGATCGAAGGGATCGTGCCGGCGGAGTTCGAAATTCGCCGCGATGGGTCGCGCTGGGTCGGCCGCGCGCGGGGGATGCCGCTCCGGCCAGATATCGAGCGCGGCACGGAGGTGAAAGGCGCGACGCTCACGGCTCTGTCGGTGACCCAGCGCGACGGAGTCTGGGAAGCGCGCTGCGTGGTCGACGTGTAGGAGGGAAGCATGCAGCTCACCTCGCTCGTCCGGATCGACGATTTCCGCTGGCAGATCCCGCCCCGCGGGGGGCAGCGGGTGCCGGTCATCATCTTCGGGACGCGCAAGCTCATCGAGGAGATGGACGACAAGGTCGCCGAGCAGGCGACGAACGTCGCGAAGCTCCCCGGAATTGTCGCCGCTTCGATGGCGATGCCCGATGCGCACTGGGGGTACGGGTTCCCTATCGGCGGCGTGGCCGCCTTCGACCCCGATGAAGGGGGGATCGTCTCCGCCGGCGGCGTCGGCTTCGACATCTCCTGCGGCGTCCGCTGCTTGCGTACCGACCTCACCATCGTCGACGTGCGCCCCCGTGCCCGGGAGCTGGCCGACCTCCTCTTCGAGTACGTCCCGGCCGGCGTCGGCGAGGAGGGCAGCCTCAAGCTTTCCCCGCGCGAACTCGACGAGGTCCTCGCCGGCGGCGCGCGCTGGGCGCTCGAGCACGGCTTCGGCGTCCCCGAGGACCTGGAGTACGTGGAAGAGCACGGCTGCATGGCCGGCGCAGTGCCCGAAAACGTTTCGGAGACGGCGAAGAAGCGCCAGCGCGGCGAGATGGGCACGCTCGGCTCGGGGAACCACTACTGCGAGGTCCAGTACGTCGAACGAATCTACCGTCGCGACGCTGCCGAGGCGTTCGGCCTGCGAGAAGGACAGATCGTCGTCTCCATTCACTGCGGCTCGCGAGGCCTCGGACACCAGATCGGTACCGACTATCTGGTCCTCCTCGCGAAGGCCGCGTCCCGTCTCGGAATCGTGCTGCCCGATCGCGAACTCGCCTGTGCGCCGGTGAATTCTCCGGAGGGGAAGCAGTACATCGGTGCCATGCGGGCCGGAATCAACTGCGCGCTCGCCAACCGGCAGATCATCACGCACCTCGTTCGGCAAGCGTTCGCGCGGCTCTTCCCCTCCGCGCGGCTCGAAACCCTGTACGACGTATCGCACAACACGTGCAAGCTCGAGCGCCACCAGGTCGACGGCCGCGATCGATGGCTGTGGATCCACCGCAAGGGAGCGACGCGGTCGTTCGGCCCGGGCCACCCCGAGCTCCCCGAGCGGTACCGGGCTGTGGGCCAACCGGTGATCATCGGCGGAAGCATGGGGACGGCCTCGCACATCCTGGTCGGCACGGCCGACGCCGAGGCGCGGAGCTTCTCCTCGGCCTCGCACGGCGCGGGGCGCACGTTGAGCCGCAACCAGGCCGTGAAACAGTGGGACGGCCGGAAGCTCCTCAAGGAGCTGGAGGCTCGGGGCATCTACGTCCGCTCGAAGGGCATGCGCGGCGTCGCCGAAGAAGCCCCCGGCGCCTACAAGGACGTCGATGAGGTGGCGCGCGCCACAGAAGGGGCGCGGCTGGCCGATCGCGTCGCCCGCCTGCTGCCCATCGCCTGCGTCAAGGGTTGAGGTCGCACCTCGCATGTCCGGCACCTGGCCGGATGCCCCGGAGACCCTTGAGGCGGAGCAGCGGCGCCTCGCGTCCCTCGCTCCACCGCCTTGGCAGCCGGGCGACAGCTTCCGTGCCGCGGGTGTGTTCGTCTGTTTCGAGCGCAGCGCACCCGGCTCGCCCCAGAGGGGATGGGCAGCTGCGGCAGTGTTCGATGTGCGGCGGCGAAGCATCGTCGAAACCGCGATTGTCTCGGGGAGAACCGACGCCCCGTACGTGCCCGGACTCCTCGCGCTGCGCGAAGGCCCGCTGCTCGAGGCCGCCGTGCGGGCGCTCCGCACCCCCTTCGATGTGCTGCTGGTGGACGCCGCCGGCCGTGACCACCCTCGCCGTGCCGGTCTCGCCCTCCATCTCGGCGCCGTCCTCGAGGTTCCGACCGTAGGCGTCACGCACCGTCCGCTGCTCGCAGCAGGCGGCTGGCCGCCCGCTGAACGCGGGGCGGCTTCCCCGCTGGTACTCGAAGGCGAAGTCGTTGGTTACTGGGTGCGCACTGCCGCTGGGGCGCGTCCAGTGGCTGTCCACGCCGCCTGGCGCACGACTCCAGAGACGGCTGTCGAGGTGGCGCGGCGCTGCTCGCGGTCGGCTCGCACGCCGGAGCCGCTCCGCGCTGCGCGGCGGGCGGCCCGCCAGGCCCGGGCCGCCTTCGAACGCGCCGGCTAGCCCCAGTTCCCCGATTCCAATCGAGCCGCGGGAATCTGATCGTCCGGGGCGAGCGGCGGCACCGAAATGTTGGCGACGATGGCCTCCTCGTCCACCGGCCGGGCGCCGTGCACGGTCCCGGGCGGCACTTCCGCCGTGCCGTACGGTTCGATGATGATCTCCTCGCCGTCGCGCTCCACGAGCACGCGGCCCGCAAGCGCGACGTAGACCTGCGCCGAACGATGGTGGATGTGCCGCTGAACCGACTCCTCGTCGCCCCGAAGCCGCAGAATGCGGATGCTCATCTGCGGCCCGGAATACTCCTGGAGGAGCTCGTACCGGCCCACGGCCTCGATTCGGCGTTCCACTCTCGACCTCCTGGCGGATTCTCTCGCGGCCGCCTGCCCATGGTACGCTCGACGGGCGATGGACGGCACCCTCCCAGCCTACGGCCTCGTCGACCAGCTCGGCGTTGCCCAATGGCTCTTCTACCCCCGAGCCGATATGTCGCCGCCGCCGGCGGGCGCCGTCGACCGCTTCGCGGAAGTTCCCGGAGCCCGCATCGCGGTCCGCATCTACGAAGCGCGGGCGGGCCGTCCTGCCATGCTCCTCTTCCACGGAAACGGCGAGGTCATTGCCGACTACGATGCGCCGGCGCCGGCTTTCTCGCAGCTCGGAATCTCGCTCTCCGTCGCCGACTACCGAGGCTACGGCGCCAGCAGCGGCGTGCCATCCTTTGCTTCCCTCTTCAGCGACGCTCATGCCGTGTGGTTCGCATGGCTGGGATGGCTCGAGGAGCTCGCCGCTCCGGGGCCGCGCTTCGTGTACGGGCGCAGCCTCGGCGGCTACCCGGCGCTCGAGCTCGCCGCGAGCTACGGAGAGGCGATGGCCGGACTCATTCTCGAAAGCAGCGCTGCGAATCTCGGCCGGCTCGTGCAACGATTCGCCGGCGAACCTTCGGGACCGCTCGCAGACTTGGTCCGCGCCCACGATGCGCGAATCGCGGCTGTGCGGGTGCCAGTCCTCGTCATCCACGGGGAGCTGGACGAGCTCATCCCCCTCGAGGCCGCCGCCGATCTGTACCACCGGCTGCCCAGCCCCGAAAAGGACTTCGTGGTGATTCCCCGTGCCGGGCACAACGATATCCTCTGGGTCGGCGCAGAACCGTACTTTGCGGCGGTTTCACGGTTCGTGCAGCGGTGCCTGCGCGCCGCCTAGCGCCTTACTGCTGTAGCCAGCGCGCTTGCCATCCCTCTTCGGGCTGGAATTCGGCGAACGGCCAAGGCTCCCCCCACCGTTCGAGGAAGGCGACGTCCTTCGCCGGCTTCCGCCGCACGGGGCCGTGACGGTCGGTCGGGTAGCCTAGCGGCAGGGCACAGAAGATTTCGTTGGTATCGGGTATTCCCAGGAGCTGCCGTAGGGTCTCACGGTCGCCCAGCGCCAGGTTGAAGATGGAGCCGCCGAGGCCCAGGGCTCGCGCCGACAGCAGCAGGTTCTGCACCGCCGGGAAGATGCTTCCGCCGGGCGTCGTGTGCCGCCCGCGGAGGCCGCACACCACGATGACGACCGGCACGTCCGCGAAGTGGTGAGCGAGATGCTGGACGGCGCGGAGGGAGAGACGCTGGCTGCGCGGGAGCGCATCGATGTCCGGGAAGCGCTCGGCGTACCGTTCCCAGGCCTGGATGGCCCACTCCTGCATCCGCTGCTTGATGGCGCGGTCCCGGACGATGATGAACCGCCAGTCCTGCGCGTTCTGGCCCGACGGTGCACGGATCGCCGCGTCGAGAAGCTGGAAGAGCACCTCGTCGGGAACCGGGTCGGGCCGGAAGCGCCGCAGGGCGCGGGTCGTGTAGACGACCTCGAAGAATCCCGGTTGGTCCTTCATTTCGGGGACCGCTGCGGGGCGTCGCTGCAGAGGTCGATGGCCGCTTGGGCGATCGCGGCAGCGTCGATGCCCGCGGCTGCGAGCAGCTCCTCTGGGGTCCCCGAGCCGGGCATCTCCCGAACTGCCAGGTGTCGTACCGCGGGGTAGGGGCGCACATCGGCGATGGCAGCAAGTACAGCTTCGCCCAAGCCGCCTTCCGGCCAATGGTCCTCGGCGATCACGAGACGGCCCGTGGCCGCCGCGTGTCGGGCGAGCGCTTCGGCGTCGATCGGTTTGACGGAATACGCATCGACCACTCTGGCGCTGATGCCGCGGCTTTCGAGCCGCTCCGCGGCCGCGAGCGCCTCGTGCAGCGTGATGCCTGCGGCGACGATGGTTACCGCGTCGCCGGCCGAGGCCCTGTGCGTCACGCTTCCGCCAATCGGAAAGGCGCGGCCCGCTTCGTAGACGACGGGAGTCGCTGCCCGTGTCGTGCGGAGGTAGGCGATGCCCTGCATGCTCGCCATCGCTTCCACCAGCGCCACGGTCTGATTCGCGTCGGATGGGTAGAGGACGGTGCTGCCGTGGACGGCGCGGAAGAGCGCCAGGTCTTCGAGGCCCATCTGCGAGGGGCCGTCCTGCCCGATGGAAACGCCGGCGTGCGAGCCGACGAGGCAGAGGTTCGCCCGGCTTACGGCGGCCATGCGCACGAAATCGGCCGCCCGTGTGAGGAAGGCGGCAAAGGACGAGGCGAACGGTCGCCAGCCGCGCGTTTGCATGCCCACAGCGGCAGCGATCATCTGCTGCTCGGCGATGTGAAGTTCGAAGAACCGTTCCGGATGGGCTTGCTCGAAGAACTCGGCGTAGGTGGAGTTCTTCACCTCCGCATCGAGCGCGACGACGTCGCCCCGGCGACTGCCGAGCGCGGCGAGGGCCTTGCCGTACGCGAAGCGCGTCGCCACCCGTTCGCCCACGGCGAACGAGGGAAAGGGCTGGGGCTCCGCAACGAAGCGGTGGGGCTGGGCCTCGGGGGGACGGAGCGGCCGCACTGACAGGTTCCGCACCCCTCCCAATAGGGCGAGCGCCTCGTCGGAGCGTTCGATGGGCTTCCCATGGGCGCCGTTCTGGTCTTCGACCCAGGGCACGCCCTTGCCCTTCACCGTGCGGGCGATCACCGCAGTCGGCCGGCCCCGCATGGCGGTCGCCTCGCGGTACGCCTCGTCGATGGCCCGGACGTCATGCCCGTCGATCTCGATGGTGTGCCATCCGAAGGCCCGGAATCGCTCGGCGTAGGCGCGGGTATTCCAGCCGTACATGGTCTCCCCCGCCTGCCCGAGCCGGTTGACGTCGATTACGGCCACGAGGTTGTCGAGGCTCCAGTGCGCCGCGTGTTCGACCGCCTCCCACATCGAGCCCTCAGCCATTTCGCTGTCGCCGCACAGCACCCATACCCGGTACGGCAGACGGTCGAGCCGTTTCGCTGCCAGGGCGACGCCGACGCCGATGGGAAGCCCCTGCCCGAGAGAGCCGGTCGCCACCTTCACCCAGGGCAGGGCAGGTGTCGGATGGCCCTCCAGGCGGCTCCCGAAGCGGCGGTACGTGAGCAGCTCCTCCTCGCTGATGGCGCCGGCGGCCCGAAAGAGGGCGTAGAGGAGGGGCGACGCGTGCCCTTTGGAGAAGATCAGCTCGTCGTTGAGGGGGTGGTCAGGACGTTCGAAGTCGTAACGGAGGTGGCCCGCCGCAAGGACGGCGATGAGCTCCGCCGCCGAGAGGGAGGAGGTGGGGTGTCCGGAACCGGCGAGCGCCGTGACTCGGATCGCGTCTACGCGTAGCTGCTGGGCAAGCTCCCGAACGAAGGCCTCATCGACGCCCAATGCTGACCCCCACTACGGCGCTCCCGTGGCGACGGCTCGTGTCGTGCCCGCTTCGGCCGCTCTGGTGCCCTCAATGATAGGAGCGCAGTGCTCTTCGGACGACGGCTCGGTGCTCAGAAGGCGCGGCTGTCCCAGAGCACGTCCCCCTTGCCGGACAGCTTCGCCTGGTAGCGGGCGGCGACGAAGAGGAAATCCCCCAGGCGGTTGAGGTACGGGATAACGTGCGGGCCGATGGGCTCCTGCCGCGAAAGGGCGATGACGCGCCGTTCGGCGCGCCGGCACACCGTGCGGGCGACGTGCAGCTGGGCGGCCGCTAGGTCGCCGCCGGGAAGGATGAAGCTCTTCAGCGGCTCCAGCTCGGCGTTCCAGGCATCCATCCACCGCTCGAGCTGCTCGATGTGCCGCGGCTCGATGTGGGGAACAGGAAGACGCTCCTTGTCGCTCTCGAGGATGCAGAGATCGGAGCCCAGGTTGAAGAGCACCTGCTGGACGGTGAACACCGGCTCCCGGAGCGGTTCGGCGAGGCCGATCGCGACGGCAACGCCGAGGACGCTGTTCAGCTCGTCGACCGTTCCGTACGCCTCGATGCGCAGGCTGTCCTTCGGCACGCGCTGGCCGCCGCCGAGCGCGGTTGTGCCGTCGTCGCCTGTGCGCGTGTACACCCGATTGATGCGAACCACGCCCCCTAGGATGCCGGAACCGGTCCTCGGCGGCCACCGGCGGTTTCCCGCGCCGGGTGGGGGCGGCACAATAACCTCGACCCACGATCGCCGGAAGGACGAGTGTCGCATGAACGATGCCTCGCGCTGCAGCCGCTGCTACGCCCACATTGCCGGCCAGGGATATCGCATGGCGGGCCGGCTGTTCTGCTGCCAGTCCTGCTCGGTCGGCTCGGCATGCGAGCACCAGGGCATCCGGCGCCCGGTGAGCGTCCGCCGGTTCGACACCATGTTCCCCGAATTCCGTGAGGTGGCCCGGCCGCGAACCCCGTACGAGCCCGCCCCGCCCGCCGGCGCCGGAGAGCACGCGTGATGGTGCCCGCTGCAGAACTGCAGTTCGTCGCTCGCAACACCGCAGAGAGCAGCGAAAACCGCATCCACGAGGACAGCGTCGCCCGTCGCTACGGCTTCCGCGGCGGGCTGGTGCCTGGCGTCACCACCATCGCCTACCTGATGGAGGCCGCGCTCCATGCGCTGGGGCCGGACTTTCTCTCGCAGGGCCAGGGCTTCGTCCGCCTGGTGTCTCCGGTGTACGACGGCGACTTGGTCACGGCCTGCGCCGAGCCGAACGGAGACGGCCGTCTCGCCCTCGTCGCGCTGGGTCCCGAGGGCCAGCGGGTGGCGGACGGCTGGGCAGCGCTCGGCGATGTCACCCCGCCGTCCCTCGCCGACTTTCCAGCAGCCTCGCTCCCCGCCCCGTCCGACCGCCCGCTTGCCTCCGAGCTGGCGTTTCGGGACCGCGAGGTGCTCGGCACGCTCCGGGCGCGCTTCGACCCCAGCGAAGCACGGCGCTATCTGGCCGAGGTCGGTCTCGGCGCGAGTCCGGCAGAACTTCAGCATCCCGGGCTGGGCATCCGCTACGCCAACTGGGTCCTTTCGGCGAACGTCCACCTCGGGCCATGGGTGCACGTTTCGAGCGGATTTTCGATTTTCGGAGCTGCCGAAGCCGGCGCCGAGTTCGAGACGCGTGCCCGCGTCCTCGATGTGTTCGAGCGCAAGGGCCACCGTTTCGTGCGCCTTGATGTCGCCCTCTTCGCTAAGGAGCGTCCCTTGCTCCGCGTCGACCATACCGCTATCTACCAACTGAGACCGCCGGCCTGAGTCCGGCCCGGAGGCTAGCCGATGGCGCTGTACGAGTACCGCTGTGCGGGCTGCGGCACGACCTTCGAGAAGCGCATGCCCATGAAGGATGTCCTGCAGTTCGTTCCCTGCCCGTCCTGCGGGCAGCAGGCGCAGAAGCTCATGGGGACGTTCGTCGTGGTGGGCCGCGCTGAGCCCAGCGAGGCGGACAAGCCTCCTCCCTGGGAGCGCGGCGAAAGCGACGACTTCGACTTCGACGAGGACGGACACGGGCACTCGCATTCGCACGATCACGGGCACTCGCATTCGCACGATCACGGGCACTCGCACTCGCACGACCACGTCCACTGACTCGCGGCGCCGGAGCCGCCGGAGATGCGTCGAGGGCGGGGAGCTTCCTCC
>DAOUCS010000134.1:0-3519 GCA_034431815.1 Dehalococcoidia bacterium
TCACGTACAGCCCTTTGCGGGAAACGGCCGTCTCGTAGAGCTTGCGGGCTGCCCAGTCGTGCCTCGCTTCCCACGCTGCCGCGGCCTCGTCCGGCTGCAGGCGCCGGGTGCGGCGCTGCGTCGCCTTGTACGCGACATAGATGTGCGCTGCCGTGCGAGCCACCCGCGCTCGCCGGCGCAGGCGCTTGAGCCCCTCGAACATCGCTCCGAACCCCCTTCGGCAATCCTAATCGGCGGACGGGGCGCGCGTCATCACGGACTCCCTCCGGATGACCCTCCTCGGGGGGCGCCGTACTATACAGGGCGTACCGCAGGAGATACCCGGTGGAGACGTACAACATCACCGTCGTTGGTGCGACCGGCATCGTCGGCCGCGAGTTCCTGAAGGTCCTCGACGAACGCCGCATCCCCGTCGGGCGGCTCCGGCTCCTGGCCTCGAAGCGCTCGGCGGGCACCGTGATCTCGTTCCGCGGGCAGGCCATCACCGTCGAGGAGACGACGGAGGACTCCTTCGGTCCCGATGACCACATCGTCTTCCTCTCTGCCTCCGGCGAGGCCTCGCGGCGCTTCGCACCTATCGCCCGCGCTGCCGGCTGCTTCGTCATCGACGATTCGAGCGCGTTCCGCATGGACCCTTCGGTACCGCTCGTCATCCCGGAGGTGAACGCCGAGGACCTCGAATGGCACCAGGGGATCGTCAGCCAGCCGAACTGCACCACGACGCCGATGGTGATGGCCCTGGCGCCCATCCACCGCGTGAACCCGCTGAAGCGGATCGTTGTCGCCACCTACCAGGCCGTGGCCGGCGCCGGAGCCGCGGCGGTCGAAGGGCTGAAGAGCGAGACGCGGGCGGCCCTCGAAGGCCGCCGGGAGCCGTCCGGGACGCAGAAGCGGGAGATTGCCTTCAACGCCGTCCCCCAGATCGATGCCTTCGCTGAGGATGGCTACACCAAAGAAGAACTGAAGATGGCGAACGAGACGCGGAAGATCCTCCATGCGCCGGACATCGCCATCAGCGCCACCTGCGTGCGCGTTCCCACCCTGTTCGGGCACGCCATGGCGGTCTGGGCCGAGTTCGAGCGGCCCATCGCGCTCGACGAGGCGCGCACCCTCATCGCCTCGGCGCCGGGCGTCACCCTCATGGACGACCCGGCGGCGGAGCGGTACCCGACGCCCCTCGACGCCACGGGAAACGACCTCGTGCTCGTCGGCCGTCTCCGCGCCGACACGGCTCATCCGGGCGGCATCGCCTTCTGGACGGTCACCGACAGCATCCGGAAGGGCGCGGCCACCAACGTCGCGCAAATCATCGAGGAGGCGGATCGCCGCGGCCTTATCCGCCGGGCGGCCCGCTGACCGTAGCCTGCGCCCCCGCTAGCATGCAGCCGACCGCACCCTCGCTTGGAGGTTCGCATGCCCACGGTCCCCGTTCGCGACCTGATGATGTACTACGAGGAAGCCGGCTCCGGCGACCCGCTCGTCCTCATCATGGGCCTGGGCGGCGACCTCCAGGCATGGGCCAACCAGGTTCCGGCCCTCGCGCAGCATTTCCGCGTCATCACCTTTGATAACCGCGGCGCGGGTCGGACCAGCGCGCCCGACCGGCCGTACTCCATCGAACAGATGGCAGCCGATACCGCCGCCCTCCTCGACCGGCTCGGGATCGAGCGTGCCCACGTCCTCGGCTTCAGCATGGGCGGCTACATTGCCCAGGAGCTCGCCCTTCACCACCCGAAGCGGGTGGGGAAGCTCATCCTGCTCGCCACGGCGCCGGATATCGACGGCTTCGGGCGCAACGTCCTCCGCAACTTCATCGATGTCCGCCGTTCGAACCTGAGCCGGGAGCAGTTCGCCCGCTTCATGGCCACCTGGCTGTACAGCCCCGAGCTCCTCGACGACGAGCGGCGGCTCGAGCGCGCCATTGCGGCCGTACTGGCGAACCCGTATCCGCAGAAGGACCACGGCTTCATTAGGCAGGCGGAGGCGATCCTGAACTGGCGCCCGGCTGGGCGGCAGCGGGAGATCCAGCACGAAACGCTCGTGGTTTGCGGCAAGGACGATATCCTCGTCCCGCCGCGGAACAGCCGACGGCTGGCCGAACTCTTGCCGAAGGCGAAGCTCGTGGAGCTCCCTGGTGCGCATGTGGGCTGCATGGAGTACCCGGAGCTCTACAACCCGGTGTTCCTCGAGTTCCTCGGGGTCGCCGCCGCCGCTCCGGCAGCCTCCTGAACGCTCCGCAGGGCGGCGGCCACTTCCGGGCGCCGGAAGTTCGTCACGAGCAGCTCGGAGATGGGCGACCGCCCGTTGCCTTTCGAATTGATTGCCCTCGGCATCGGGACCATCTGCAGGTCGAAGCCCTTGCCTTCGTACAGCCGCACGACGGCCGGATGGGCGGAGTTCGAGAGGGCTGCCGCCACGCCGCGGGCGCTCAGCCGTTCGAAGCAGGCTGCTAGCCGGGCCTGTTCCGCGGGTCCGAAGCCGTCGCGGGTGTACTTGGTGAAGTGTGCGGTGGCGCTGAGCGGGTGATAGGGCGGGTCGAGGTAGACGAGGTCGCCCGGCCGGGCTCGCTCGCACGCGCTCTCGAAGTCCTCTGCTGCGAGCTGGGCCACCTGGAGCGCTCGCGAGCACGAACGCAGGCGTTCGGCGTCGAGGATTTTCGGCCGGGCGTACCGGCCGTAGGGGACGTTGAACCGGCCCGCGCTGTTGACCCGAAAGAGCCCGTTGTAGCAGGTGCGGTTCAGGAAGATGAGCCAGGCTGCCGCGGCGACGTCGTTCGCGGGCCGGTGGTCGCGGACGGCGTAGTAGAGCGCCCGGCGCTCTTCAGGGCTCGCGCGGTCGAATGCTGCTGCGAGCGGCTCGAGTGCTGCGACGACGTCCTCCACCGCGTCGCGGACCGCCCGAAAGGCATCGATGAGGAGCGAGTTGCTGTCAGAGAGGAACGCCGACTGCAGCAGCCCTCGCTCTTCGAAGGCGAAAAACACCGCCCCGCCGCCAAGGAACGGCTCGTGGTAACGGGCGAAGGGCGGTGCGAGCGCTGCAAGCAACGGCGCCAGCTTTCCCTTGCCGCCTGCCCACTTCAGGAATGGCTGCGCCATGTGTTCATCCCGCCCCGCGGAGGACGATCGTCAGCCGCTCGCTGCCGTGGATGCCCCGGACGATCTGTTTCTCGATGTCCGCCGTGCGGCTGGCGCCGGTGAGGATGAGGGCTTCGCCTGGGCCGAGGGACGGCTCCAGGTCGGCGGGGTAGGGCACGACCCGGTCCGCCTCGGCCAGGACCACGACCCGCTTCGCCCGCAGGAGCGCCCGCCGGTCGGCCGCCTCGCCGGTGAGGAGGACGCTTCCGGTAGCCGCGACCGCCGCAGCGGCCTCGACCGTTCGATCTCCCGGCTCCGGCGTGTACGCATCGGTCACCTCCGCACCGAGGGCCGCCGCCCGTTCGCGGAAGGCGGCCACCAGTGGCTCGGGGCGCCGCAGCGGAGGTGGCGGCGGAGGCGGCTCGCCGGCCGGGCCGGCGGGCGC
>DAOUCS010000135.1:0-3526 GCA_034431815.1 Dehalococcoidia bacterium
CTGAGGGCGGCGCTGGAGGGTGCGCTCCGGCGAGCGGGTTTGATGAGGAGCGAGGACGGAGGATGAGGCGGGCCGCTACCGCAGTGCTGATCGGAGGGATCTGGGTCTACCGAGGGGTGTTTTCGTGGATGTTCCGGGGGGCGTGCCGGTTCGAACCGAGCTGCTCCCGATATGCGGAGGCGGCGATTCGGCTCCACGGGCCGCTTCGGGGGAGCTGGCTCGCGGCGCGGCGGCTGCTGCGGTGTCGGCCGGGCGGGGGGATGGGCTACGACCCGGTCCCCGAGCCGCGGTCGAGGCGGTAGGTGCGCTTCATCGCCTGGTACCGCTCCCAGGTGGGCGGGTCGAGGTCGGCCCAGGGGAGCGAGTCGAGGAGAGGCAGGAGAGCCTGTCGGAGGGCGGGGCCGCGGACCATCCACTGGTAGTAGTGGCGGCCGCCGTGGCGATAGGGACCGTAGAGGCGGGAGCCGGGAACGGCGTCGAGGAGCCAGTGGAAGAGGGCTTCGTGGCGGGCGTGCATGCGGAGGGTTACGTGTGGCTGGCGGCCGTCGCCGCCGAAATGACCTTCGCCGATGAGGAGGCCGAGGAGGAGCCCGGCGGTGAATGGATCGGGCGCGGGTTGGAGCGCGGTCATGAGGGGAGTGTAGCCGGGTCTGCGGTGCGTTTCACCGTCAAGTTTCCCGTGGAACACGCGCGCCCCGAAGGCGTGTTTCACCGTCAAGTTTCCCGTGGAACACCGGCGCGCTTCCGTCTTCCCGGGCGGCTGGTACCATAGCGCCGTGGCACAGCCCCGCCTTCTCGTCCTCATCCTTGCCGTCGTGCTCGCCCTGCCGCTCGCCGGATGCGTTTCCATCGCAAACCCGGAGGGCTGGGCGGCGCCCGTCTTCACCGACTCGACCGCCTACGTGTTCCTCGGCGACGACCAGCTCGCCGCACTCACCGTGAACGAGATAGCGCAGCCCGCTTGGCGGATCCCCGCCGAGGGCCAGGACGTCCGCTTCCGCGCCGTGTACACGGAGCCTGTCGTCGACGGCGACACCCTCTACTTCGCCTCGTACGACGGCACCCTCTTCGCCGTCTCGGCCTCCGACGGCAGCCTCCGCTGGCAGCAGCGGGGCTTCATCGGCAGCATCGTCGGCGGGCCCGTCCTCGCCGAGGGCCGGTGGCTCGTGTTCGGCACCACCGAGGGCCGCCTCTACGCCCTCGACAAGAACGATCGCACGCCAGCCCCTGGCTGGCCGCGAGACGGGCTCCGGCTCGGCAAGGGCGTCTGGGCGCCGCCGGTGGCGGCCGACGGCGCCGTCTACGCTGGCACCATGGACGGGAACCTGTACGCCATCGCCCTCGACGGCGCCCGCTTCCTCTGGCCGGAGCCGTTCCGCGTCGGCGCCGCCATCCCCGACCTTGCTCTCATCCGCGACGGGCTCCTCTTCGTGCCGAGCCTCGACCGGAAGGTGTACTTCGTCGAGGCCGCCACAGGGCGGCAGGCGTTCGCTCCGGTCGAGGCGGACGCCTGGGTGTGGACGCGCCCGGCGGTCGCCGGTGCTACGGCCTACTTCGGCGACTTCGCCGGGACAGTCGTGGCAGTCGACATAACGAACGGCGCAGTCCGCTGGCGCGCCGACGTCGGCAGCAAGGTGAAGGCAGCGCCGGCGGTCGTCGGCGATGTCCTGGTGGTGGCCGACCGTTCGCCGGCGGTGGCGTTCCTCGACCTGGAAACCGGTGAGCTGCTGAACCGCGTGCCCCTCCAGTCGGGCGGAACGGTCCGCGCGCCGGTGGTGGCGCACGGCGAGGTCGCCTACGTGGTGACGACGAACGGGAAGCTCTTCCGCGCCACGCCGCAGACGCTGCAGGTGCGCGAGGTGGTTATCGCCGGAGGCGGAGGATGATCGGCGACTTCTTCCACCTGGTCATCCTCGAGCCGATGATCAACCTCCTCGTCGTGCTCACGCATGCCCTTTGGGGCAGCTTCGGCCTGGCGCTCATCGCCTTCACCATCCTCATCCGTGTGGCGACGTTCCCCCTCACCCTCCGCCAGCTCCACCAGACGCGGGCGATGCAGCAGCTCCAGCCGCGCATCCAGGAGATTCAGAAGAAGTACAGCGACCCGAAACGGCGGCAGGAGGAGATGCTGCGCGTCTACCGCGAGGCTGGGGTCAACCCCCTCGGCTGCCTCGGGCCGATGCTGCTCCAGCTCCCCATCCTCATCGGGCTCTACTACGCCATTCGGCGCACGCTCCCGGAATCACCGGAAGCGCTGGAGGCGCTCTCGACGCAGCTCTACAACTGGAGCTACATCCAGCGGGCGGTGCCCCTCGAGGAACACTTCCTGGGCCTCGACCTGCGCGCCTTCGGCTCCGAGGGGCTGGGCGGGCTCGTGATGGTCATCCTCGTGGGGCTCACCACGTGGCTGCAATCGAAATCAACGGTATCGTATGCGACCGACGAGCGGGCTCGAGCCCAGCAGCAGATGATGAACTGGATGCTGCCGATCATGTTCGCTTTCTTCGCCCTCAACTTCCCGACGGGCGTGAGCCTGTACTGGATTGTGAACTCTATCGTCGGCATCGGGTTCAACATCGCCGTGTACGGCATTCCCGCGCTGAAGATCGAGCCCCTCTTCCACCCGCCGTCGCCGGTGCCTGCTGCGGTCAGCCCTGCCCCATCGGAGCGGAGCCATGCCGTGCGCCCGGCGACGCCGACAGAATCGAGGACACGCCATGGACCAAGCCGTAGCAAGCGGCAAAACCGTCGAAGACGCACTTGAAAAGGCCCTGAAGATGCTCGGGGCCACCCGCGACGAAGTGGAGTACGTCGTGCTCGACGAAGGCCGCCGCGGGGGGCCGTTCGGCATCGGCGCCCGCGATGCGGTGGTGCGGGTGGAGCGGAAGCGCCCCGCCGAGGAGCCGAGCGTCCAGCCGCCCGACACGCGCATCCCGCGGACGAGCACCGAGGCGGAGCACCTGCGGGCAGCCGGCCTGGGCCGCCCCCGGGCTCCGCGGCAGCGGAGCACCCTCCGCGTGGAGGAGGCCATACCCCGGCTGACGGAAGAGGACTTCCTGAAACCGCCGCCGGGGGGGCGCGGGCAGAGAACAGCGCAGCCGCGGGGGCGGCGGCACGATCGGCCCACCCGGCCCGCGCCGCCGAGCCGGCCGCGGTCCGTGGCCGAGCCGGAAGTGGAGCCGAACATCGAGGCACCTCAGGTCGACCTGGCCGCTCAGGTGGTCGACGACATCCTCCGCATCGTGGGCATCGACGCCGAAATCACTATCCGCGAGCCCGTGACCATCGGCGATGGACGCGGCACTGCGTTGGCCGTTATCGATATCACCGGGGACGATCTCGGGCCGCTCATCGGACGGCGGGGCGAATCGCTACTTGCCCTCCAGTACCTGGTGAACCACATCGTCGCTCGCCGCTACCCCGGGACGCCCATCATCACGCTGGATGCGGCCGGGTATCGCCGGCGGCGCGAGGAACAGCTCGTGGGGCTGGCCGAACGAATGGCGGAGCGGGTGCGGCGAACCCG
>DAOUCS010000136.1:0-25354 GCA_034431815.1 Dehalococcoidia bacterium
CACTGCGAAAACTGCCTCGCCGATCTCGCCGCGCTCGACGTGCCCGTAACCGCTCAGCCGGGCGCCGAGACCGAGTTCAACACCCCCCTCACCTCGCTCCGGGTGCTGCGGCCCGTTGTCGTCGCGCTCAAGACGTCGGTCCGGGAGGTGGTGGCGCGCCTCCGCGACGAACCCGCCACCGCGGCCGTGGTGATGCGGGGGAATGAGATCGTGGGCATCTTCACCGAGCGGGACGTGCTGAAGCGCATCGTCGGGCGCCCGGAACGGCTCGATGACCCGGTGGAACGGTGGATGACCCCCGACCCCGTCATCCTGCGAGACACCGACACCATCGCGGTGGGCCTCCACAAGATGGCGGTGGGCGGGTTCCGCCACCTGCCGCTGGTGCACGGCGACGAGCTGGTTGGCATCGTTTCGGGGAGCGACTTGCTCATTTGGTTCCTCATCCACTACTTCGAGGGCGTCCCGGCGGGGTCGTAGCGCGAAAAGGGCTGGATACATCTCTCGGGCTCGCCTATACTTCCCCGATGCCGTATCGTTGGCAATAGATGTACGCTATGGCTCGGGGGTAAGCTCATGGAGCTGGCGCAGATCGAAGCGTTTCTGGCTGCCGCCGAGTGCGGAAGCTTCAGCCGCGCCGCCGAGATGCTGCACGTCGCGCAGCCTTCCCTGTCCAACCGCATCCAGTCCCTCGAGCGCGAAGTCGGCCAAGTCCTCTTCGAACGCATGGGCCGCGGCGTGCGCCTTACCGATGCAGGACGGTGGTTCCTCCCCTACGCCCAGCGCGCCAAGCGGTCGCTCGAAGACGGGCTCCGGGTGCTCCAAGGTGCGCGCGAAGGCACCGCCGGCCGCCTCTCGATCGGAACCGCCCCGGCCGTCGGCACCTACGTGCTCCCGCGGCTCCTCAAGGTGTTCTGCGACCGCCACCCCGGGGTGGACGTCAGCGTGCGCACGGGACATTCCGACGAAGTGCTGCAGATGGTGCTCGAAGACGACGTCCAGATGGGGTTCGGACGGCCCATTTCCCACCCCGATGTGCACACCATCACCCTCTTCCGCGACGAGCTGGTGCTCGTGGTCTCCTCGCACCACCGCTACGCGAAGCGCGGCCAAGTCACGGTCGAAGAGCTGGCCAAAGAGTCGCTCATCCTCTTCGACCGCGACTCGAGCTATTACTCGATGATCCTCAACCTCTTCCGCGATGTGGGCATGGTGCCCGAGCAGCGGATGCAGCTCGACTCCATCGAAGCGACGAAGAAGATGGTCGAGGCGAACCTAGGGGTGGCGCTCCTCCCCGAGGTCTCCGTCGACCGGGAGATCAAGCTGGGCACTCTCCACAAAGTCCACATCGCCGCCGCTGAGCCGGTGACGCGCGATATCGCCGTCATGTACCGGCGTCACAAGCCGCAGACGGGCCTCATGTCCGCTTTCCTCGATTTGCTGTCGCAGGTGTACCGTGTTCAGCTTCCGGCAGCTTGAGGCTCACTCCTTCGGGGCGGCCACGGTTCCTTGCCGCCACCGTTCCGCCTGCAGCGCTTCGAACCGCCCGTGAAGATCGATGAGGGCCTGGAAATGGTAGAGCGCCTGCCAGAGCGCCCGTTCGGCCATCCATGCGACGTCTACCGTGCGCCCGTCGGACCAGACGGCCGTGCGGAACCACTGCTCCGGCTCGAGCCCCCGCAGCAGCTCGAACGTCTTCCCCCGCTCCGCCATCACCTCGTCGGCGAGGAGGGTGATGTCGGGCTCCGGGCGGTGAGCAGCCATGTACCCGGCCTCGTCCCATTCGGAGAAGCGCGGCCGGTCCTCCCTCAACGCCCGCTCGATGCGCTGCCGGAGCATCCGCTCCACGCCCAGCAGGTGGTAGACGTGCTGATGAGCCGACCACCGTCCGTCCTGCTGACGGTGCTGGTAGGGCTGGACGAGGGACGCGGCCCAGTCGAGTCCCTTCACGCTAAGTTGGAGCCGGGCCATCAGCGTAGCGTCGGGGATGCGGGCGGTGCTCATGCTGAACCTCCGGGTGCTCGCGTGCGCCGCCTCGGAGGTTCCCCGATGGCGGCGCGCCACCAACGTACTACGGTGGGCCTCAGGATGGCGATTTACCCCTTCGGCCTCGACGTGCGCGGGCTCGAGCACATTCCGCTTCCCGAGGCGGGACGCGCAGCATCCTTCGTCCGTAGCGAAGGAGTACGGCACGGTCTCGCAGCGGGGCCTCGCCAGCCCGCATCCTCGCGCTTCGCTGCCGTTAGCAGACCAAGCATCGAACGCCTGGCGCTGCCTGCTCGGCCGTCCGCTTCGAATCGCGACCGCTGGGACGAACTGCTGAACCGGATGGGCGAGAAGTACAACGTGCCGCCCATCTTTCTCAAGGCCGTCATGCTGGCGGAGAGCGGGGGCGATCCGTACGCCGTCGGGGATGATGGCCACTCGGTCGGCCTCTTCCAGCTCCACGATCAGGGCTACGGGTACGGGATGGGCGACCTCCGCTTCGATCCGGAAGCGAATGCCGATCGCGCCGCTCGGGGCCTGGCCGAGGCCTGGCACGCCTGCCTTGCCGCGGGGTACAGCGGCGAGCGTCTCGTCCGCGCCGCCTACAACTACTCCTTCAACCCCGGCGGCGGCTTCGCCTGGCAGGGCGACCGCGTGGTGGCCTACATGAACGAGCTCCTCGCGGAAGCTGGTCTCCCGCCGCTTTCCTAGGGTGAGGAAATCCGCACGTCCGCAGAGGGCCCTGGCCCTAGGTGGTATTATCGTCCGGCGAGGGCGGGGGCCGTCCCCTGCGGAAGGAGGTTTCCAGATGACCACCGCCGGGTACCTCGAACGGGATGTGCAGGCGGGCGACATCAAGCTCCACTACCAAGAGTGGGGGTCCGAATCCGCGCCCGTCATCCTCATGCTGCACGGGTTCGGTCTTTCCGGGCACATGTTCGACGAATTTGCCGAGCGCGCCCAGCATCGATACCGCCTCATTGCGCTCGACCAGCGCGGCCACGGCGATAGCGAATGGGCGAAGGACGGCGATTACTCGCGCGAGGCCTTCGTGCGCGACCTCGAGCACGTCCGCGAGGCGCTCGGGCTCGACCGGTTCGTGTTGATGGGACACAGCATGGGCGGGCTGAACGCGGTCGCCTACACCGCAAGGCACCCCGAGCACGTTCGCGCCCTCATCCTCGTCGACGTCGGGCCTGAGGCGGCGCGCGAAGGAGTCGACAACATCCGGCGCTTCGTCCAGGGTCCCGACGAGCTCGAGTTCGAAGAGTTCGTCCAGCTAGCGCACCGTTTCAACCCCCGCCGGTCGCTGGAAAACATCCGCCAGCGGATGCGTCACCGGCTGCGCCAGACCGAATCCGGCAAGTGGACCTGGAAGTTCGACAAGCGTTTCCGCGACCCCAATGCCCAGCTCCGCGTGGGCAGCGACCTCTCGAACGACCAGATGTGGCAGCTCTTCCGGTCCATTCACGTGCCGACCCTGCTCGTCCGCGGCGCCGAGAGCGATGTTCTGACCCAGGAGGTCGCGGAACGAACAGTGCGCGAGATGCGGAAGGCGAGGCTCGCCGTCGTACCCGGCGCGGGCCACAGCGTGCCGGGAGATAACCCCGACGCCTTCACCGAGGCTGTGCTCTCGTTCCTCGACGACGTCGAATCCGGGCGGTTCCAGGGCGAAGCGCAGCCTCAGGCGGCGCTCGCCGAGCAGGCAAATGCGACGCCCGTCGAAGGCCGCCGCTACCGCGTGCTCGCGGCCGTGCTGGCCGGCGTGGCCGTCGTTGCGCTGGGCGGCGGGGCGGCGCTGATCGCCGCGCGGCGCTTGCGCCGGCGGCGTTCGCGCCGCGAGCGGCTCCTCGCCCAAGCCCGCCGGCCGCTTGAGGCAGTCCAGCAGCTCGACGGCGAACGAATCGCCCGGCGTATCGAGGAGCTCGCCGACGAGCTGGCCGACGTGGGGCGGCGTGCCGCGCGCCAGGCCCAGCGCCGTCTCCACGACGTCGACGCAGAACGCGCGCGCCAGCTCGCCGCCGAGCTCATCCGCCTGGTCGAGGAGCGGTCGCGCGAGGTGCCGAAACGCGCCCGAGGCCTTGCGGAACGGGCCGATGGCACGCGGCTGCGCCGCAGCGGAAGCGGAGCGCTACGGCTGGCGGGGCGCGCAGGCGGCGCTGCCGGCCGCCTCGCCGTCCGCTCGCTCGTTCGCGCGTCTACGGGCGCTGTGCGGAGGGCAGCGGCGTGGCAACGGTAGCCGTCCGCGGTATCCGCTTCGGCTGCGAGGAGCGGGGCAGGGGCCGGCCGGCCTTCGTGTTCATCCACGGCTGGGCGTGCGACCGCAGCGTGTGGGCGCCGCAGCTCGACGACCTTTCCCGTGACTACCGCTGCCTCGCGGTCGACCTTCGTGGCAGGGGCGAAACGGAGGCCGAGCCGCCCTACGACGTGACTACCGCTGCCGACGACGTTGCCGAGCTGATCCGAACGTTCGAGCTCGCTCCCGTGATCGCGGTGGGGCACAGCCTCGGCGGGCTCGTGGCGCTGCTCCTCAACCACCGCCATCCCGAACTCGTGTGCGGCATCGTGATGGGCGATTCGCCGCTCACGGCGGCCGCGCAGGGCTTCGACCGCACCATCGCTGCGGTTCGGACCGCCGGCAGCATGGAGCCGGTTCGCGGCTTCATCGAAAGCTTCTTCGGCGAGGCGACACCCCCCGAGGTGCGGCGAGCCGTACTGGACCTGATGCTGGGCTGTCCCTCCGATGTGGCGGCAGGGATGCTCGAGGAGGCAGGATTCCTCAAGACCGACCTCCCGGCGCTCCTCCGCGAGGCCGACGAGAAGCCGTTCATGGCCATTTGGGCGGCGCGGCCGCTGGGCGACCCATCGAAGTTGCGCGAGATCACGCGCTTCGTCCGCCAGGAAATGGTGCCCGCCGGCCACTTCTTCCAGCTCGAGCAGCCGGCCACGACGAACGCGCTCCTGCGCGCCTTCGTGGATGACGTGCGGCGGGACCCGCGCCTCGAGCGTCGCGGCATCGTCGTCTGAACTCCGGACCTCGGCCGGAAGGCCCCTCCCCGGTACAGTGGATGACGTGCGGCTGCTTCCCATCGGCGTCGGCGTGCTCGCCCTGGTGCTCGCTGGGTGTTCCAGGGCGGGCGGCGGCGTCGATGTTCAGGCCGTAGCGACGGTTTTGCCGACGCTCCGGGGCGCGTCGACGCCGGTTCCCGAAGTCTCCGCGAGCCCATCTCCCGGCGCCACGGGCGCGGCGATACCCTCGACGGCCCCGATTCCTGATCCGCTCCCCTGTGGGGACATTCTCGTCCCGATCGACAAGGAGCACGCCCTCGACCCCGACTGCGAACCGGGCGACCTCGTGCCTCTGCCCGCCGAGGTTACGGACGGCGGCAGCCACCTCCTCCGTCGCGAGGCCGCCGATGCCCTGATGCGGCTGCTGGACGCCGCCCGCGCCGACGGCCACCGCCTGTTCGTCGTCAGCGCCTACCGCAGCTATCAGCAGCAGGAGCAGACGTTCCAGTACTGGGTATCGGTATTGGGCGAAGCCGAGGCCCGGCGTACGAGTGCCGAGCCGGGCCACAGCGAACATCAGCTCGGCACTACTGTCGACCTGTCCAGCGCGACGGTCGGCGGGCAGCTGTCGGAGGAGTTCGGCGACACGCCCGAAGGGCGTTGGCTGGAGGAGAACGCCTGGCGCTTTGGTTTTGCCCTCAGCTATCCGCGCGGTGCCGAAGGCGTCACCGGGTACGCGTACGAGCCGTGGCATTGGCGGTACATCGGGCCCGAAGCGGCGGCGCGATGGCGCGCAAGCGGGCTCACCCTCCGCGAGTTCCTCCTCAGGGAGTGGCGTGGGCGGTAAGCTGGGGCGAAACGCCTCGAATCGAAGGGAGCACCGATGACGGACGACCACCTCTTGGCGGCCCGCGACGGCCACATCCTCATCCTCACGATGAACCGACCCGACCGCCTCAACGCCATCAGCGGGCCGATGCTCGCGGCCCTTTCCCGCGAGCTCCAGCAGGCGAACATCGACCCCGAAGTCCGGGTCATCGTGCTCACGGGTGCGGGCCGCGGATTCTGCGCAGGACTCGACTTGAAGGACTTCGGCGGCCTCGGCGTCGGAGGCGACGGGGCCTACCGCCTCTTCGACCTTCAGAACAGCCCGCCGGTGGTCCTCCACCGCATGGACAAACCCGTTATCGCTGCCATCAACGGGCCTGCGGCGGGCTACGGGATGGACCTTGCGCTGGGATGCGACATCCGCATTGCCGGCGAGAGCGCGAAGCTCGGGGCGGTGTTCGTCCGTCGCGGTGTCCTTCCCGAATCGGGGGGCTGCTGGTATCTGCCGAGGCTCATCGGCTGGGCACGGGCCGCCGAAGTGGCGTTCCTCGGCGAGGTGCTCGACGCCCAGCGCGCCCTCGAGCTGGGGCTCGTGAACCGCGTCGTACCAGACGACCGGCTGATGGAGGAAGCCCTGACCTGGGCGCGGCGCATCGCATCGAACGCCCCCCTCAGCGTGCAGGCCACGAAGCGGATGATGCGTCTCGGGCTCGACGAGACGTTCGAGGCCACCGTCGACCATACGTACTTGCAGCTCCTGCCGCTCTTCCGCACCATGGACTTCGAAGAGGGCGTCCGCGCCTTCGCCGAGAAGCGGGAGCCCAATTTCCAGGGGCGCTGACGGACGCCTCGAAGAGGAGTAAGCCATGAACCTCGGCGTGCGCAGCGTCAGCCTCTACGTGAGCGACCAGGAGCGCGCCAGGCGCTTCTGGACTGAGACGATGGGTTTCGACCTCGTGCAAGAGGTGCCGCTCGGCGATGATCCCGCCGGGCCGCGCTGGATCGAGGTCGCCCCGCCCGATCGGTCCGTGCGCCTCGTGCTGTATACGCCGCCGGAGCACGCCGACCGCGTTGGGACGTTCTCGAACGTCATCTTCCACTGCGACGATGTGGAGGCGGCTTACCGGGAGCTCACCGCGAGGGGAGTGGAATTCGCGGAGCCGCCGACTCGGCAGTTCTGGGGATGGTGGTCTGTCTTCCGCGACCCGGACGGGAACCTGTACGGGCTCGGGAAGCGCGGCGAGTAGGGCAGACGGGCTTGCCTCGCGGTCTCAGCCCGGGCCCGGGCCCGACGGCGCGCCCATGGCGGCTGCGAGACCGCCGAGGTCCGCGGGCAGCTCAGTCACAGGCCGCGTCGCTTGGCATACGGTGATGTCGAAGAGGTCGCCCCAGGCCGCCTCGTAGTAGTCGCCGGGCCCCTCGTCGTCCGCTTCCCAGATGAGCACCACCTGGGGCTTGTCCGGCGGGGCTGCCACCCAGTACTCGCCCAACAGTGTGGCGCGGGGCGGGTGCTGAAACGTCTTGCGGCGTTCGAAGGCGGCCATCCCTTGTGCGAGCGAGCTCCCGGGCTTGAACGAAAGGAACGCCACGTAGAGCGGCATGTCGCGATCCCTCCCCCGTAGGCTCCGCCGCAATCCTATCGCGGCACGACCTTCGTTGGGGAGATGCCCGATACCCGCTCCCTGGTAGACTGTTGCCGCCGGCGTACCGGCGAACTGCGATTCCCTCGGGGGTTGTTCGTGTACCGACGCATCATCACCGGCATCGTCGAACGCGGACGCACGCGCGAATTCCTGGAAGCGATGAGGGCCGCTCGCGACCATCAGGCCGAGCGCGGCATCCGCGCCCGAACGGCCGTCTGGAGCGCCCTCACGGGGCCTACGAACTTCGTGCTCATCACCAGCGACTTCAACACGCTCGAGGAGCTGGAAAAGTTCACCGAACTCTCCGCCCTCGATGCTCAGTTCGCGGAGATCCGCCGGGCTGTCCGCTCGAACATGGTGTACGAGGCGTCGCAGGTTTCGATTCACCGCCTGGCGTACCACTCCGAGGGCCTCATCTCCAGCGAGGACGCGACTGCCCCCCGGCGCTACATGCGCACGCTCGCCGGCGATGTCCAGCCTGGCAAGCACCGCGAGTTCGTGATGTCCATCTCTCAGGCGCTGGAGTACCAGAAGCAGCGCGGCATCGACGCGACGACGAGCGTCTGGTCGGCCGTCACCGGCTCGACGAACGGGGTGACGATCGTAGCCGAATTCGACTCGTTCGCCGAGCTGGAGAAGTTCGAGGAGATGGCTGCACAAGATGCCCAGTTTGCGGCTCTGCGCCGCGCGACCCGGGAAACGATGGTGTTCCTCACCAGCCAGGTGCAGCTCTACCGCAACCTGCTCTGAGGTATACGTTGCCCATATCGCGACGACAACGCATCCTGAGGGCCGTCAATCAGCCGCGCGAGCGGCTACGGCTTACCCAGGCACGCATGACGACGAAGGGCGGCTCCGAGAGCCGCCCTTCCCAGTCCTTGCCGGTTGCCGGAACGCTAGCAGCAGGGGCGCGGCGTCCCGCTGCCGTCAGCCGTTTGGAAGCTCGAGCCGCAGGCGCAGCTCCGCACCGCGTTCGGGTTGAAGATGCTGAAGCCGCTCTTCATCACGTCTTCGACGTAGTCGATCTCCGCGCCCTTGAGGTAGACGGCGCTCTCGGGGTCGATGACGATGCGGACGCCGTGCTGTTCGAGGACGATGTCGTCCTCCTCCGTAGTCCGGGCGAGCGCCATGCCGTACTGGTATCCGGAGCAGCCGCCGCCGGCCACGAAGACCCGCAGCGCCCCTTCCGGAAGCTGCCGCGATTCGAGCAGGGCCTTCGCTTTGGCAGCAGCCTTCTCGGTAATCGTCACCAGAGGAGTGTCGGTCTGCACGAAGTCGGTCATTTCGCCTCCAGCTCCGGAAATCCGGGATCGCCCCCGCGTTGCTACGAAAAGCGTAGCAGAGCGGCGGGGAGGGCGTCTATCTTGGTAGCGGAGGCAAGTCATGGGGCGCATCTACCTGGACCACGCTGCCACCACGCCCGTCGACCCGCGCGTGTTGGAGGCGATGTGGCCGTACTACACGGAGTACTGGGGCAACCCGTCGAGCATCTACCTGGAAGGTCAGGAGGCGCGCCGCGCGCTCGACGAGGCTCGCAAGCAGTGCGCCGACCTTCTCGGGGCATCGCCGAAGGAGATCGTGTTCACCAGCGGCGGGACCGAGTCGGACAATGCGGCGATTCGGGGGGCCGCCTTCGCCCAGCGTGCCCTCGGCCGAGGAAACCATATCGTCACCAGCTCGATCGAACACCACGCGGTACTGCACACGGTCGAGCAGCTGGAGCGCGAGGGCTTCCGTGCGACCTACCTTCCCGTCGACGAGGAGGGCGTCGTCGACCTCGAGGCGCTGGCGGAGGCTGTGGGCCCGGACACGGTCGTTGTCAGCATCATGGCCGCCAACAATGAGGTCGGGACCATCGAACCGATTGCCGAGGCGGTGCGCATCGCGAAGCAGCGGAACCCCAGGGTGGTGTTCCACACGGACGCAGTTCAGGCGGCCGGCGCTATCGACATCACCCCTTCGAAGCTGGGCGTCGACCTGCTGAGCCTCGCCGCCCACAAGCTGTACGGACCGAAGGGGGTCGGGCTTCTCTACATCAAGAATCGAACGCCGTGGCAGCCGATGCTGCTCGGCGGCGGGCAGGAGCGCGAGCGCCGGGCTGGAACGGAGAACGTCCCCGGGATCGTCGGCCTCGCGACGGCAATGAAGCTCGCCTGGGAGGAGATGGCGGAGCGGAACGCCCACGCCCGCCGGCTGCGCGACCGCCTGTTCTACGGCATCCCCGAGCGCATCCCGGACACGGTCATCACCGGACCCAAGGACCCAGACCGGCGCCTTCCGAACAACTTCAGCTGCTGCTTCCGCAATGTCGAAGGCGAGAGCGTCCTTCTTGCGCTGGATATGGCCGACATCGCGGCCAGCTCGGGCAGCGCCTGCACTACCGGCTCCGTGGAGCCGTCGCACGTGCTCACGGCGATGGGCATCGACCGCGACCTCGCCCATGCCTCGCTGCGGCTCACCGTCGGGAAAGGGAACACCGACGAGGATATCGACCGGGTGCTCGAGGTGCTGCCCGGCATTGTCCAGCGGTTGCGCGCTCTTGCCGGACGCTAGGAGCGGTCAGTCTCCGGGTACGCCTTTCTCCCGCAGGAAATCGATGATGTCCTGCACGGTGCGGATATTTTCCGCGTCCTCTTCCGTGATCTCGAAGTCGGCGTCGCCGGAGAACGCCTCTTCAAGGGCGATGGTGAGGTCTACGATGTCGAGCGAATCCGCCCTCAGGTCGTCGATGAGGTGCGACTCCGGCGTCACTTCCTCGGGCTTCACCTTGAGCTGTGCCACGATCACGTCGCGCACACGGTCGAAGAGGGTGGGCATGCAGGCCTCCGCAGGGAGAGTCGGGCGGACGGCTGGCACCGCGCCCCGTCCGCGAGGGTACGTCACCGCCGGTACTTGCGGAAGACAACGCAGGCGTTCTGCCCGCCGAAGCCGAAGCCGTTTGCGAGCGCGGCCCTCACTTCGCGGGCCCGGGCTCGCAGGGGCGTGTAGTCGAGGTCGCACTCGGGGTCCGGGTGTTCGAGGTTGATCGTCGGGGGGACGGCGTCCTCGGCGCACGCCATCGCCGCTACCAACGCCCCCAGCGCTCCCGCAGCGCCCAGCAGGTGGCCAGCCATCGACTTCGGGGCGGTGACCGAAATCCCCCGCGCCGCCTCGCCCAGCGCCGCCTTGATAGCCAGGGTCTCGGCGACGTCGTTCAGGGGCGTGCCGGTCCCGTGCGCCACGATGCAGTCGACCTCGCCCGGGTCCAATCCAGCGTCGGCCAGCGCAGCGGAGATCGCCTGGGCCGCACCGCTTCCGTCTTCGAGCGGTGCCGTGATGTGGTAGGCGTCGCACGAGAGACCGCCGCCGGCCAATTCGGCGTAGATGCGGGCGCCCCGTCGGACGGCTCGCTCCTCGCTTTCGATGGCGAGCACGACCGCGCCTTCAGAGAAGACGAATCCGTCCCGATCCCGGTCGAACGGCCGGCTCGCCGCTTCGGGTGCCTCGTTACGGCGGCTCAGGGCGCGCATGTTCGCCAGCGCTGCGATGGGGAGCGGGTGGAGCGCCGCCTCGGTGCCGCCCGCGAAGACGACGTCGACGATGCCCCGTTCGATGAGCTGCTTCGCCTCGATGAAAGAGTAGAGCCCGCTGGCGCAGGCTGCGACGCTGGCCATCGCGGGGCCGCGCAGTCCCAGGCGCATGGCGACCTGGCACGCGCCCATGTTGGGCGCCATCGTCGGAATGAAGAACGCGCTGATCCGCTCCGGCCCGCGCTCGAGGAGGACCTGCGTTTCGGCGATGGTATCGAGTACGCCGCCGGCGCCGGTCGCGATGGCAGCTGCTGCCCGGCCGCGCTCCTCGTCGGCGATGACGATTCCCGCGTCTTCCGCTGCCTGTACGGCCGCGGCCACGGCGAGCTGGGCAAAGCGGGACATCCTTCGGGCGGCCTTCGTATCCATGTACCGGGTCGGCTCGAAGCCCTTCACCTCGCCTGCGATGCGCACCGGAAGGTTCGAGGCATCGAATCGCGTGATGGGCCCGATGCCGGATCGCCCGGCAAGGAGGTTCTCCCACGTTTCGCGGCCGGTGAGCCCCACAGGCGTCACCGCGCCGATGCCGGTCACAACAGCCCGTCGCACGTCTGTTCGCTCCTCGCTGGGGGTGTTCGAGCGCTGGGGTTCATTCGATTGCGCGGAAGATGATGGCGGCGTTGTGGCCGCCCAGCCCTACCGAGGTCGAGATGGCGACCCGCACAGGGCGACGCCGCGCCTCGTTCGGGACGTAGTCGAGGTCGCACTCTGGGTCGGGCGTCGTGTAATTGATGGTCGGCGGCACCACCTGGTCGCGGATGGCCATCACACACGCGAGGGCCTCCACCGAGCCCGAAGCGCCCATGCAATGCCCCGTGATCGGCTTCACCGAGCTGACGGCGCAGCGGTAAGCCGCCTCCCCCAAGACCTCTTTCAACACGCGCGTTTCCACGCGGTCGTTCAACGGGGTGCCGGAACCGTGCGGGTTGACGTAGTCGACCTCCTCCGGACGGATGCCGGCTTTCCGGATTGCCGCCTCGAGGGCTCGGCGCAGACCCCGTCCCGTTTCGTGGAGCGCGATCATGTCGTAGGCGTCGTTCGACGAGCCGTACCCGATCACCTCGCAGTAGATGCGGGCGCCGCGGGCTACGGCGTGCTCGTACTCCTCGAAGATGAAGGCCGCGGCGCCTTCGCCCGCCACGAAGCCGTCGCGGTTGAGGTCGAAGGGCTTCAGCGCCCGCTCCGGATGCTCGTTGTCGGAGGCGAGGGCGCGCATCGAGCACCAGGTGGCGTGGAAAATGGGCAGCAGCACCGCGTCGCAGGCGCCGGTGATGACCGCGGTCGCGTCGCCGCGGCGGATGGTTTCGAAGGCTTCGCCGAGGGCGCCAGTGCCGGTAGCGCAGGCAGAAACCACGGCCATGTTCGGCCCGCGCGCGCCGGTGGCGATGGCGATGTGTCCGCTGGCCGCGTCGTCGATGAAGTTCGCCACGAGGAACGGCGTCACCCGGCGCGGCCCTTTCTCCTCCAGCACCTTCTGCCACTCGACCACGAGGTCGATTCCCCCTCCTCCTGAGGAGAAGATGACCCCGATGTCGTCGGCGTTCTCGTCGGTGATGGCAAGCCCCGAATCCTCCAAGGCCTCGAGTGCGGCTCCCAATCCGAACTTGACGCCGCGGCTCATGTACCGCTGCTGGCGCGGGTCGACCCGCTCCCCCAGGTCGAAGTTCTTCACCTCGGCCTGGATGCGCACGGGGTAGGGCTCGGGGTCGAAGAGGGTGATGGGGCCGATACCGCTGCGGCCCTCGACCATTGCCCGCCAGGTGTCTTCGGCCGTGTTGCCGGCAGCGGTGACCGCGCCGACGCCCGTCACCACCACGCGGCGGCTCATTGGGCGGCGGCCTCCACCAGCCGGAAGTTCTCGCTCAGGAGCCCTTCGTGCTCATCGCTGATGGAGATGGCGTTCGCCTCGTAATCGATGCGGCGGATGAGCCGCGTGAGCACGTTGCCGGGCCCCACTTCAATGAACATGTCGGCGCCGTGGCGGCGCATCTCCTCGACGGCCCGCTGCCACATCACGCCCATCGTGAGCTGGTCGCGCAGCTCCTGGACGACCGCTGGCCTGGTGCGGAGCAGCCGTGCGTCGATGTTGCTCACCAGCGGCTGTGCCGGGTCCTTCACGTGGAGCGCCTGGAGGAGGCGGCTCATCCCCTCGCTCGCTTTGGCCATCAGCGGCGAATGGGAGGCGATTGAGATGGGGAGCCGGATGACGCGCCGCGCGCCCGCCTTCTCCGCGAGCTCCATGGCCCGCCGGAGCGGCTTCAAGGCGCCGGAGATGACGTTCTGGCCTTCGCAGTTGTTCGTCGCGACCCCGACGTAGTCGCCCTCCTCCTCCGAGGCCGTGAGGCAGATCTCGATGACCCGTTCGGTCGAGAGCCCGAGGATCGAAGCCATCCCGCCGGGCCGCTCGCGCCCCGCCTCGTCCATGAGGCGCCCCCGCTCTTTGACTGCGAGCAGCCCTTCTTCGAAGGTGAGCGAACCGGCGGCGACAGCGGCGGTATACTCGCCCATCGAATGCCCGGCGATGATGAACGGCTCGAGCTTCCGGTCGAGCGCCTCCCACCGCTCGCGCAGCGCCGCGAGCCATGCCATCGATGTGACGAAGGTCGCCGGCTGTTGGACGGCCGTCTGTTCCAGCTCTTCGGCCGTTCCTTCGAAGCAGAAGCGGGAGATCTTCTGCTCCAGCACCTCGTCGGCTCGGCGAAAGATCTCCCTCGCTGCACGCGAAATCTTTGCGATGCGCTCGCCCATGCCCGGGTGTTGGGAACCTTGGCCGGGAAATACGAGCGCCAGCCTCCGCCAGGGCCTGATCTCTTGGTCCATGGGCCGCTGCCCCACTCCGCTGTGCGAAGTCAACGGCGCGCGTGCGCCGATGCCTGAGGATACCACGCCGGGCTTCCGTTGAAGAGATGCTCAGAGAAGCGCCACCGGGTCCACATCGACTGACCATGCTGGCCCGAGCGGGACCTCCCTGAGGAGCGACGCCGGGTCGCGTCCCCGGAGCAGGATCGTCCAGCGGTAAAGCCCGCGCCAGCGGTGCACGTACGCGGGCGACGGACCGAGGATTTCGGGCTCGGTGTGCCCGGCCGCGTCCCTCCGCAGACGAAGCTCGTTAGCGACGGCAGCGGCGTGCCGCAGACCCCGCTCCCGATTGGCATGCCGGAACTCCAGCCTCACGAGCCGTGCGAACGGGGGATAGCCTGCCGTGCGACGGTGGGCCACTTCGTGCTCGAAGAAGGCGAGGTAATCGTGCGCTGCCGCGGCCTGAATGGGCGGCGCGTCCGGCTGGTACGTCTGCACGAACACCTGCCCCCGCGCGAACCGCCGTCCCGCTCGGCCGGCTACCTGTTCGATGAGTTGGTAGGTGCGTTCGTGTGCCGTGTAGGCCGGGAGGTTGAGCGCGACGTCCGCATCGACCACCCCCACGACCGACACCGCCGGCAGATCGAGCCCCTTCGCGAGCATCTGCGTTCCCACGAGGATGTCGACTTCGCCGCGGGTCATCTGTTGCAGCAGCTTTTCGTGGGCGCCCTTCCGGCGAGCCGTCTCGCTGTCCCAGCGGGCAACGCGCGCCAGGGGGAAGGCGGCCCGTGCCTCGCGCTCGATGCGCTGCGTGCCGACGCCGAAGGGGCGGCAGCGGGGCCCGCCGCAGGAAGGGCAGAGGAGGGGGGCGCGGGTCCGACGGCCGCAGTGGGTGCAACGGAGGCGAAGCGCCCCACTCTCGTCGGCCATCAGCGCCATCGCGACCCGGCAGGAGGGGCAGGACGGCACCAATCCGCAATCCCTGCACAGGAGGAACCTCGCCAGCCCCAGCCGGTTCGTGAACAGAATCACCTGTTCGCCAGCAGCTACTGCTCGGCGGACCGCCTCCTGGAGGGGGCGGCTGAAGACGGAGCGGTTGCCGGCCGCCAGCTCCGCCCGCATGTCGACGATGGTCACCTCGGGCAGGGGCACGGCGACCGGCCCTGCCTCGCCGGGGGCGAGGCGCTCGCCGAGCTGGACGAGCCGGTATTCGCCCCGCCGGGCGGCGTGGTAGGTGCAGACATCGGGGGTGGCACTCCCGAGCACCAGCGTCGCGCCGGTCCGCTCGGCGAGGAATCGCGCTGCCTCGCGGGCGTGATAGCGGGGCGGCGGGTCCGACTGCTTGAACGAGGGCTCGTGCTCTTCGTCGACGATGATGAGGCGCAGCTTCGGCACCGGCGCGAAGACGGCCGAGCGCGAGCCCACCACCAGCCGCGCGGCTCCGGCCCGAACGCGGAACCACTGGTCGAACCGCTCCCCCAGCGAGAGCTGCGAATGGAACACGGCGAGGGTGCGGCCGAAGTGGCGCCCGAAGCGTTCGATGAGTTGCGGCGTGAGGGAGATTTCGGGCGCCAGCACGATGACGCCGCCCCCGTCCGCGAGGGCCCGCTCGGCCAGCCGGAGGTACACCTCCGTCTTCCCCGAGCCCGTCACGCCGTGCAGGAGGTACCGGCCCGGCGCGGAGGCGATGGTTTCGAATGCGGCCCGCTGCGCCGGAGAGAGGACGGCCGTGAGCGGCTCCGAGCCCTCGGGAACGGCAGGCTGCCGCCAAACGCGTGCGGCCGTCTCCTCGAGGAGCCCGGCGGCGGCCAGCTGCTCAAGATGGCGCCGTTCGGCGCCCAGGGCTCGAAGCGCTGCAAGCGGCAGCTCGCCGCCGGTATCCGCCAGCGCGGAGAGGATGCGGGCCTCGACTCCGCGCCGTTGGGCGGCTTCGCGTCGTGCGGCTTCTTCATCGACGGTCAGCCGTACGCGGCGCTCGAACTTCGGCCGGCCGCCGGGGAGCCGGAGCCCCGCCGCGACGGAGATGAGGCCGCGTTCCTGGAGGGAGCGCAGCCGCGCTTCGGTGGCGGCGGGCACGGCCGCGCGGAGCTCCGCCAGGGTGACCTGCCCCCGTGAGGTCACGAACTCCAGGATGCGCCGCTCGGCGGCGTCTGCCGGATAGAGCGCCGGCACCGCAGCCGAGGTCACCATCGTGACAGGGGTCTGCGCGTATCCTGGCGGGAGGCAGGCAGCCACGGCATCCCACAGGGGCGCCAGGTACTCCTCGGCCATCCATTCGGCGAGGGCGATGTGCGCGGCGTCGAGCAAGGGCTCCGGCTCGGCCGGGGCGGCGATGTCCTTGATTTCCGGGCCGCTGATGCCGGGCTCAGCGGCTATCTTGAGCACGACGCCTTGGAGGAGCTGCGAGCCGAACGGAACGAAGACCGGTAACCCGGGCTCCACGCACATCCCCGGCGGAACCCGGTACGTGTAGGGCCGCCGCGCCGGGATGGGGCTGTTCACCGCGACCTCGGCAAACCGCGCTTCGCCCGAACCCATGGCTGGCATGGTGAAGAGAGCGTGGGCCTTCGCCAAGTTCTCGCGCCGCCGGATGGTACACTGCGGCGGAGGGTCCGCCGATGCCGAGACGGATTTTCGACGTTCACATGCACTTCCCCCGCCTGTGGGAGAACTCGGGGGCCGACCCCCGCCCGATGGTCGATCGCCTTGCGGAGGCGGCCGTGCGCGCGGGGATCACCAAGGCGTGCATGCTCACCGGAGGGCGGTTCGGCCCCTCCTACGAGCGCGGCATCGAGATCCTGGCCGATTATGCGGATCTCTTCATCCCCGTGGCCGTCATCGACCCCGAGGAGGTCGACGCGGAAGCGGTGCATTGGCTCTACAGCTTGGGGTATCGGGGCCTGAAGCTCATCGGTGTGGCGAGGCCGTACGACGAGCCCGACTACCTGCCGACCTACGCTGCCGCCGAGGAGTTGGGCATGCCCATCCTCTTCCACCTCGGCGTCATCGGCGGGCCTGTCGACTACTCCATCACGCATCCGCGGCGCGATGCGGCGGCGGCCCAGGCCTACCAGCGGATGCTCGCCCTCCAAGAGCGCATGCCACGGCGGGACGTCTCCGCCGTTCGGATGAGCCCGCTCCACCTGGACACGATCGCCAACCGTTTCCCCCGTCTGAAGATCATCGGCGCTCACCTTGGTAACCAGGGGAATTATCAATACTGCGCCTCCGTCGCGAGGTGGCGACATAACGTGTGGTTCGATATGAGCGGCGGCCATACCATCGAACGGCACGCGATGGAACTGGGCCTGATCGGCAAGGAGATCGGAATCGAGAAGCTCGTGTGGGGCAGCGATTGCGCTCCGGAGGCGATCGCGCAGCACATCGAGCGCTTCGAAGCGATGTTCGACATGCTGGAGCTGGACGACGAGGCCCGGGAGCGGCTGTGGTGGCGGAACGCCGCCGAAATCTACGGGCTCGAAGAGCCGCAGGTTGCGAGGGAGTAGCCTGTCCCGGGACGCGCAGGGGACGACGCCCGCTGTGCGGCTGGCGCCGGCGCTCCGCGCCGCGCTGACCGGGCTCATCGCCGGTGCGGGGCTGGTCGGCTTCGTCAGCATCCGGCCCGAACAGGAGTGGATTCTCTGGCTCACGGCTGCGCTCGTCGCGCTTTCGGTCGATGGGCTGGTGCGCAGCCACCACCGCTGGTCGGCGGGCGGCTTCTGGAGCACATGGGTATACCTGGTCCTGCCGTTTCTGGGCGTCGTCGCGGCGGGCTTCTTCGTCGACGAGGCGCTGGAGGGGTATGCGCGGCCGGCGGCTGCCGCGTTCGGCGGCGTGCTCGTCGGTCTCGCCGCCTTCGCGGAGTATCACACAACCGACGTCGGCTCGCGGGCCTACGGTCCGATGCGGCTCTTCCTCGCCGTCGAGACGTATCTGACGGCGTTCGCGCTCTTCACGGTTGTGTTCGCCCGCGAGGTCGACGTGCCGTTGGCGAGCCTCATCGTCGGCGGGGTGGCCGCTGCGCTCGCGGTGGAACTGCTTCGTGAGAGCCAGCTTCTCGGCACCGCCTCGTTCCTGGCCGGCGTTGCGGTGGGCATCACCCTCGGAGAGCTGCGCGCCGTCCTCTACTTCTTCCCCCTCGATGCGCTGCTCGCCGGCGCGCTGCTCATCATCGGCTTCTACCTTGCTACAGGCATCGTTCACCATCTAGTGGACCACGACCTCACGCCGATCAACCTCGCCGAGTACCTCCTCGTGGCGGCGGTCAGCACCGGCGCCGTGGTGGCCGCGCGTCTCGTGACCCCCTAAAGAGCGGTATCCTGAGTCCCAGCGTGAGGAGCCGACAGAGGGGGCTTGCTCCATGGAGGGGTTCAGGGTGGCCGTTACCGGGGCAGCGGGGGCGCTCGGAGCCGCTGTCACCGCGGAGCTCGCGGCGCGGGGCGCGCGCATCGCCGCCATCGACCGGCCCGGAACGCTGACCCAGGCGACCGGGCCTTGGGAGTTGGCGTTGCGGTGCGACCTCGCAAACGAGTCGGATGCGGCGCGCGCCGTGGGCACGGCAGCGGAACAGCTGGGCGGGCTCGATGGCCTCGTGTGCCTGGCAGGCGGGTTCGCCGGCGACCGTCTCGTGCACGAAACGCCGCTAGCGATGGTGAAACAGCAGTTCGAGCTGAATTTCGTCACGGCATACAACGCCGTGCGTGCGGCCTTGCCCGTCTTCCTGGCGGCGCAGCGGGGGTCCATCGTATGCGTCGCCTCACGGCCGGCGCTTCGGCCGGTTCGGGGCTCCGTCGCCTACGCGGTGTCGAAGCTCGCCGTGGTGAAGCTCGTCGAGCTTGTGGCCGAGGAGTACCGAGAGCGGGGGATTCGGGCCAACGCTGTTGCCCCTTCGATCATCGATACGCCGGCGAACCGCGCCGCCATGCCCGGTGCCGACTACAGCCGCTGGGTCGCCCCCGTTGAGGTAGCGCGCGCCGTCGCCTTCCTGCTCGGCCCGGAATCGTCAGCGGTGTGCGGAGCCGTGGTGCCCGTCTATGGCCGGGCGTGAGCGTTCGCTGGCCGTGCGGTAGGATGGTACTGGACCGGTCGGGGCGTGGCGCAGCCTGGTAGCGCACCTGAATGGGGTTCAGGAGGTCCCGCGTTCGAATCGCGGCGCCCCGACCATCGAACGAGAGCCGCGCGAGGGGAGAAGACCGGCGGGGAGGCGGCAAGCCTCCCCGTTTGGCGCTCCGCGCTTGGCCCCGGCCCAGTGTCAGTACACGTGGGATTGGGCCAGGATTCCCTCTACCACACTGGGGTCGGCGAGCGTGGTGGTATCGCCGAGGTTGCTGGGGTCGCCCTCGGCAATCTTCCGCAGGATGCGCCGCATGATCTTTCCCGAACGCGTCTTGGGGAGCCCCTCCACGAATTGGATCTTGTCGGGGGTGGCGATAGGGCTGATGGTGCGGCGCACCTCCTCGCGCAGGCGCTGCGCAAGCTCGGCCGAGGGTTGCAAGCCCTCCTTCAGCACCACGTACGCGTAGATGCCCTGCCCCTTGATCGGGTGAGGGAAGCCGACGACCGCCGCTTCAGCGCAGCCCTCGTGCCCCACCAGGGCTCCCTCCACTTCCGCCGTGCCGATGCGGTGCCCGGCTACATTGAGGACGTCATCGACCCGGCCGGTAATCCAGTAATAGCCGTCATTGTCGCGGTAGCAGCCGTCGCTGGTGAAGTACATGCCGGGGTACCGCGTCAGGTAGGTATCGATGAAGCGCTGGTGGTCGCCGAAAACGGTGCGCATCATCCCCGGCCACGACGCCTTCATGCACAGCCGGCCGCTCACGCCGTTCCCTTCGAGCACCGTTCCATCTTCGGCGACCACGACCGGCTGTACGCCGAAGAAGGGGAGCGTCGCCGAGCCGGGCTTCTGCGGCGTCGCGCCAGCGAGCGGCGTGATGATGATGCCGCCTGTCTCGGTCTGCCAGTAGGTGTCGACGATGGAGCAGCGGCCCTCGCCGACGACGTTGTAGTACCACCGCCAGGCCTCGGGGTTGATGGGTTCGCCGACGGTACCGAGCACGCGGAGGGTCGTCCGCTTGTACCGCTTCACGAAGTCGTCGCCTTCGCGCATCAGGGCTCGGATCGCCGTCGGCGAGGTGTAGAAGACGGTGATGCCGAGCCGGTCGACCATGTCCCAATACCGTCCGGCGTCCGGATACGTGGGGATGGACTCGAACACCGTCGTCGTAGCGCCGTTGGCGAGGGGTCCGTAGACGATGTAGGAGTGGCCGGTCACCCAGCCGATGTCAGCGGCGCAGCAGTAGATGTCGTCCTCGTGGATGTCGAAGACGAGCTGGTGGGTGAGCTTCGTGTACAGCAGATAGCCGGCTTGCGTGTGCAGCACGCCCTTCGGTTTCCCCGTCGACCCCGAGGTGTAGAGGATGAAGAGCGGGTCTTCGGCATCCATCACCTCGGCCGGACACTCGGCGGGTTGGGCGGCGAGTTCCTCGTGCCACCAAAAGTCCCGGCCCGGCGTCATGGGAACGTCGGCGCCGGTGCGGCGCAGAACGATGGTGAACTCCACCGACTTCGCGCCCATGGACAGGGCTTCGTCGACGTTCCGCTTCAAGGGAACGGGGCGTCCCCCGCGGCGGCCTTCGTCCTGGGTGATGATGGCGCGGCAGCCGGAATCCTCCACCCGATCGACGATGGAGCGCGGGCTGAACCCCCCGAAAATGACCGAATGGATGGCGCCGATGCGCGCGCAGGCGAGCATCGCCGCCGGCAGCTCGGGGACCATGCCCATGTAGATGGCGACCCGGTCGCCCTTCCCGATACCCCGCGCCCTCAGGGCGTTCGCGAGCCGGCAGACAGTGTCGTACAGCTCTCGATAGGTGACGAACCGGTTCTCGCCCGGCTCGTCCCCTTCCCAGATGATGGCGACCTTCTCCGGCTGGGTGCGGACCCAGCGGTCGAGGCAGTTCACGGAGACGTTCAATTTGCCGCCGAGAAACCAGGCGACCTTTCCCTCGGCGAGGTTCTCCTGCCGGACCGTGTGGAACGGCTCGAACCACTCGAGATGCTCGCGGGCGAGCGTCCCCCAGAAGCCGTCTGGGTCCTCGATGGAGCGCCGGTACCGCTCCCGGTACTCCTCGAGCGAGCGGATGTGGGCCCGCTCCCGGACCCGGGCGGGCGGCTCGTACACCTCGTTGACGGGAAGTCCGATGTCGGCGGGCCGGTCTTCGGTGGCGGTCATGGTTGTCCCTCCGGGGATGGCTGAGGTCGCTCCATTTTACTTAGCCCGCGCCGAAACCATCCGGCGCCTCAGGGGATGCTCGGGTCGAAGTCGCGGGCGATGTGCCCCATGGCCTCGAAGCGGGCGTACTCCTCGTCGCTGAAGCCGAGGAGCTGCTTGTAGACGTACTCGTTGTGCTCTCCGAGGGTGACCGGCGGCTGGTAGAACTCCACGGGTGTTTCGGGGAACTGCCAGAGCGGTCCCACGTACTCGTGCGTGCCGGCGCCCTCGACCGTTTGCGTCCGGAAGAAGTTCCGCGCCCGAAGATGTGGGTCGTCGAACATGCGCGATGCTTCGAGCACGGGTGCGGCAGGGACGCCGTGTGCCTGGAGGAGGTGCATGAGCTCGTAGTCGTCCCGCTCGCGGGTGAACTCCGCTATTCGGGCGTCGATCTCGGCCGCGTGCGCCGCCCGGCCATCGTTCGTCGCGAAGCGGGGATCCCGCGCCCATTCCGGATCGCCCATCGCCCGCACCAGCCCTTGCCATTGCTCGTCGTTTTCGACCGAGATGGCGATCCACCGGTCGTTGCAGGTCTCGGCTGTGCCGGGGGACTTCGCCGGATACACGTTGCAGGGGTAGCGTCCGAAGATGTCCCGGTTGCCGATGGGCGAAAGCAGGCGGCCGTTCATGGTGTACTCCATGATGGCCTGCGTGAACATGGCGGCCGCGTTCTCGGCCTGGGCGATCTCGATGAGCTGGCCTTCGCCCGTCTTCTCGCGGTGCCAGAGGGCGGCCATCACCGCGAAGGCTCCCTGGGCTCCGGCCAGGTAATCCCCCGAGTAGATTGCCGAGTTCGAAGACGGGTCAGCGTCCTCATAGCCCCGCAGGAGCGTATGCCCCATCACGGCTTCCAGGTGGATGCCCAGGGCCCGCGCCTCTGCGTACGGTCCGCTGTTCCCGTAGGCCGGAACGCGCACGAAGATGATCTTTTCGTTCGCCTCGCGGAGCCAGTCGTAGGTGATGCCGAGCTTCTCCAGTGTCCCCGTCGCGTTGTTCTCGTACACGACATCGGAGATCGCCACGAGGCGCCGGAGCACGTCCTTGCCCTCGGGCGTCCGCAGGTCCACGGTGAAGCTCTTCTTGTTGCGGTACAGCGAAACGAAGGTCGGGCAGTAGTTCCAGGGGCGTTCGCCCGGGACGTTATTGGGGTAGCCGCCGCCCCAAGCCGGGGCCAGCATCAGGTATGCCTGTGGGGGGCGGGCCATGGCCCCGCGGGTCATCGGCTGCCAGACGTGCGGGTTTTCGGGCTTGATCACTTCGGCGCCGAGGTCGGCGAGGAGCATGGTGGCGAAGGGGCCTGCCCACACCACGCAGAGGTCGATGACCCGGATCCCCTCCAGCGGCTTTGGGCTCATCGCACACCTCCTTGCTGGGCGGTCGTCAGGACTTCCGCGATCGTGCTCTCGGGGAGGTTACATTCGCGCAGCACCTCCTCGGTGTGCTGGCCGAGGAGCGGTGCCGGCCGGCGAAGCTGCCAGCCTCCTTTCGGCATGATGAAGGGCCGTCCCGGTATCGTGACCTTCCCCATCACCGGATGGTCAACGGTTGTCCAGAGGCCGCGGCCGCGGAAGTGCTCGTCGTTGACGAGATCCTCCATGGTGAAGAGCGGGCCGCACAGCACTTTCGCGCGCCGCGCCTCCGCCCAGATCTCCCGCTTGGTACGCTGCAGGCACCACTCGAGGAAATGGACATTCCACTCCTCGATTACCTGGGGGTTCAGCCGCATCGCCGGGTCGGTGTACTTGGGGTCCGTGGCCCATTCCGGGTAGCCGAGCATGTCGACGACTCGGTCGTAGCGGATGCTCGCGTTCGTGAAGTCGACGTATCCGTCGGCACACGGGTAGATGCCGCCGGGCATTCCGCTGCTGCGCGAGGCGGCGCGCAGCGTCTTCCGCTTCGAGTACTGGTAGGCGATGGCGGTGGCGTGGCGGCGGTCGACGCCCCCGAAGTGTGTCTCGGCGAGGGAGACGTCGACCCGCTGAGCGACGCCGAACCGCTTTGCCGCCCAGAGCGCGCCCATGCAGGCCACGGCGATGGCGGAGCCGGATTCGAAGAGGGCAGCCGTGCCGAACATCTTCACCGGCTCGCGGTCGGTCTCGCCCATCGAGTACATCTCGCCGGCGAAGCCGTAGATCACCAGCTCCGAAGCGAGGTAGTCCCGGTACGGGCCCGTCTGACCGAAATTCGAAACCGAGACCATCGGCGCCCGGGGGTTCGCGCGCTGGAAGAAGTCCCAGCCGATGCCGAGCTTCTCGATGGTCCCCGGTTTGAAGCTCTCCACGATGAGGTGAGCGCGGGCGGCGATGGCGGCAAGCGCCTGTCGGCCTGCCTCGGTCCGCAAATCGAGTACGACAGACCGCTTGTTGCAGTTCAGGTAGAAGAACGTCCCTGACTTCTCGGGGTGTGGGTCGTCGCCCAGGAACGGCCCGAGCCGGCGCGCGGGATCACCCCAGGGCGGCTCGATCTTGATGACGTCGGCGCCGAAATCCGCCAGCAGCTTGGTGGCGTACGGCCCGGCGATGTGCTGGGTCAGGTCGAGGACGACGACATCGTCGAGCGCTTGCACCACTGGCAGCCCCTCCCGTTCGGTCGCTCTGCAGGCAGGCAGTGTATACCAGATTCCTTCGGCTGTTCGCATCCCCGAGGGCGCCGGCTCTTGCGCCTCGCACTCCGCGGGGCGAGAGTGGAGGCCGTAACCCCTGCGGAAGGGGCGAGGGCGATGGACGGACAGCTGCGCTTGCTGCGCGGCGAGCGCTTGACGAACTTCCGGCAGCCGTCGGCGCTGCTGTTCGGTTTCCAGGTCTCGCTGTTGGTGGCGATGGTTGCCAGCATCGCTACCCGCGCGTGGTACGAACATCTCTGGGTGGCGGTGCTGCTCACCGCGGTGACCGTAGCTGCCTTCCTGCCGGCGGTGCTTCGAGGCCAGGAACGGCGTTGGTGGTTCTACTACGTCGCCGGCATTTACGCCTATACGCTCGCCCGTTCCTTCGCCGACAACGCGGGTTTTCCTGTCCGGACCGAATACGCGGCGGAGTTCGACCGCTGGCTCTTCCTCGGCCTTCAGCCAGTGTCCTTCCTCCAGCAGCGGTTGTTCGACCCGACAGACGTTTCGCTGCTGGACTGGGCGGCCGTCTGGGTGCATTGGTCATTTTTCGTCGTTCCCCACGTAATGGCTGTGGCCATCTTCGTGCGCTGGCGCCGATGGTTCCCGGAGTACGTGATGATCATCGTCGGCACCATGTGGGTTGGGCTGGTGTTCTTCTTGCTCGTGCCGACCGCCCCGCCGTGGCTCGCCAGCCAGCTCGGCGCCCTGGACCAGGTGTACCGAATCATGGATTTCGTGGGCGGCAAGGTGAGCCTGGCGACCTACCGACACTTCTATGCCTCGCTTGGCGAGCCGAATTCGGTGGCTGCCGTGCCTTCCATCCACATGGCCACGTCCTACGGGCTCTACCTGTGGGCGCGCTACCGCCTGCCCGCAGTGGCGCCAGGCCTGCTCGTCTACTCGGGCATCATGGCGCTCGCCTTGGTCTACCTCGGCGAGCATTACGTGTTCGACCTGTTGGTAGGTATCGCCTGCACGACCGCAGTGGCCGTTTCCGTCGAAAGCGTCGCGCCACGCGTCGTTCGGCGCCCGGTCGCCGAACCGGCGTTCGCGCGGGCGGATGCCTGACGCCGGCTACGCGGCTCGCTGGTAGAAGTTCACGGTGCGGGGCACCAGCCCCAGCTCTCGCGGGCGCATGATCATCTCGCTGCCGCCGATAAACAGTAGCCCCCCAGGCCGCAGCGCGTGGGCGAAGCCCTGGAAGACGTGCTGTTTCGCCTCTTCCGTGAAGTAAATGATGACGTTCCGGCAAACGATGAGGTCGCAGTCGGCGGGATATGGGTCCTTCAGCAGGTCGTGGTGCCGAAAGGTTACCAAGCGCTTTACTTCCTCGCGGACCGAGTACGTCCCGTCGGGTTCAGCGACGAAGTACGTTTCCAGGTACGGCCGCGGCACGCTCCGTACCTCGGTGGGCAGATAGCCGCGGCCGTCCTTTGCGCGGGCGAGGGCGCCGAAGTCGACGTCGGTGGCTAAGAGCAGGTGCCGCCGTGCGTTGGGGTCCAGCTCCATCAGGAGGATGGCGAGGGAGTACGGTTCGCAGCCGATGGAGCAGCCGGCGCTCCAGATGCGCAGGCGCGGGCGTTCGGCCATCAGCCGGGGGAGGTGGACATCGCGCAGCTCCAGGAACCGGTCGGGCTGGCGG
>DAOUCS010000137.1:0-8891 GCA_034431815.1 Dehalococcoidia bacterium
GTCCGAAGCCTCGCGTTGGTGTTCCCCTTCGTTGGATTCAGCGCAGGCCGAAGCGGCCCTCCGCCTAACGGAGAGACATCATGCCGCGCAGATTCTTACACGAGCTCGGCGGGCGCGCGTATGCCTAGGAGAGGGTCGCGAACCTCCCGGTACCGCCCGTCGGGGCGATGGGCAGCGTGACCAGACCGCCGTCACCAAAGGCGCCGAGTCTGCGGGGTCGGCAGACGCTTTCACGGTTCGACGAGCCGCAGCCACCGCCGCTTGCCCACCTGCACCACGCTGCCCGGCTTCGCCGTCGCTCCCTCGTCCGCCACCTCGCCGTCGAGCGTGACCGCCCGCTGCTGGAAGAGACGTTTCGCCTCGCGCTTCGACGGCGCGAGCCCTGCCGCAAGGATCACCTCGAGCAGCGTCTCTGTCCCCTGCACGGGGAACGTGGGGGCATCCTCGGGCACTTCTTTCCGCTGGACGGTCCGCTCGAAGTAGGCCTCGGCCCGAAGCGCCGCCTCTTCGCCCCAACATTCGGCCACGATCGTCCGCGCCAGCCGCTTCTTCTCCTCCATCGGGTTCCGCTCGCCCTTGCGCAGCCCCTCGACGATCGAGGCCACTAGCGTACGGTCGAGGTTCGTCGCCAGCACGAAGTAATCGGGAAGAACCTCGTCCGGCAGCGACATCACCTTGCCGTACTGGACCTCCGGGGGCTCGTCGATGCCGATGTAGTTCCCTGCCGACTTCGACATCTTCGTCTTGCCGTCGGTGCCCACGAGGATCGGCAGCGTGATCGGCACGTGAGGCCGCTGGCCGGCGTCCTCCTGGATCTTCCGCCCCGCCATGAGGTTGAAGAGCTGTTCGGTGCCGCCGATCTGCACGTCGCAGGCCAGGGCGTAGGCGTCGTACCCTTGCATGAGGGCGTAGAGGAATTCGTGGAGGAAGATAGCGTCCCCGGCGTCGAACCGCTTGCGGAACGTCTCCCGCCGCAGCATCTCGGCCACGGTGAACTTCGAGGTGAGGCGGATCACGTCGAGGAGCTTCAGGTTGGCGAGCCACTCCGAGTTGTGACGGATTTCGGTCCGTTCCGGCTCGAGGAACTTCGCGACCTGCTCGAAGTACGTTGCCTCGTTCCGCTTCACCTCCTCGGGGGTGAGCATCGGCCGGAGCTTGTTCTTGTCGCTCGGGTCGCCGATGAGGGCGGTGTAATCGCCGATGAGGAAGATGGCGTGGTGCCCGAACTCCTGGAATTGCCGCAGCTTGCGCAACGGCACCGTGTGCCCAAGCGTCAGCGAGCTGGCCGTGGGGTCGACCCCCAGGTAGACGCGCAGCGGGCGATCTTCTTCGAGCCGCTCGCGCAGCTCCCGCTCGAACACGGCGTACAGCTGAGGATCGCCGTAGTCGACGCCGCTCATCAAGACGAAGAGCTGCTCGTCGACCGGTGCCATGCGCCGGCCCGCGCTCACTGCAGCACCTCGCGCACGCGGGCCACATCGCGGCCGATCTGCTCGCGCAGCTCTTCGATGCTTCCGAACGCCCGCTCCTCGCGGATACGCTCCACGAGCTCAATGGCGATGCGCCGCCCGTACAAGTCGCCCTCGAAGTCCAGGATGTGGGTTTCGATGGAGATGTGCCCTGGCTCGAAGGTTGGCCGGCGGCCGATGTTGGTGGCGCCCGGCAGTCGCATCTCGCCGATGCGCACCCACGTGGCGTACACACCGAGCGCGGGCAGCGCGCGGTCGGCGGCGATGGAGATGTTCGCTGTCGGGAAGCCGAGCGTTCGGCCCCGCTCGTATCCGCGTACGACGGGGCCCGACAGCTCGTAGGAGCGGCCGAGCAGACGGCGGACCCGTCCCATGTCCCCGGCCTGGAGGGCGGCCCGAATCGCCGACGAGGAGCACCGCTCGCCGTCGATCATCAGCGGCGGAACCTGGACAACTTCGAACCCGAGAGCCGCGCCGAGCCGCCGCATGCGCGCAGGAGTATCCTTCGGTGCGCCGCGCCCGAAGGCGGCATCGGGGCCGAGCACCATCAGCCGCATCTGGAGGCTCTCGGCGAGGGCTGCCGCTAGATCTTCGGCTTCCACCTCGGCCACCTCGGAGGTGAACGCCAGCGGGATGACCCATTCGGCTCCCGCCTCCCGAAGCAGCTCGATCCGCTGCTCCAGCGAGGTGAGGTAGCTGGGCTGGAAGCTCGGATTCAGCACCGTTCGGGGGTGGGGGTGGAGGGTGATGACGCCTGGGGCGAGCCCGCGGGCGTGTGCTTCCTCGCACAGCCGCTGCAGGAGGGCGCGGTGGCCCAAGTGGACCCCGTCGAGCACACCGATGGTGAGCGCTGTAGGACGGCCGGGAGCGCCGCTTTCGAGCTGATGGCGGGTCAGAGCCGGGATCGCCATAGGCGGTGTTCAGGAGAGTCCCTTCCGGCATCAAGCCTACCAGCGTGCCCGGCGACGAGGAATCGATGCGGCTGGTAGTGGCTGGCGGGTTCGAACGGCGAGACGGTCAGGCGTGCGCCGGCTGGAGCGCCTCGGCTGCCACCAGCTCGATGTCGCCCCAGAGCCGCTCCTGGCGGACGTCGCAGGCGCCGCTCTTCCACAGCTCGAGCACGGCGAAGAACGACACGATGACTTCGAGCCGTGTGCGTGCCTCGGCGATGAGCGCCCGGAAGGAGAGGCGCCCGAATCGCGCGAGCCGGTCGCGGATGTCCGCCAGGCGCTGCGCAAGCGTGACAGGGTCGCGACGGACCACCGCCCGAGGAACCGGGGAGGCTGGTCGCCGCTTCAGCACCTCCAGCATGATCTGCCGCAGCCGTTCGAGGGTGACGCCGTCCAGCCCTGGTCCTGGAGGGAGCTCCGGTGGCGGCGCTTGCCGCGTGTACACGCGCAGGCCGGCCGCCTGGCGGCGGGCGAGCTCCTCCGCCACCTCGCGGAAGCGGCGATATTCGTGGAGGAGCCCCACCAGCTCCTGACCGACGGCGTCCTCCTCCAAAGAAACGGCGGCGCTGCTGCCGTCGGCCGCGGGCCTGGGCAACAGCGCGCGAGACTTCAGGTAGAGCAGCTTCGCGCCGATGGCGACGAATTCGGCGAGGGCGTCGGCGTCCACGCTCCCGTCGCGGTGAATGGCCGCCAGGTACTGGTCGGCGACGGCGACGAGCGACACCGCCGTGATGTCGAGGTCGTTCCGCTCAATGAGGTGCAGCAGGAGATCGAGCGGACCTTCGAAGACGGGCAGTCGTATCTCCGGCATAGCCTCCGACGAGCTGCCCTCACCCCGCCGCGGGGCGCTCGCCCAAACGGCCTTGCGGCCCTCGCCGACCCTACCCGGCAGCAGGCGCACCCACCAGGGGGAGCGGCCTCTCGACCGCTGCCGCGATCGGGGCGACGGCACGCATCATCTCCGCGAACCGCTCGAATGTCAACGACTGGGCGCCGTCGCTGAGCGCCTGCTCGGGGTTCGGGTGCACTTCCACCATCAGGCCGTCGGCGCCTGCGGCGATGGCCGCCATCGCCACTGGCTTCACCAGCGCCCACTTCCCCGTGCCATGGCTGGGGTCGGCGATGATGGGCAGGTGGCTCAGCTCCTTCACCAGCGGGATGGCGTTCACGTCGAAGGTGTTCCGGTACGATGTTTCGAACGTCCGGATGCCCCGCTCGCAGAGGATGACCCGCGGGTTCCCTTGCGAGAGGATGTACTCCGCTGCCAGCAGCCACTCTTCGATGAGGCCCGAAAGCGCCCGCTTGAGCATCACCGGCTTCCCGATGCGCCCCACTTCGTCGAGGAGCATGAAGTTCTGCATGTTCCGGGCGCCGATCTGGAGGATGTCCGCGTATTCGGCCACGAGCTCGACGTCGCGGACGCTCATCACCTCCGTGATGATGGGCAGACCCACTTCGTCGCCCGCCTTCCGCAGCAGCTTGAGGCCTTCAGCGCCGAGCCCCCGGAACGAGTAGGGCGAGCTGCGCGGCTTGAACGCCCCGCCGCGGAGGATGTTGGCCCCCGCCGCCTTCACCGCCCGCGCCGTGGCCATGAGCTGCTCCTCGCTCTCGATGGAGCAGGGCCCGGCCATGATGGCAAGCTCGGGCCCGCCGATTCGGACGCCCTTGCCGACATCGATGACGGTTCCGCCGGGACGGAACTCGCGCGCCACGAGCCGGTACGGCTTCGTCACGCGGTGGACCGATTCCACGTGGGGCAGCGTTTCGAACATGTCCTGCAGTTCGGGGGCGTCGGGCCCGATGACGCCGATGATGCGCCGCTCCGTGCCCTCCGAGAGGTGCGCCTGCCGGCCCGTCGCTTCGATGCGGGCGATGATGTATTCGACGTCCTCGGGGGTGGCCTCCGGGCTCAGCACGATGATCATGTCTCCGTCACTCCTTCGCTGAAAGTTCGTATGGTGCGGTTCCGTCGAGATCGGGGCGGAGAACGCGCGCCCCTCGCAGGTAGACGTGGCGGATGTCATGCGGGCTCTTCTCCGTGTTCACGTGGAGGAGGATCCGCAGGCACATGCGCAGGCTCCCGGGCACGTCCATCTCGTGGGAGCACATGAGCGGGACGAACGTCCAGCCCATCTGCCGGGCGGCGACGGCCGGAAACTCCGCGTTCAGGTCTGGCGTGGTGGTAAACCACGCCGAGGCGATGTCCTCGGGCGCGATGCCGTTTGCCTCGACCATGACCTGCAGCAGCTCGCGCGTCGCCTCGATGATCGCTTCGCGCGTGTTCTGCGGGACCGTCGTGGCGCCACGGATGCCACGAACCGGCATGGCGGTTCACTCCTCCTTCGCGAAAGCCTGGGTGGGAAGTAAGAACGCAGCCTTAGCCGAGGAGCCCAAAGCCCCCGGCCGCTGGGCAACCGTACTCCCGGCCCACGCGCTCGGCGGCGCCCTCACGGCGTCCCGCCCAGTCGCGATGGGCCGTCTCCTTCTGCCCTCCGGCGGCCGGTGACATCCTCCACATACTCCTGCAGGCGGGCGGCGCGGTGCTCCGCGTCCGCCGCGTCGATGGCGGCTAGTATAGCAGAGCCGACGACAACCGCGTCGGCGAGCTCTCCGACCCGGACCACGTGCTCGCGGCGGGAGATCCCGAAGCCGATGGCGAGCGGAAGCGAGGTGTGCTGCCGGACCCGCGCCACGAACTCCGGCAATTCCGGAGGGAGCGTATCGCGCGCGCCGGTGACTCCCGTCACGCTCACGCAGTAGAGGAAGGCGTCGGTTACGGAAGCGAGCAGGGGAATCCGCGCATCCGGGCTCGTGGGCGCTGCCAAGGGAATGAACCGGCGGCCGTAGGCGCGGCAAGCGTCGAGGAACTCCCCCGCCTCCTCGGGCGGGAGATCGACGACGATGAACCCGTCGACCCCGGCGTCGCGGGCGCGCGCTGCCGCGCGCCGCTCGCCGTAGGCGAGCACCGGGTTGTAGTACCCCATGAAGATGAGCGGCAGCCGGAACCCTGCGGCGCGGGCCTCTTCGGCAAAGCGGAAGCAGTCCTCGATGGTGACGCCTTGCGCCAGCGCGGCCTCGTTCGCGCGCTGGATGGTGGCCCCGTCGGCCAGCGGGTCGCTGAACGGAACCCCGAGCTCGACGATGTCGGCCCCGCCGGCCTGGAGCGCGAGCAGGAGGGGTACCGTCTCCGCCCGGGCAGGGTACCCGGCGGTCAGGTAGGCGATGAACGCGGGCCGCCCCTCGCGGTTCGCCGATTCGATGGCCGACCGGAGTCGGTTCTCCTCGCTCACGTGGCCACCCCCAACGCCAGCAGGGCGAAGCTGACGGCGTTAAAGCACAGATGCATCACGATGCTCGCCCAGAGCGAGCCTGTGCGCCAGAAGAGCCAGGCCAGTAGCACGCCCACGCCCCAGAACGGCAGAAAGCTGCCGGGGTCGAGGTGGTTCGCCGAGAAGATGGCGCCGGAGAGGAGCGCTGCTGGCCAGAACCCCCACCGCTGTGCCAATCCCCCGAACACGTATCCCCGGAAGAGCAGCTCCTCGGCCACCGGCGCGCCGACGACCGCGGCCGCTCCGGCCAACGCGAGGGTCGACGGCTCCCGAGTGATCTCCCACGGCACAGTGCTTTCCGGGACGAGCGCATCGAGCCCGTACGCTTCGGCGAGCAGGGTGTAGGCCACGACCCCGACGTACGCTGCAGCGGTCGCCGCGGGCGCCATCCACCAGGTCGAGCGCGGAAACCGGCTCAGCCCGAGCCCGCGCCACAACGCTTGCGGGCCTCGGGCCACGGCCAAGGCGCCGATCCACACGATTCCTACGTGATAGGCGAGCGTGAAGGCGAAGCCGATGCGCAGCGTGGCCTGGTCGGCCAGGATGTGCGGCATCGGGGGGCGGGGTTCGCCGGCCGCGAGCGCAGCGAGGAGACGGTCCGTGTACTGGGCGATTGTTCCCGCCTTCGCGAACACGTCGCCGACGTCCCTGGGCTGCAGCGCGTACCCAAGCGCCTCGGCTGCGATGGCGGTTGCTGCGGAGGTCGCGGCGTACCAAGCCAACCCGATCCCCAGACCAATGAAGGCGCCGGCAAGCCCCCACGTGACCGGGAGGCGGCGCGCATCTCCCGCCCCTATCGGTGTTCGGCCCCCGCTCAGAGGGTCACCCCCAGCGCCTGGGCGACGGTGTGCATGTCCTTGTCGCCGCGCCCGCTCAACCCGATGAGGATGTCACGGCCCGGGCCGAGCTCCTTCGCCAGCCGGATGGCAAAGTACACCGCGTGCGCCGGCTCGAGCGCCGGAATGATGCCTTCGGTCCGGGTGAGGGCGAGGAAGCCCTCCAGGGCCTGCCGGTCGTCGACAGCGACGTACTCGGCCCGTTCGCTCGTCTTCAGCCAGGCGTGCTCGGGCCCGACGCCGGGGTAATCGAGCCCCGCAGAAATGCTGTGCGTGGGCAGGATCTGCCCCCATTCGTCCTGGAGGAGGTACGTCTTCGTCCCGTGGAGCACCCCCGGCCGGCCCGCAACGAGGCTGGCCGCGTGCTTGCCCGACCGCAGGCCCTCGCCGGCGGCCTCGACGCCCACGAGCCGCACCGGGTCGTCCAGGAAGGGGTGGAAGAGGCCGATGGCGTTGCTCCCGCCTCCCACGCAGGCCACGGCCGCATCGGGCAGCTTTCCTGCCTGCTCCAACATCTGGGCCCGCGCCTCTCGTCCGATGACCGATTGGAAGTCCCGCACGATCGTGGGGAACGGGTGGGGGCCGACGGCCGATCCAATGACATAATGCGTGGTGCGGACGTTCGTTACCCAATCCCGCATCGCCTCGTTGATGGCGTCCTTCAGCGTGCGGGAGCCGCTCTTCACCGGGACGACGGTCGCTCCCAGCATCTTCATGCGGAAGACGTTCAGCGACTGGCGCCGGACGTCTTCGCTCCCCATGTAGACGACGCATTCGAGGCCCAGCATGGCGCAGGCGGTGGCGGTGGCCACGCCGTGCTGGCCTGCTCCGGTCTCCGCGATGATGCGCCGCTTGCCCAAGCGCTTCGCTAACAGCGCCTGCCCGAGGGCGTTGTTGATCTTGTGCGCTCCGGTATGGGCGAGGTCTTCCCGCTTCAGCCAGATGCGCGCTCCCCCGCACTCCTCCGTCAGCCGTCGGGCGAAGTAGAGCGGCGTCGGCCGTCCGACGTACGTGCGCAGCAGCTCCTCGTACTCCTGCTGGAACGCCGGGTCCTCTTTCGCTTCGAGGTAGGCAGCCTCGAGCTCCTCGTGGGCCGCCACCAGCGTCTCGGGGATGTAGCGGCCGCCGAATTCTCCGAAGCGGGGCGGTAAGGTGCGCAGGGTCACTTCGGTCCTCCCTTTGCCGCGCGGACGAACGCCTGCATCAGCGCAGGGTCCTTCCGGCCTCCGGATTCCACGCCCGAGCTCACGTCGACGCCCCAGGGTGCGAGGGTGGCAATCGCCTCGCTTACGTTTTCCGGCGTCAGGCCGCCCGCCACCATCACCGGCACCTCCGCCGCTGCGAGGGAAGCCGCCGTCCACGGGAACGGCCTCCCTGTGCCTCCCCGTCGTTCGGGGTCAGCCGTATCGAGGAGCACCAGCGCCGCCCGCACCGAGAGCGCCCGTTCGGCGATCGTCTCCGGGTCGTCGGCCTCCCCGACATGGACGGCCCGGATGACCGGCAACTCAAGACGCTCTGCAGTGCGGTCGTCGGGCTCGCCGCCGGAGAGCTGCACCAGATCGAGCGGCACCACTGCCGCGGCCGCCGCCACCTCGTCTGGGGGCTGGTTGGCGAACACTCCGACGAGGAGCGGACGGTGGCGGAACAGCGCCTCCTCGATCGCGTCGGCCCAGGCGCGGAGCGCGTGCCGCGGCGAGAGTTCGCCGCGCGCCGGCCCCGCGATGCGCCGCGGCCCCGTGCCCGAAGCCCGGGAGCGGACGGCGTCGGCGATAGCCCGCGCCTGGGCGATGTCTAGCCGGCGGCGGGACTGGGCAAACACGACACCCACGAAGTCGGCTCCGGCTTCGGCGGCTGCCAGGGCCTCCTCGGGCGTGCGCACCCCGCAGATCTTCACTCGCACGGTCATCCCCCCACCGGCACCGCAGCCAATTCGCGGATGAGGGTGCCGGGGTCGGCGGCGCGCATCAGCGCCTTGCCCACGAGCACCGCTTCGGCGCCCGCACGGGCGAAGCGCTCGACGTCCTCCCGCCGCTCGATGCCGCTCAGCGCGGCGAGGAGCGCCCCCGGAGGGCGCCGTGCCGCGAGACGCTCCGTGGTCCCGAGGTCGACACGGAAATCGTGCAGGTTGCGGTTGTTGATGCCGACGAAGCGGGCGCCGGCGTCCGCGGCGCGCTCCATCTCTGCCTCGGAGTTCACCTCCACGAGCGCTTCCATCCCGTACGCGCGCGTCTCGGCGAGGAGCTCGCGCAGGGTCGCATCGTCCAGACAGGCGACGATGAGCAGTACGGCGTCGGCACCGGCAGCGCG
>DAOUCS010000138.1:0-9361 GCA_034431815.1 Dehalococcoidia bacterium
CGAGGAAGCTGGCGACGATGCCCAGCATGGCCAATTCCCCGGAACGGGGGAGCTCGGCTGCTGACCAAGGCTGCGAGCCGAAGAACTCCGCGGTCCACACGATCGCCCGCAGGGGCAGGTAGGCAGCGAGCCCGACCATCTGGCCTGCGGGTTCCCAGGCCAACGCCGCCGTCGCGGAGGCTGCGGAGAGCGCGAATGCGGGCACGAACAGCGGCTGGGCGATAACGTTCGCCGCCGGGCCGGCGAACGACACCGTGCCGAACGCGGCCCAGCTTATCGGCGCGGTGGCTGCGGTGGCGCAGAGGGTGAGCGCGGTGATGTTCCGGAGGGGCCTCGGCACTGCCCACTCCAGGCGGAGCGCTTGGAGGCCGCGGGCGAGCAAAGCATCGGCCCATGGGTACCAGGCGATAAGCCCCGCCGTGGCAGCGCAGCTCAGCTGGAAGCCGGCGTCGTGCAGGAGCCGGGGCTGCGCGAGCGTCATGGCAACCGCTGCAACGCCCAGAGCGGAAAGCCCGGCTTGGGGGCGGCCGATGGCCAAACCGGCAAGGAAGACCCCTGCCATGATCGTCGCCCGGATCACCGTGGGATCGCCGCCGGCGACCGCCGCGTAAGCAAGGGCCGCGGTGGCTGCCGGCGCGACGGCTCGCCGGCGGCCCACCAGCGGTACCAGCAGGGCGAACACGGCACCCGTTACCAGGGCAACGTTCGACCCCGACACCGCGACAAGGTGGGCGAGGCCGCTCCGACGGAAGTGCTCCCGGAGCTCGCGCCCCATTCCTTCGTCGCGCCCGACGAGGATTCCGGCCGCAAGCGACGCTTCCGGCTCAGGAAGCGCGGTCCCCAGCCCTGCTTCGATGGAGGCACGAGCATCGGCGGCCGCCATCGCCCAGGCCGCGCCCTCGCGGCCTCCCAGACGCTCGATCCTCGGCCGAACCATCTCGCCTACGATCCCGCGATCGAGGAGGTACCGCCCGTAGTCGAACTCGGGGGTCGAGTGGGGGGCTCGCAGCTCGCCGGTAAGCCGCAGCTGCTCGCCGGGGGCGAACTCGGTGTACTGGCCGACGATAGTGAGCACCCGCCCCGTGATGGGCCGCTCCTCGGGGGCCAGGAGCCGCTCGGCGCGGATCGTGTAACGGCGGGTCGTCTCGCCATATCCGGGGTCGGGTTCCGCGATCCCTTCGATGGTGATCCGTTCACCGCGGTAGGCAAGCAGGTCCGGGGGAGCTTCGGCCTGCCAGGCGGCGACCCGGAGGCCTCCGATCATCGCCGCTGCTGCCGCGGCGAGGGCGAGCAGGGTACCCTTGCTGCCCCAACGAATGGCAGCCCAGGGCGTCCCGGCTGCGGCGGCCAGCGCTCCGCTCCACCAGGGAGCCGCGGCGTAGGCGGCGAGGCCCGCCCCCAGCAACCATCCCGCGGCGAGGAGGAGGAGGAGCGTCACGACGGCGGAGCGTAGCAAACAGAAAAGTCGTTTGACGGCTCCTCACGATCTCCGTATCGTTCGCGGCGGACGCCGACCGGCGTCCGACTTCGATCCCAGGGGGACGAGTATGGCCGTGCAGTCCCGCGATGCCGCCATTGTGGGCATCTATGAGTATCCGCGCCGCCGCGCGCCGGGCGTGTCGGTGCTGCAAATCAAGGCTGAATGCGCCGCCCGCGCACTCGAGGATGCGGGGCTCACATGGAAGGATGTCGATGGACTGTACGACGCCCAAGACGGGCCGGGAATGGCGGGGCTCTCCTTGGCCGAATACTTCGGCTTCAAGCCGAAGGTCATCGACACCACTACCGTCGGGGGATCCTCCTACGAATTTCACGCGTCTCACGCCCTGCGCGATATCCAGCGGGGCAAGGTGAAGGTCGCCCTCCTCACCTACGGCTCAACAGCTGCCAGCGATGCCCGCCGGATCGGAACCGGCGGTGGCATGGGGGGCTGGGGTGCCCCGAGCCCCCTTTCCAACATGACCGACCCCTGGGGCATGACGCTGATCTCGAACTACGCGATGGTGGCTCACCGCCACATGTACCAGTACGGGACCACCTCGGAGCAGCTCGCGCGCATCGCCGTGGCTACCCGCGCGCACGCCATGCGCAACCCCGAGGCCGTCCAGGCGATGAAGGACCTCGAGTTCGAGAACATCCGCGAGATTACGGTGGAGGACGTCCTCAACTCTCGGATGATCGCCGACCCGCTTCACCTCCTCGACTGCTGCATGATTTCCGACGGCGGCGGGGCGGTCGTCATAGCGTCCCGCGACGTCGCCCGGGACACGCGACATAAACCGGTGTGGATTATTGGAGCGGGCGAGGCGACGAAGTACGTCGAAAACGACGGCGATATCACCGTGAGCGCGGCCGCGCAATCGGGCCCGGTCGCCTTCGGCGAAGCTGGCGTCCGCCCCGACGAGATCGACGTAGCCATGATCTACGACTCGTTCACGATTACCGTGCTCGTCTGCTTGGAAGATCTTGGCTTTTGCAAGAAAGGCGAGGGTGGGCAGTTCGTTTCCGAGGATCGGCTCCACTTCCAAGCGAAGCTGAAGCCTGCCCTCAACACCGACGGTGGCGGGCTCTCCTCGAACCACCCGGGGATGCGGGGCATCTTCCTTCTCATCGAGGCGACCCGCCAGCTCCGGGGGCAGTCGACGTCGCAGGTGCCCGACGCAAAGCTCGCCGTGGCCCATGGCAACGGCGGCCAGCTCGGCGGCAACCACACTGCCGGCACCATCATCCTGGCGAGGGACTGACGATGCCTGCACCGAGGCCACAACCGCGATTCCCCGAACCCGACACGCAGCCGTTCTGGGAGGCCACGAAGGAGCACCGCCTCACCTACCAGACGTGCCGCGCCTGTTCGAAGGTCGTGTTCTACCCCCGGGCGCACTGTCCGCACTGCGGCAGCCGCGACCTTGAGTGGCACGACTCCAAGGGCTTCGGGACGGTCTACACCTACAGCGTCGTGCGATTGAACCGGCATCCGGCCTTCGCCGACCTCGGGCCGTATGCGGTGGCCTATGTCGACCTCGACGAAGGCTTCCGCATGCTCACGAACATCGTCGGCGTCGCCGACCCCGTGAAGGATGTCCGGATCGGCATGCGCGTGAAGGTGCGCTGGGAAGACCAGGAGAGCGGCATCTCGCTGCCCATGTTCGAGCCGGCCTGAGGCGCTCAGCGCTTCTCGCTCAGGCGCTGAAGCGGTACCCCTTGCCCCGGATGGTCTGGATGCAGTCGGGTGTCCCGGCGGCCCGAAGCTTCCGGCGGAGGTTGCTCACGTGGGCGCGCACGAGCGTGCTCGCTCCCGTCGCATCCCGAAACTGCCAGACGTCCACCAGCAGCTCGCGCGGGTGGAGCACCTGGCCCTCGTGCTGCATGAGGTAGGCGAGGAGGTTCGCTTCCAGGTTCGTCAGATGCACTGCTCCCCGGGGACCCCGGACGGTATTGGTACGGAGGTCCAGGTCGATGCCGTGCCGGTCGGGCCGCGGGCTGCCAGCGCCGAGCTGTTCGCGGAGCGCTTCCCCGAGTGCTTCCAATGGGAACGGCTTCTTAATAATCGGCCCCTCGATGCGCAGGCTCGGCCGGCGCGCCCCTTTCCGGAGCAGGTACACGACAACGGGACGCGGGCCGTCGCGGTGGGCGGCAAGCCAATGGCTGAACACGGCGAAGCTTGCTCCCGTTTCCCCGCGCGGGACGCCCTGGATATCCACCACGAGCGCATCGGCGCCCAGCCCGGGTAGCGTCTCCATCGCCTCGTCGTAGTTGGCGCCGGCGCGGGTGTCGTACCCCCGCCCGCGGAGATACTCAGCAACCGTGCTGCGCAGCCGAGGCTCACGCGAGACAACGTAAACCAGTGCCATGCTGTTGGACGCCTCGTGAGAGCTCGGGCGATGCCGCATCTTCCCCGCGCTCTGGGGTTGGTGTCAAGGAACTGCCCGCCGACATGGAACATAAGAAGCGTAAAGGTTTCGCTGCCCCCGTCCCCGGCGAATGTCCTCAATCCGGCAGCAGCTCGTACGTAATCTGTTCGATTTGCGCTTTTACGACTTGGTGAGGTGCGCTCGCGTTCACCCAGACGCGGTTCGTGATGCTCGATCGAACGAGCACCTCCCACGCGTCGAACTCCCCTGCCGGCACGCGGACGCGGGTCTTACGCAAGACCGTCACCTCGGCGACGACGATCTGGGCGGTGCCCACGCTCACGTTGTGGTAGGCGCCCTTCCAGCCTTCCTCTAGCGGTATCCCGCGCACGAGCCACAGCATCGACTCGTCGTCGTACCAGCCGGGGTCTGGGCTCGCTTCGTCCGGCTTCGGCAGCTTCCTGGTGGCTGTTCGAAGCTCACCGTCGAGGTCGAGCGTGAGCGTCACCTCCTCGAGTCCGTAGGTGGCCGTGCGTACGGCGGTGCGGTTCCGGCGCGGATCGTAGTTCACGCGGCTCGAGGTGAAGGGCTGCAGGGTCGCGGAATCGACGACGGCCGTGCCGTCGTCGCGGAAGCCCTCTTCGTCGTAGCAGAGGCGTTCGAGCTTCGTCTTTCCCGGCTCCGCTTCGGGAAGCGTCCTGAGCTCGCAATGCCCGTACAGGTGCTCGCGCTGGACAAGCTGGTACCGGTACGTCTCCGGGCCAGTCCACGGAGGAGCCTGGAAGATCTTGCTGGTCGGGGTCGTCCCCCCTCCGCAGGCTGCGACGAGGATGAGCGCCAGGCTCCCCGTTAGGCTCCCCACGGGGAGCCGCCATTTGCGATCTGCTGCCATGCTGTTCCTCACGTGGTCGATACGGAGTGAATCGCCCGGCCGATGCGCCGCAGCGCCTCGTCGATGTCCGCGGCGGTCACATCGAGATGCGTTACCATGCGCAATCGCCCTGGCCCGAAAGGCACCGCCAGCACGCCCTCCTCGGCGAAAGCGCGCAGCCACCCTTCCACGGTGCCTCGGCGCACCTCGGCGACGACGATGTTCGTTTCCGGCTCGTTGGGGGCGAAGACCTCGAATTGACGCAATCCTTCGGCGAGGCGCTTGGCGTTCTCGTGGTCTTCTGCCAGCCGCCCGACGTGATGTTCGAGAGCGTAGATGGCGGCCGCGGCGAGAACTCCCGCCTGGCGCATCCCGCCGCCGAGCATTTTCCGAAATCGGCGTGCCCGCTCGATGAAGTCGCGCTCCCCGCACAAGATCGACCCGACCGGCGCTCCGAGCCCCTTCGAGAAGCAGAACATCACCGAGTCGGCATGGCGGGCCAGCCGCTCCGCTGGCACGCCGAGCGCTACGGAGGCGTTGAAGATCCGCGCGCCGTCGAGGTGGACGCGCAGGCCCGCCTCTCGTGCGGCGGCGCAAAGGGCGTCCATGGTCTCGACGCGGAGCGCGGCCCCGCCGCAGCGGTTGTGCGTGTTTTCGAGGCAGAGCAGCGTCACCCTCGGCGAGTGGATAGTCGGCGGCCGGACGGCGGCTCGAACCTCCTCGGGCGCAATGGAGCCGTCTTCGCGATTGGGGACCGGGTGGGCCAGAAGGCCTCCGATGCGCGCCATCCCGCCCGCCTCGTAGAGGTAGATGTGGCACTCGCTGCCCAGCAGCACCTCGTCGCCCGGCTGCGTGTGTGCCAGGAGTGCACAGAGGTTTGCCATCGTGCCGCTGGGGACGAACATCGCCGCTTCCTTCCCCATCCGCTCGGCGGCCATCGCCTCGAGCCGGTTCACCGTCGGGTCGTCGCCGAAGACGTCGTCGCCGACGTCAGCGGCGGCCATCGCCGCGCGCATGCCCGGCGTCGGTTTGGTCACGGTGTCGCTCCGCAAGTCGATGATCCGGTCGGCCGTCATTGCTCCTCGCGGGCCCAAAGGGTTTGATAGTGAGCCGCCCCGCGAATGGCCGCGATGACTTCGCGGCGCTCCTCGGCCAGCAGTTCCTGCATCGCCTTTCCGCACGCCTCGACGGCTTCGGGCCCGCCGATTGAGCCGATGCGGTCGACGATGTGCTGCCACACGCCGCTGGCCAACAGCGTGCCGATGGTTCGCGGCCACTGGAAGGACATCACCCGCTCGGGCATGGGGAACTGAGGGCGCAAACGCCGGATCGACCGAAACCGTTCCTCGATGGACTCCGCTCGGGGCACCACCGCCACCAGGGGCCCCGCCGCCGCGTTCGACCGGAAGTCGACGAGAAGCCGCTTCTGGATGAGGTGGAACCGCACCACCAGCACCTCGGCGGCATCGATGACGCGGAAGACCTCTTCTCGGTCGATGCCGTACTCGTCGCTCATGGGCGGGCGTCCTGCGGGTAGCTGGCGGCTTCTCGCATGGTAGGACACCCCCTCCGGGCCGGCAAAAGAGCCGGCGCTGGTCGGGGTGCCCGGATTCGAACCGGGGACCCCACGGCCCCAAACCGTGTGCTCTACCAGGCTGAGCTACACCCCGACGCCAACGAGGGTACTCCATCCCGCCTTCGCGGACACGGGCCCGTCGACCGCGTATAGTGAGCGCGATGACGAGCCCCTACTTCTGGGACGACGATCCGGACGAGAGCGAGCCAGCCGAGGAGCTCACCCTCAGCATCCGCCGAGTGTCGGCGGCCTATGCGGAGGAGCCGGGGACCCTCCGGATCCTCATTCACACGAGCCGCGGCGATATCCCCGGTATGCTCACGCCGGTCGAAGGGGGCACGGGTGCCGTCGTCTGCGTCTCCGGGGCCCTCGGAGGGCTCGACGGCCCGGCCGATGCGCTCTATCAGCGGCTCGCGCCGGCTCTCGCCCAGGGCGGGGTCACCACGCTGCGCCTCGATTACCGCCGGCCGAACGAGTTCGACGAATGCGTGCTCGATGTGTTGGCGGGCTGCTCCTTCCTCAAGGGAATCGGCGCCCTCGATATCGCGCTCGTTGGCCACAGCTTCGGGGGCGCCGTGGTCATCAAGGCTGGCCAGCTTGCACCCATCGTCCGGGCCGTGGCTGCCCTCTCCTCGCAGCTGTACGGCACGCGCGACGTGCATCACTTGGGGAAGCCGCTCCTCCTCGTCCATGGCATGGAGGACACGGTGCTTTCGTACGAGGCGAGCGAGGATATCTACCGCCGGGCGCTCGAGCCGAAGCGGCTGGTGCTGTATGCCCAGGCCGGACATTCCCTCGTCCAGGCGAAGGACGAGCTGTTGGCCCTCCTCCTCGAGTGGCTTCCCCCTCATCTCGCCCCCCGGCCGATGGATGCCCCGCCCCGCTAAGGACCCGCGATGAGCGACGGCATCACCATTCGCGAAGCCACGCCCACCGACGCACCAGTCCTCAGCGAGCTGGAGCGGCGCAGCCCAATCCTCACCAGCGTTGGGTGGCTCACGATCGACCGCGGTGACGACTACTTCGCCGCCGCGCGACTCCAGGAGGAGGTCACGGTGCTCATCGCCGAGCGGGACGGTGAACCGCTCGGCGTCTTCTGCGGTGCCCTCCATGACGCCGTCATCGCCGACGTGCCACGGCGAGTGCTGTACATCCACCACGCACGCATTCCGCCCGAGCACCAGCGCCAGGGCCTCGGCCACCGCATGGCGGCCGAGCTGACCCGCCGCTACGAAGGCCGCTTCGATACCCAGTACTGGTACATCTCCCGGGCGAACGCGCCCTCCCAGGGGTTCGCCCGCCGCGCGCCGAACCGCTGGCCGGTGACGCCACTCTGGCTCCACTGTCCCGCGGAATCTCTTGCCGGCCCGCGCGTCGGCCGGCCGTGCGCCCCCGGCGATGCGCCCGACATCGCTGCGATGCTGAACGCGGTCCACGGGCGCGAGCACATGTTCGTGCCTGCGACTCCGGAGAGGCTGCACCGGAGGCTTTCGCGCGACCCTGCGCAGTACTCGTGGCCGAACCTGTGGCGTACCGAGCGAGCTGTCGTCGGCGTGTGGCTTCAGGGGGAGCGCATCGTCATCAGGCTCCGCCGGTTCGACGGAACGGTCGCCGAACAGCGCGGGGCGGCGGTGCTCGATTACGGTTGTCTTCCCGGGGGCGAAGAAGAGCTGGCTCTGCTCCTCCGTTCCTGGGCCGGGGAGCTCGTCCGCCGCGGCTTCGACGGCCTCAGCATCTTCACCTGGCCGGGCTCGCCCCTCGAAGGGCTCCTTCGTGGGCTTGCCGAGCGGGTCGAAGCCTTCGACTTCTGGACACCGCAGCTTCCCGTTCCCGAAGATGCCGCCGAACGCGGCGTCTACGTAGACCCGGTGTATTTTTGACGCCGCCATGTTTCGTTTTCTGAGGCCACAGGAGCCGGCGGCTGGCGCGAACCCCCCGCGGTGTGCTACTGTACGGGTCCGGCTGAAAGCGAGGTGGCGGCTGGCGGGGTAGCTGAGCTCGCCCAACAAAAAAGAGGGCTTGATGCTCTCTCCCAAAGCACCAAGCCCCCGCTTGCCAGAGGCAAGCTCGGTCCTGCGGACCTGATTGGCGCGCTCGGCTAGGCTGCTACCTCCTTTCAGCCAGTTTCGCTGCTGCCCCTTCGCCCCCGAGGTTCAGTGCTCCGAGCGAGCGGATGTTCCGCCTCAGGAACGCGGGCAGTTCAGCGTCTTCGGGTGTCGCCACGCCGGGCAGGTTGAAGTCGGTGAGCCGACGCGCGGACTCCTGCGGGTCGGGGTAGAGCCGCGACGGCTTCGGCGGGAACCCGGTGGCGATGACGGTGATGTGCACCTCGTCGCCCACGCGCGGGTCGACGACCGTGCCGAAGATGATGTTGGCCGAGGGGTCGACGACTTCCGCGATGACGCGCGCGGCCATGTCCAGCTCACGAAGCTGCAGGTTCCCGCTGTGCGTCACGTTGAAGAGCACGTTCGTCGCTCCCTCGATCGACTGGTCCAGGAGCGGGCTTTGGGTGGCTGCCCGGGCAGCCTCCATCGCGCGCTGCTCGCCGCTTCCTTTCCCGACGGCCAGGAGGGCCGGTCCGGCTTCGCTCATGATCGTCCGGACATCGTTGAAGTCGAGGTTGATGGAGCCGTTCTGGCTGATGATGTTCGAAATCGACTGGATGGCCTGGCGCAGCACGTCGTCGGCTGTCTCGAAGGCCTGCTCCACCGTCGCATCCGGCGGGCAGATTTCGAGCAGCCGCCCGTTCGGGATGACGATGAGGGTGTCGACCTTGTCGCGGAGGCGGGCGATCCCTTCCTCCGCCTGCTTCATGCGGCGGGCGCCTTCCCACGGGAACGGCTTCGTCACCACACCGATGGTGAGGGCGCCGCAGTCCTTGGCGATCTCGGCGACCACCGGGGCGGCACCAGTACCCGTTCCGCCGCCCATCCCTGCGGTCACGAACACCATCTCGGTCCCGCGCAGCAGCTCGTACAGCTCGTCGCGGCTTTCGTCGGCGGCGCGCTCGCCCCGCGTGGGGTCGCCGCCGACGCCGAGGCCTTTGGTCAGCTTCTCGCCGAT
>DAOUCS010000139.1:0-23564 GCA_034431815.1 Dehalococcoidia bacterium
GAGGCCTGGCGCGCGGTCGGCGCTGAGGTGCTCGACCGCGCTCGGCGGAGGAGGCAGCAGTGACGCAGCCAGAGCGGCCGCGCGTCATCCTGCTCGTGAACGGGCCCAACCTGAACCTGCTGGGCGAACGGAACCCCCGGGTGTACGGCCGATCGACCCTCCTCGACGCCGAGGCGCTGGCCGCGTCGAGGGCCAATGCCCGCGGCGCCGCTCTGCTCTCCTTCCAGAGCAATCACGAAGGGGCGCTCATCGACTTCCTCCAGCAGCATCGCCGTTCCGCGAGCGGCCTCGTCATCAATCCGGGCGGGCTGACCCACACTTCCGTCGCGCTCCGCGATGCCATCGAAGCGTTCGGCATGCCAGCCGTCGAGGTGCATGTCTCCAACACGCACCGCCGCGAGAGCTTCCGGCACGGTTCGCTCACAGCAGGGGTCTGCATAGCCCACATCGCGGGATTCGGCGTGGAGGGGTACCGCCTCGCAGTCGATCTGCTGCTCGACTGGCTGGAGCGCCGTCGAGCCGCATCTACCGCCGACGAGGAGGGAGCCCCGTGACCGTCGCCGCCCGGCTCCAGCGCCTCCGAACGGAGATGGCCCGGGAGGGGCTCGATGCCTTGCTCGTTACGGCTCCCGTCGACGACGTTTCGGGGCGCCACTCCGCCAACCGTCGCTACCTCTCGGGGTTCACCGGCTCGGCGGGGATGGTCCTGGTGACGGGCGAGGCTGCATTCCTCGCCGTCGACGCGCGGTACTGGGAGCAAGCGGCGGAGCAAGTCGACCCTGCCGCGATCCGCATCTTCCGGCTGCGCGGGCGTTCGAAGGCGTGGTGGCGAGAGCTGGCCGCGGAGGCCGGCATCCTCGGTAAGCGGGTCGGATGCTCGCCGAACGACACCACCCTCGCGGTGTGGCGCCGACTGCACGAGGCGAACGACGACCTACCGCACGGGGAGCGGCCGGAGCTGGTCGTCGCTCCTCCCCTCGTTGAGCGGCTGCGGAGGGTGAAGGACGAGGAAGAGGTCGCCGCTCTGGCCCGTGCGGCCGCGATCGCCGATGCGGCGCTCGCCGAGGCTGGCGAGCTCGTACGTCCCGGCACGACCGAGGCCGAGGTTGCGAAAGCCGTTGAAGCAGCCATTCGGAGACACGGCGGCGAGGGGCCCTCGTTCTCCACCATCGTCGCCGGCGGCGCCTGGGCAGCACTCCCCCACGCGTACCCGCGCGCGGTACCGTTCCGCGAAGGAGACTCGGTCGTCATCGACATGGGCGGTGTGTGGCAGGGCTACTGCAGCGACCTCACGCGGACGTTCGTAGCCGGGCGCATGGAACCGAAGTTCGCCGGGGTGTACGGGGTCGTCCTCGAGGCCCAGCTCGCCGCCATCGAGGGTATCCGCAGCGGCATGACGGGCGAGGAAGCCTACCGGCTCGCCGCCGACGTCATCGAGCGGCACGGCTACGGCGAGTACTTCACCCACGGGCTCGGGCACGGCGTAGGGCTCGACGTCCACGAGGATCCGTACCTGGGCCCGAAATCTGAGGATAGGCTAGAAGACGGGATGGTGTTTACCATCGAACCCGGCATCTACATCCCGGGGTGGGGAGGCGTGCGCATCGAGGACATGGTCGTGCTCGAGGGCGGCCGCGCCCGCGTGCTCACGAACAGCCCGAAAGGCCTGCCGCACGCGGAGCGAGCCTGACGGCCGAGCTGCTCCCTCCCGGGTCTCATCACTGGACGCAGAGGAGTTCGCGCTTGATTTCGACCGGAGAGCTGAAGAAGGGAGTGGCCATCGAGCTCGATGGCAAGCCGTACCAGGTGCTCGACTACCAGCACATCAAGATGGGGCGCGGCTCGGCCCAGGTGCGGATGAAGCTGCGCGATATCCGCAGCGGGGCGATCATCGAGCACACGGTGCAGGCCGGCTCGAAGTTCCCCCGCGCCCGCGTCGAGCGGCGGCCGATGCAGTACCTGTACAACGACGGCGAGTTCTACCACTTCATGAACACGGAGACCTTCGAGCAGGTCGCCGTCACCGCCGAGAAGGTAGCCGACGCAGCCAAATTCCTCCGCGAGAACGACGTCGTGGAGGTCGTGCTCTACGGCGATGAAGTCATCGGCCTGGAGCTCCCGCCCACCGTCGAACTGACCGTGGTGGAAACCGAGCCCGGGGTAAAGGGGGACACCGCCACCACCGCGACCAAGCCGGCCATGCTCGAGACGGGACTCGTCGTGCAGGTGCCGCTCTTCATCGACACCGGGATGCGGATCAAGGTGAACACGGAAACGGGCGAGTACGTCGAACGGGTGAGCTGATGCAAGCCCTGCCGGTCTCGGCGCTCGTTGCCTTCATCAAGAGCGTGCTTGAGGCGAACGATGCGCTCTGGGACCTGTGGATCGTGGGCGAAGTTTCGAACTACAGCCGGTCCCGCCTGGGGCACCGGTACTTCACCCTGAAGGACGAGAACGCCGTCATCGCCTGCGTCCTTTTCCGGAACGACATGCCCGATGCCGAGCTGCGGAATGGGGAGCGCGTGTTCGCCCACGGCCGCGTCACCGTCTTCGAAGGACGAGGGCAGCTCCAGTTCATCTGCGACTTCGTCCGGCCGGAAGGCGTGGGCCTGGAGGCGGCGCGCCTCGAGGAGCTGCGCCGCCGCTTGGAGCGCGAGGGGCTCTTCGAGCCAAGCCGAAAGCGCCGCCTGCCGCGGTTCCCGCGGCGCATCGGCGTCGTGACCTCGCCGACGGGAGCGGCGATCCGCGACATCGAACGGGTGCTCCGCCACCGCTGGCCGCTCGCGGAACTCGTGCTGGCTCCGGCCTTCGTGCAGGGAGAGCGGGCAGTGCCGAACCTGCTGGCGGCCCTCGAGGATCTCGCCAGCGTCGAGGGGCTCGACGTCGCCATCGTCGCCCGCGGCGGGGGCGCAACCGAAGACCTCGCGGCATTCAACGACGAGCGCATCGCCCGGGCCATCTTCGCCTTCCCCGTGCCGGTGGTCACAGGCCTCGGTCACGAGCGCGACCGGACCATCGCCGACCTCGTGGCCGATGTGGCGGCCCCCACGCCGAGCGCAGCCGCCGAGCGGTGCACTCCCGACATCCGCGAGGTTCGGGCCACCATCGCCCGAATCGAACGGGCGATGCGATTGGACGCGGTCCAGGTCATCGCCCGGAACGCCGCCGCCGTCCGGCATGCCGCCGATCGGCTGCGGGCGCGTGCACCCCGGCTCGACGGACTGGCTTCGGCTGTCGCGCACCGCGCCCGCGACCTGCGCGAGCGCCTCCAGGAGCGGTGCGCTCGGGAGCAGGCAGCCGTCGAGGCAGCGGCCGCCCGCCTGGAGGCGATGGACCCGCGCGCCGTCCTCGGCCGGGGGTATGCGGTCGTAGAGAAGCTGGACGGCCGGCGAAGGCCGGTGACCAGCGTGCGCCACGTCCGCGGAGGAGACCGGTTGAGCGTGTCCGTTTCCGACGGCGCATTCTGGGCCGAGGTGCGGTAGGTGAACGCCGGCGAGGCCTCGTTCGAAGAGCTGTACGCCCGCCTGGAACAGACAGCGGCCAGGCTGGAGCAGGGGAACCTCACGCTGGAGGAGGCGCTGAAGCTGTACGAAGAGGGCGTCGCACTCGTGACTCAGCTCCGGGCAATCCTCTCCAAAGCGGAGCTGCGGGTGCGCCAGCTGCACGACCGGCTCGGAGGGAACGAGGCTGCCCTTCGGGAGACCGCATTCGACTACGAGGCTGAAGATCCGTGACTCCGCTCCGCATCGCCTGGCTGACAACGGGGCGCGGGCAGGGCTCGTACGGCGCCCTGGAGTACGTGCTCCAAGCCATCGATGCGGGCCTCCCGGTGGAGTTCGCCGTCGTCTTCGTGAACCGCGACCCAGGGGAAGCCGAACCAACGGACCGCCTCATGGAGCTGGTCCGCTCCCGCGGCATCCCGCTGGAAACGCTCTCCTCCGTACGGTTCCGGAAGGCCCGGCGCGGGGAACGTTCGCGGCCGGGGAGCCCCTTGCCCGCATGGCGGCGGGAGTTCGACCGCGAAGTGGCCGAGCGGCTTGGGCGGTACCGATTCGACCTGGGCGTGCTGTTCGGGTACATGCTCATCGTTACCGAGGAGTTCTTCGGGCGGTACACGCTCATCAACGATCACCCCGCGCTCCCCGACGGGCCGACGGGACCGTATGAACAGGTCATCCTCGAACTCATCCGGCAGGGGGCAAGGGAGTCCGGCTGCATGTACCACGTGGTCACGGGCGACGTCGATCGGGGCCCTGTCATCGCCTATTGCCGCTACCCCATCCGCGACGAAGCGAACGAGGCGCTGTGGGAAGCCTTCGATCCCGCTCGAGGGATTGCCGACCCGCTCTGGCAGGACATCCGCACGCGGGGCCTCCTGCGCGAGCGGCCCTTCGTTGCCGAGACGCTGCGGGCAATCGCCGAAGGCCGGCTGTCGGTGCCTCCGGTGGAGCCGGTGGACCTGACGGAAGCGGTGGAAGCAGCCATCCGCGCCGGTTCGCCCCGGCCCTAGGCCGGCCTCTATAATCGCCTTCCGTGACGCACCGGAGCACCCTTCGCTGTCCCGAATGCCGGATGCTTCCCGCGCCGGACGATAACTACTGCCGCGGCTGCGGAACGTTCTTGGGAGGCCGGCGCCTTCCCGCAGTGGTCGAGACGGGAACGCCGGCGCCGCCGGCGAACGGCCATCGGCTTCCCGCCGCCCCGGTGCGCCAGGTGGCGGCGGCGGTCGCGGTCGGCGCGGCCCTCCAGATCGGGCTGGGGCTCGCCGGGAAGGCGTGGGCCATCCACCGTGCTGCCCGCCGCGCGCGTGCGCTGCTCCCCTCCCGAAGACCAGCTTCGGAAAACCGCCCCGTTCGCGGAGAAGACGGCGTTTTCGAGGTGACGGAGCTCGTCGTCGTGCGGCGCTGGCGGTCGGGCCGCGGCGAGTGACGGCAGGCTTGTGTTTGTAATCACAATTGGCGGCTGGTAGACTCGCCTCGAAGTTCGGTCCCCCGGGGGTGCCATGGCCTACGGAACCGGCATCGCAAAGGGGATGGCGCTCACCCTGCGGCAGATGTTCCGCCGCCCAGCGACCATCCAGTTCCCGGAGGAGACGCGCCCCGTCCCCGTTTACGCCCGCACGAACCTCCTGTGGTTCGAAGAGCGCTGCACCGGCTGCAGCACCTGCGCCCAGGCGTGCCCAGACGGCTGCATCCTCGTGGCGACGAGCCAGGACGCGGAAGGCCGCCGGAACATCGACCGGTACGAAATCGATTTCCGCATCTGCATGTACTGCGGGCTGTGCACGGAGGCCTGCCCCTACGAAGCAATTCAGCCCGGCGGCCCGCTCGACGATGCCGTCTACCAGTTCGATGAAATGTACCGCGATAAGGAGAAGCTGACCGAAATCGCGCGGGAGTTCCTCCGCAGGAACAACAACACCTACCCGAACGGCAAGAAAGCGCCCGATCCCGACGCAGACTTCCACCGGCTCTAGGCACATGGCGAAGATCACGGTCAACGGTCGAGTCATCGAAGCCCCCGACGGCGCCGTTCTCCTGGAAGTCCTCAAGGAGAACGGGTTTTATGTCTCGAGCCTGTGCTACATCCCAGGCCTGAAGCCGTACGCAGGCTGCCGCACCTGTCTCGTCGACGTCGAAGGGCCGCCGGGCCTGCAGTTGAGCTGCACCACCACCGTCCAGGACGGCATGGTCGTCCGCACCGACACCGAGGAGATCCGGGCAGCGCGGAAAGCTGTGACCTCGCTCATCCTCGCGAACCATTCCGACCGCTGCCTCACGTGCCATCGCCGCGAGCACTGCCATCCGGGCGATATCTGCCTGCGCGACGACGTCGTCACGCACCGGTGCCTCACCTGCTCGAAGAACTACCGCTGCGAGCTCCAGGCCACGTGCGAAAAGGTGGAGATGGCCGGCTACGAGCCGTGGGTGGGCGAGGAGCGCTCGTGGTACACCACCGCACACCCCGAGGCCGACCGGGCGAACCCCTTCTTCGAGTTCGACCCGCAGATGTGCATCATCTGCACCCGCTGCCAGCGGGCCTGCAACGAAATCCGGCACACGGGCGCCATCACGCTCAGCGGCAAAGGCTGGGACACCCGCATCGCCTTCGGGGCCGGCAGCCCGATCCACGAGAGCAACTGCGACTTCTGCGGCGCCTGCCTCGACGTCTGTCCGACCGCCGCCCTCATGGAACACCCCAACAAATGGGTGGCGAAGCCCGACCGCTGGACGACGACGACCTGCGACTCCTGCGCCATCGGCTGCAGCATCCGCCTGGGCACGAAAGATAGGCGCGGGGTCATCGTGCGGCCGGGCACGGCCAACCCGGTCTCCGGAAACCAGATCTGCGTCCGCGGCCGCTTCCACTACGCCTCGCTGAAGCCACGGGAGCGGCTCGGGCGTCATCTCGTCCGCCGCGGAGCACTCCTCGTTCCGACCAGCTTCGCCGACGCCGTGTCCGAAGCTGCTCGCCTCCTTCGGGAGGCGCGGCAGCGGGGTCGAGTCGCCGTGTTAGTCGGCGGGACGGCAACGAACGAAGAGGCCCTCCTGGCGCGAACCATCGCCCGGGAGGCCTTCGGGACCGAGGCGACGACCGCGCTCGCGCCCGTGCTCCGGGGGGTCGCGGAAGCTCTGGAGGCACGCTTCGGCACCGCCCGCATGGCCGGCAACCTCGAAGCGCTCGCGAGGGCGAAGACGGTGGTCGTCGTCCACGACGACATCGAGGAGAGCCACAACATCGCCAGTTTGCGGGCGAAGGACGCCGCGACGGCTGGCGCACGCCTCGTAGTCATCGGCGCCCTCCGCAGCGAGCTCTGCGACTTCGCGACCGCTTGGGTGCGGCCGGCACCGAACGAGGAAGGGTGGGCGGCAGCACGTCTGGCCGAGCTGCTGGCGAGCGGCTCGGAGGACGCTGTCTTCGCGGATGCCCTAGCAGCGCTCCGTGGGGCCGACCCGGATTCGACCATCGTGCTCGTCGCGCCGAACCCCGTGAGCCCTGCCAAGGCAGCCTCAATGACCGCCGGAGCCGCCAACCTGGCCATCGCCCTGTGCGGCGAACGCGCCTCGGAGCGGCTCGTCGTCCTGCCGCCGGAGGCGAACGCGCACGGGCTCCTCGACCTGGGCCTGGCCGCGAACGAGCCGGATTGGAGCGGGCTCGCCGGGGTCCTCGTCTTCCGCGACGACCCGACGCTCATCGCGCCTGCCGCGGCCACCGCCCTGCGGCCGGAATGCACTGTGGTCGTCATCGACGGCGTGCTCCACGAAACCGCGAAGGCAGCCTCGGTGGTGATCGCCGAAGGCCGCGCCTACGCCGCTGAGGGCACGTACACCGCCGCCGATTTCCGCGTCCAGCGTCTGGCGCCTGCCGTCCGGCCCGAAGGCGAGGCGGTGCGCGGATTCGACGCCCTCCGTGCCGTCGCCGAGGCGCTCGACGTGGCGGTACCGGCCACACCCGAGGAGGCGCTCCTCCGCATCGCCGAGGAACGCCGCGACTACATCCCCGCCGCCGACCTGATCGTCGGCGAGGGCATCCGCCTCGACGTACCGCGGGCGCCGAAAGCCACCGCGATTCCGCTGGCAGGGCCTCCCACGGCCGCCGCGGGGGCGCTCCGGCTCATCAGCAGCCGCGACCTGTACACGGCGCTCGACGCGGCCGCGCTCCGGCACCCCGAGGCAGAGAAGCTCCACCGGTACGACCGGGTGCGGCTCGCTCCAGCGGAGATGGCGCGCCTGGCCGTGCGCGAGGGCGACATCGTCGAAGTGAGCGACGGCCTGGTCACCGTGACCGCGCCCGTGGCCCCCGACGAGCGGGTCCCCGAGGGCGCCGTTTACCTCTCTTCGCTCATGGCGGGCGGCGTCGCGGCGGCGTTCTTCGCCGCGTCGCCCGTGCCGACGGTGCGTGTCGGCGCTCCGGTCACGGCCTGAGCACAGCGAGTGCGAAGACGACGATTCCGGAGGGGGCCCGTCGACGGGCCCCCTCCGGCGTTCGCGCGAGCCCCGCGCTGACGACGGGGGAGGAGTGCTCAGGCAGGGCGCCAGAGCGCCCGCCAGAGGAGCAGGAGCGCTGCCAGCGACAGCGCGGCGCCAGGGGAGGGATCGGCGGGAGAGGACGTTGGCAGGGCGCGGAGAGCTCGCATGCGGCTGGGGATGGTCGCCGCGGGGCGCTCGCGCTGGGCGTATCGCCCGGTGCGGACGTGGACGGCGTTTTTCGGATCGAGCACGAGCGCCATGGGCGACCACCTCCATCTGGAAGTTCGGCCGCCTTCGGCCACGGGGCGCAACGGCTCTGTAAAATCCGCGGCAAATCTCCGAGCCAGCCGCCGGAACCGTCAGGCGCCTGCCCGTGCGCCTGCGAGGTCCGCCAGGAGGGTGAGAACGCGCGGGTCGCGCGTGCCGACGAGGAGCGTCCCGACGCCGGCATCCTCCCAAGCCCGGAAGCGCTCCCGAATGCGGGCCTCGGGGCCGACGAGCGAGAGTTCGTCGGCGAGCTCGTCGGGCACGGCGGCTTCCGCCTCGGCTTTGCGCCCGGCCAGGTACAGCTCCTGGATACGCGCCGCCGCCTCGCCGTAGCCGTACCGGTGCATCAGCTCGTTGTAGAAGTTCTTCTGGCGAGCGCCCATGCCGCCGACGTAGAGGGCGATCCCCGGCTTCACGGCAGCCAGACCGGCCTTCACGTCGTCGGTGAGGATGACCGTGCAGCCGGCGACGATATCGAAATCCTTCCACGACTTGCCGTTGCCCGCCCGCGCGAAGCCGGCTTCCAGGTCGGCCCGGAAAACGTCCATCCGGTAGGGGGAGAAGAAGGCAGGAATCCAGCCGTCGGCGATCTCGGCCGTGAGGCGGACGTTTTTGGGGCCGAGGGTCGCTAGGTAGACGGGCAGCTGCCACCCGTGGAGGATGCTCTTGAGCGGCTTGCCGAGCCCGGTCGCGCCCGGGCCGGTGTAGGGAATGTCGTACTCCTTGCCGTGGAACTCGAGCGGCGCCTCCCGCGCCCAGATGCGGCGCAGGATGGTGACGTATTCGCGAAGGCGGGTGCCGGGATGGCCGTACGGCACCCCATGCCAGCCCTCGACCACCTGCGGGCCCGAAAGCCCTAGGCCAACGATGACCCGGCCGCCGCTCAGGGCGTCGAGGGTCATCGCCGTCATCGCCGTCATCGCGGGCGTTCGGGCTGGGATTTGCATGATGCCAGTGGCGAGCTTGATCCGCTTCGTGAGCGCGGCGAGGTAGGCGAGCGGCGTGACGGCATCCGAACCGTACGCTTCCGCCGTCCAGACGGAGTCCCATCCGAGCCGTTCCGCTTCGAGGACGAGGTCGACGGGCAGTTCGAGGCGCGCGCCGGAGTAGCCGAGGTTAAGGCCGAGCTTCATGGACGCCTCCCGAGAGAAGTAGACGAGAACGGAGTGTACCGCGTTTTGCGCCGGGGCCGGCGGCCGGCACAGACGGAACGTCGCCCGCGCCCGAGAGCGTGCCGCCCGCAGCGCGCCGCTTCGGCGTCGAGCACCGGGGGATCGGCGAGCACTCCGCGTGTGGCCTGCTGACACCGCAGGGCATCGACGGCCTCCGGGTCGGCGCTGCACGCTCGGCAGCAGGACCGCTCGCGGACCAGCGCAGCGGAAGGCGCGCCAGGAGGCGCCCGGCCGGCAGGGATCCGGGCGCCGCATCGACGGTTTCGATTCGTGCATCGACATCGCCCCGTCGCAAGAGCCATGGCGTTCGGACATACTGACGATGCACGCCGGTCGGGGAGGCGTCGATGGAGTGGGATACGCTGCTCTCGGCGCGAGCCCTCATGGGGCTCTCGCTCGTCTTCCACACGTTCTTCACGCCGCTGGGGATCGGCCTCCCGCTGCTCCTCTTCTTGGTCGAGGGGCTTGGCCTGAAGACCGGACACCCGCGTTACCGCGAGCTCGCGCGGGCGTGGACGCCGATCGTGGGACTCCTCTTCGCGGTGGGAGCCGTTTCCGGGACCGTGCTGTCGTTCGAGCTGGGACTCCTGTGGCCGCGCTTCATGGAGTACGCGGGCGGGATCATCGGGATGCCCTTCTCGCTGGAGGGCTTCGCCTTCTTCACCGAGGCGATCTTCCTCGCGGTCTACATCTACGGGTGGAACCGGCTGTCGCCGCTGGCGCACTGGCTGACCACCATCCCGCTGGTGGTGAGCTCCGCGTTGTCGGCCGTGTTCGTCATCTCGGCGAACGCCTGGATGAACACCCCCGACGGGTTCCGGATGATCGACGGAGAGGTGGTGGACGTCGACCCATGGGACGCGATGTTCAATGCGGCCTGGCTGCACCAGGCGATCCACGGGACGCTGGCCTCGTACGTGGTCACCGGCTTCACCGTGGCGGCGGTGTACGCATGGCTCATCTGGCGGAAAGTGCCGGCGGTACACCCGAAGCTGGGGTTGCAGGTAGGGATGGCACTGGCAGCTGTCTCTATCCCGCTGCAGATCGTGGCGGGGGACTTCGCCGCGCGACGGGTAGCGGAACTGCAGCCGGTGAAGTTCGCGGCGATGGAGGGGCAATACGAGACGGAGCGCGGGGCGCCCCTACGCATCGGCGGAATCCCGATGGACGGGGAGACACGATTCGCCGTCGAGATCCCGAAGCTCCTCAGCTACCTCGGTTACCGCGATCTCGATGCTGTGGTGCTTGGCCTCAACGATGTGCCAGCGGACGAGCGGCCGAACGAGCTCCTCACCCACCTCTCATTCCAGGTCATGGTCGGCGGGGGCTTCGCGCTGCTCTTCCTGGCGGGCTGGTACTGGGTCGCGTGGTGGCGGCGCCGACGCGAGGCGTGGCTGCCTGGGAGGGCGCTCACGTGGGCGCTGATGGCCGGGGGCTTCGTCTCGTTCGCAGCGCTGCAGACCGGGTGGTTCGTGACCGAATTCGGGCGCCAGCCGTGGGTCGTGTACGGCTACCTGCGGACGGGTGAGGGGGTGACGGAGCAGGACGGCATCCTGGGGTTCCTCATCCTGTTCACGGCGCTGTACATCGTGATTTCGATTGCGCTGGTGACGGCGCTGCTGCGCTGGCCGCACAAGGGCCCGAAACCCGAACCGGCGGCCGTCCCGGCAGAAAGCGGGGTGCCGGGTGTCGCCTGAGCTGGCGGCCGCCGGGATCGCTCTGGCGGCGGTAACCCTCTACGCGGTATTCGGCGGAGCCGACTTCGGAGGCGGGATCTGGTCGCTCCTTGCCAGCGGACCCAGGAAAGACGAGCAGCGGCAAGCCCTGGAGCGGGCTATCGGGCCGGTGTGGGAGACGAACCACGTGTGGCTCATCCTGCTGGTGGTGACGCTCTTTACCGTTTTCCCGGCAGCGTACGCGGTGATTTTCGAGGCGCTGTACCTGCCGCTGTTCATCGCGCTGCTGGGGATCGTGGCGCGGGGGGCGGCGTTCGCCTTTCGGCACTACGGGCGGCGAGACTCGCGGCTGGCAGTGCAATCGCTTCGCTGGTTCTCATGGGCGAGCCTCGCCACGCCGTTCTTCTTCGGGACCGTGATCGGCACCGTGACGGCCGGCCACCTCGAGGTCGATGGAACGCGGGTCCTCTCGGGTCCGTTCGAAGGGTGGCTGCGGCCGTTCGCGCTCGTGTGCGGACTGATTGGGATGCTCATCTGCGCGTACCTCGCGGCCGCCTACATGGTGCCGCGAACGGAGGGCGCCCTGCAGGAGGACTTCCGTCGGCGGGCGATCGCGGCCTCGTTGGCGTTGGGCACGGCGACGACCCTCGCGATCCCGGTGGCGGGCGCCGACGCGGAGACCTTCGCCAGGCACCTCGACGATGGACAGGTGGTGGGCGCGATGGCGGTGACCGCGGTGCTGGGGCTGGGCGCGCTGTGGGCGCTGTGGGCCCGCCAGCACCGCCTTGCGCCGGCGCTGGCGGGCGCAACGGTGGCCGGGGTGGTGACCGCATGGGGACTCGCCCAGCATCCGTACCTTCTCGCCGATGCCCTTACGTACGAGGACGACGCAGCAGCACGCGTCACCGTCGTGTCGTTCCTCGTCGCGCTGCCGGCCGGAGCGCTCATCCTCGTCCCCTCGCTGCTGTTGCTCTACCTCACGTTCTCGCGCGAGAAGCTCGGGGGCGAGGACATCGCCCATTGAGGCCAGCTCATGCAGGCGGGTGGCGAGGAGCTGTGGAATCGCGGGGCCGACGGACGCCGCGGGAGGGGCCCCGGCGTTGGGGCCCCTCCCGGACTCTTGTTTGGTAGCGCATGCGGGATTCGAACCCGCGATCTCCGCCTTGAGAGGGCGGTGTCCTAGGCCGCTAGACGAATGCGCCCCGTGGAGCTTCAGGATACCCCACGCCACCCCGAACCGGCAAAATGCAGGCATCGTGTCCGCGCTCCGCGCGCTCGTCGCCCTCCTCCTGCTCGCCGTCGCCGCCACGGCCTGCAGCCCGAGGCCGTCGGCGCCGCCCGCTCCGGAGGCGGCCACGCCGACGGCCTCGGACACAACGGCAGCGCCGGCGGCGACCTCCACCGCCACCCCTTCGCCTGCCGCCGGCGCCGCCTACCGGACCATCCTCGACGAGGTCGCACGGCTGCGGGGACTCCCCGCTCCACCGAACCTCGCAATTCAGTTCGTCGCCCGCGCCGACCTTCCGGCGCTCCTCGACGACCTCCTCACGGACGAAGACCGCCGCTGGTTCGCCGAAACGACGACGCTCTACCAGCTGCTCGGCCACTTCCGCCCGGACCAGAACTACCTGGATATCTACCGCTCGTTCGGCGCCACCGCCGTGCTCGGGCTGTATTCGCCCGATCACGACACCCTCTGGATCGTCCGTGACGGAAGCGAGGCTCCCGACCCAGCAGACTTGGCGCCGGACGAGCTCGAAACCCTGGCCCACGAGTTCGTCCACGCGATCCAAGACGCGGAGTTCGACCTGGGCGCCACCTATCGCCGGGTGATGGACACCCTCGACCGGAACCTGGCCTGGACGGCCGCGGTCGAAGGGGATGCGGTCTACACCTCGGGCCTCTACCGGGGGCGTCGCGGCACCTGGGTGCCCGCGGGGCGGGCGTTCGCCTTCGCTCGTGCCGACCTCGGGTTGGCTCAGGTCGGGGATGTTCCCCCATCCATCCTTCGCGAGCTGTACTTCCCCTACACGACCGGCGCCGAGTGGGCGCGCGCGGTGGTCGAACGCTACGGCTGGACCAGGCTCGATGCCTTCCTCCGCGAGCCGCCCGTGGCCACGAGCATCATCCTGCACCCGGACCTGGCGGCGGGGACATGGGTGCCCGAAGCGGTACCCGAGCCCGACCCTCGAGCCGTGCTCGGCGGCGGGTGGCGCCGCGAGTCAGGCGGCCAGTTCGGGGAGTTCAGCCTCCGCAACTTCCTCCAGCTCCGGCTGAGCGCGGCCCATGCCGGTGCGGCCGCCGCCGGATGGTCGGGCGACGCCTATGCGGTGTACACGGATGGCGCGTCGCACCTGGCCACCTTCGAGCTGCGGTTCGAACAGCAGGGCGACGCCGAAGCAGCCGCGGCGGCCGTGGCGCTCCTGCTCGAACGCTCCGGCGCGCGCACGGCCGAGGCCGGCGCGGTGGCCGTGTCGCCCCTGCCCGACGGCCGGGAGTTCGCCCTCCTCCGCAACGGACGGAGCGTCTTTCTTGCCGTCGCCGACGCGCCGGGCATCGCCCGGACTGTACTCGAGGCGATCGCTCCCCGCTAGCGATAGCTCGTGAGCGAGAGCCCATGCTACCCTGGGCTCGCGGGTGGCGCGTTCGTCTAGAGGCCTAGGACGCCGCCCTTTCAAGGCGGAGATCGCGGGTTCGAATCCCGCACGCGCTACCACAGCCGCCCACCCGTAGGCATGGTCGTCCTCGCTCGACGGGCCCCTAGGGCCTCCTCTCGGCTGGGAGTGCCGGCAACCTGGCTCCCACACGGGTGAACGCTCCAGCAGCACAGCGAATCCCCCCAGCTTCCCGGACGAGATGTGTAACGTAGGGTCCGCCTGACGCCGCAGGCCTCGGCAACGTGGCGCCTGGCGCGAACGCTCGCCGCCGAAGCGACGGAGCCCGCCGCGACGCGCGGCGTGCCCGCCGGATCCTCTCACGCCCCCGGAACCGATCCAGTAACCGTTCCTTCCCCCGCGTTTGCGCGCAAGCGGCTGCCGGCGTAGCGTCGCGATCGAGGAGGCGAACGGCGAGGCTGGCCGTCGCCGTGAGTACGCGACGGAGGGGCGGGTCTGACCACCTGGACCGAACACCGTTCGATCGGGATCGCCGGTCGGATGCTTCCGCGCGCCCTCGAGGCGGTACGGGCCCTCTGGGGTCGCCGGGACGAGACGCTTCGCCGCCTCGCAATGGCGGACCCCGAGGCGGAGGCCCGGGGCTTTCCGATCGCCCTTGCCGCGGCGGTCGCGGTCGTGGCCGCCTGCGGGGGGTTCGCGCTCGCGTACCAGAGCCTGGCGGCGCGCGGCGAGCTTGCCGCGGACTTCACCTGGGCGCTCCGCGGGGCGCAGCGCCTGCTCGCGGGCGAGAATCCGTACGACGACCCTGCCCTCGCCCCCTATCTCCCCTACCCGTTCGATGCGCCGCTCTTCTATCCGCTGCCGGCCCTGCTGGCCGCGCTCCCGTTCGTTGGCCTTCCCTGGGAGCTCGCAGGTGCGCTGTTCTTCGCCGTCGGCTCAGGGCTCCTGGCGTACGGGGTAGCGCGCCGCGCCCCCTACCTCCTGCCGCTCTTCATCAGCGCTCCCTACTACGTCGCGGCGACCGTCGCCCAATGGTCGCCGCTGGTGATGGCGGCGGCGTTCCTCCCGCTCCTCTCGCCGCTCGCCCTCTGCAAGCCGAACGTCGGGCTCGCGGCGCTCCTCCGCCGTCGGACGCCCGCGGGGCTGGCGCTTTTCGGCGCCGCTGCGCTGCTCAGCCTCGCCGTGATGCCCTCCTGGCCGTTCGAGTGGCTCTCGAACCTGCGGCTCGCCGGCCCGCAGTACCGAATGCCGCTCGCGGTGCTTCCCGGGCCGCTGCTTCTCCTCGCGCTCTGGCTGTGGAAGGGGCGGGACGGCCGGCTCTTCATCGTGCTCTGCGCGCTGCCGCAGCGCCTCTGGTTCTACGACCAGCTCCCGGTGTGGCTCGTGGTTCGGAGCTGGGGCGAAAGCCTGACCCTGGTTGCCTCGAGTTGGGTCGGTTACACCCTCTGGCGGCTGCTCCCCGATGGCGACACGCGCGCGGGCACATCGCCCGAAACGGCCGGCCCGTGGGTCGTCCTGAGCATCTATCTCCCTGCCCTGGCCCTGCTCCTACTGCGGGAGCTCCGGCGGCGCGCTCAGCCGCTTGGCAATGAGAGCGCCGGGACCGTCGTAGAGCACAAGGTAGCGCGGGCTGTCCCGCACGATCGCTTGGAGCGCACCGGTGCCGTCGACTAGCATGCCGGCGGCGGCGAAGGGGCGCTTCGCGATGTACACGTAGTCGAACTCCGCCTCGAAGAACGCCGCCCACCGTTCGACGCACGTCAGCCCCAGGAGCGTGCACGCCTGGAGCGCCTCGTGCCGGCGCATGCGCTCCCCGAACGAACCGGTCCATTCGTACCCCTGGACGACGTTCACCGCCTGCCGTCCGGTAAGCGCCGGGAACCACTCCGTCGTTCGGTCGCTCCCGAACCAGCGGTCGCCGGTGACCACGGCGAAGGAGGCGTCGCGGGGCGTCCGTTCGGCGACGACCGCCATGGCAGCGCGTTCGGCCGCCGGGAGCCCGCTGAGGAGCGGCCGATACGCCTCCAGCGTCGTGAAGACGGTAAAGAGCGCGATTGGTACCGCCGCGGCTGCCGCCGCGCCAAGCGGTGGACGGCCGAGAGACCGGAGGTTCCAATCCCCGCCGAGCCGCCTGCCGGCTGCCGTCGCCGCGAGCGCGGCGAGTTCGGCCAGGCCGAGGGCCGCCAGGAGCGCGATGGGAACCACGGCCCGCTGGTCAGCAGCGCGGGCCTGCGCGAGGTGAGCAAGCAGGACCCACGCCGCCAGAAACCATTCGCCGCGGAGCAGGGTCCGGTACGCGCCGAAGAGGGCTAGCGCGCCGATGAGGGGGAAGAAGGGCTCGCGCGTGATGTCGAGATGGGCGAGGCGCACCAGCCCTGCGTACCACGGCCACCCCGAATCGACCGCTGGACGAACGGCGTCGGCTCCATGGCGAATCCCCACCGCCGCGAGCCACGGGGAAGCCACCGCGAGGCCGAGCACGCCTGCCGTGGCGAAGCGGAAAAACCCAGCGCGCGTGCGGTCGAAGGCCAGCCACACCAGCGGAACGGAGTAAGCGACGAACCAGGCTGCTTCCGGATGGGAGAGGAGCGTCAGCCCGGCGAAGACGCCGAGGCCCGCCAGCGGCCCCCGTCTCCCCGTTCGCGCCAGCCGGACCGCTTGCCAGAGAGCGAGGAGGGAGAAGAGCTGCCCGACGGCCCTGGTGATGCCGCCGCCCATGATGACCCACACGTAGGCCATCGGAAGGAGGGCGAACCAGAGTGCCGCGATCCACGCCAGCCGCCGGGGCCTCAGCAGCTCGGCGGCGAGCAGGGCGAAGACCCCGACGGAGAGCACGTTCAGTGACATCGGCAGCAAGCGCATCACGTCGATGAGGGACCAGGGACCGAGGCGATCGAGGGCGGCGGCAAGATAGATGCCGAGCGGCGGATAGGCGAACGGCAGCCCGCCGTTGTACGAGGTCTCGGCGGGAAGCCGGAAGCCGGAGTCCTGTAGGTCGCGGGCCATGGCATAGAAGAGCCCGCCGTCGTTGAGGGGGAACGAGGATGGCAGCACGAAGGCAAGCCGCATGGCCGCCGCCGCGCCGATTGCCTGCCCCGCGAGGAGAAGGATGCCCCAGGGTGGGCGCTTGCTCGCCGCTTCCGTCCTGGCCGCCGTGAGGAGCGGTACGGTATCTTCTCGGGGGGCAGGGGGCGCCGCCGGCCGCTCGGTGACGATGCTCATCTCCACGTTCACCATGAAACGGCGTTTCGGCTTTTACCGCGAGAGGACGGTAACGAATTCCGACAGGGAGCACGGCCGATGAGGGACGACGATGCGGCGCGGGAGTACCGCGAGGCCTTCGCCGCGTGGATGGCGCAGCTCGAGCGGCTCCACGGCGTCCTGCTGGAGGGCAAGCCCCTCCCGCCGCCGGCGTTGAAGGGGCTGCTCAACCGCGAAGCCCGGGCGAAGGAGCGGTACGAGCGCGCTCGACGGCGGCTCCTGGGCATCGCCGACGAGCCCGGAAGGGAAGCGGGCGACAACCCGTTCCGGTAAACAAGCCGCTCCGAAATCCGTGCTCCGAGATGGCGAGGCGGGAGCGCGCCCCCCTTCTTCGCGCTCCCGCCGCAACCCGAACCGTCGCCCCCGCAGGCGTCAGGCGGTAGCGGTGGGCGCTGTCGCCTCCTCGAGAACGGCCGTGAGCCGACCGTTGAGATGCTTCCGCTCGAAGGTGGCGCGCCGGAGGTTCGCCAGGTAGCCGTCGACCTGGGCCTTCCGCAGCTCGAGCAGCTTCCGCCGCCCCTCTTCGATGCGGTCGGTGCCCCCGCCGAGCAGAACGGCAAGCGGCTCCCACACGGCCGGGTCCCGCCACTCCTTGGCAATGCGGCCCTCGGCCTTGCTGAAGTAGAGGTTCTGCTCCTCGCGTCGGTCGGGCATCTTGTACAGGAAGTGCTTCAGCCGCTCCACCTGGTACTCCATGAGGCGCTCGCGGTCCCGCGCGCAGAGCGAGTACAGCTGGCGCTCGAGCTGGTTCTGGGCGATGCGCTCGCCGTGCCGGAAAAGGGTGAGGAGCATGCTGTCCTGCACGAACAGTACCGCCGCGAGCTCGGGGAACGTCCGCGCCTCTTTCACAATGCGGTTGTAGTCGGTGGGCGCCTGGAGCCCAAGCCCGCCGCCGTTCGATAGAGCGCGCTTACGGAAGGCCTCCGAGTGCCGGGCGAGGTCGAAAATGACGGTTGAAAGGAAGAGCTTCAGCTCGAGGAAGCCGTAGCTGATCTCCGGGAGCCAGCTGGCCCACATCGTCGCCTCGAAGTAGGCGCGCTCGCTCTGCTCCGTGAGGAACTGGCAGACGGCGCGTTCGATCTCCGTCGGCAGCGGCTCGAGGGTATTCCAGGGAAGGTCTGTCGCGGCGGCCCAGCGGTCCCGAATCGCGATTTCGTACAAGGGCACAACGCAGTCGGCCCAGACGATGGCCTTTTCGAAGATGGTGTACCCCATGTCCTCGACGACGGGGTTCGGCCAGGAGCCGCGGGCGATCTCGGATCGGTTCGTCCACACGTCGGGGACGTCACCGTAGGTCCCGACCATCAGGTCGCTCAGCTGGAGACCCATGGCCGGATCCTTCGGGCGCACGCGGATGCCCCATTCCGTCGGCACGCGCATCCACCAGAAGTCGGGACGGACCACCCGGGCGCCGCGGGCGAGGTACATCTTCGCCTGCTCGCCCGAGACGCCGGCGCGGAGCGCCTGCCACACCTCCTGAAGGGTGTGTCCCTGCCGGAGGGCCAGCTCGATGAGGCCGTCCTCCCAGCCGAGTTCGCGGGCGCGGTCGCGCGCTTCCTGGGGGATTTCGATCGTGCGAGGCGCAGAGGGCGCTTCGGACATGGCAGCAGGCTCCTCAGGCAGCGTCGACGAACTGGCGGAGCAGCGGGCCGACCCGCTGGCGGCGATCGCCGAGGCCGGCGACTTCGAGGCGGTGGAGGTACTCGTTCACCTGCCGCTTGCGGAGGAGGAGGAACTTCTGCACGCCCTCGTCGAACTTGTCCTTGCCGCCGCCGAGGAGGATGCAAAGGGCCTCGAAGACGGGCGGGAAGGTGACATCGCCTGAGCCGCCGCCGGCGGCATCGCCCTCAGCCTTGTCGAGGTAGTGGTGGATCTCCTCGCGGCGTTCCGGCTCGGTGTCGAGGACGTACTTCAGATGCATCACGCCGAAGGCCAGGTGGCGGGATTCATCCTGAGCGCTCAGGCGGAAGATGCGCTTGTCCGCCTCGGTCTTCCCGATGAGCTCGCCCATGCGGAACATGGACTGGACGAAGCCCTCGGCCTGGATATGCATGAGGACGGACATCTCCGTGAAATCCCGCGCCTCGATGAGCGTCCGCAGGCCAAGCCCCGCGCCCTGAGCCAGGAGGCCGCCGCCGTTGGCGAGGGCTCGCTTCCGGAAGACGTCGGTGTGGCGCGCCTCGTCCATGATCTGGGTCATGAGGAAGAGGCCGGCCTCGTAATCCTGAGCGCTGACGAAGGGCAACCACTGGCCGGGGACATCGCCGGCGATGAATTCGACCTCGGTAAGCATGGTGCAGAGCTGGCACATTGCCCGCTCGATGTCGTCCGGGAGGGGCTCCAGCGTGTCCCAGGGGATGTCCCGGGCCGAGGACCACTGCCGCTGCACCGCTTCCTCGTAGAGCATGAGGCAGTTTTCGGCCCAGACGTCAGCTTTGGACTGGTAGTTCGGACCGAACCGCTGGGCGTTGGGGCGCGGAATCGCGCCGCGGAGGCGGAAGGTCATGTCGCCCGCGCCGCGGGCTTCGGCTGAGTACCGGCCAAGGTTGATGTCGGCGAGGGTCATCCCCTTCTTGCTGGGGGTGGCGGAGGCGGCGTCGTCGTACAGGTCGAGCCAGGAGAGGTCGAGCCCCTGTCCCTGCCCGGTCGCGGGGTTGACGGCCATCGCAGCTGCTCCCTATCGAGAATCTTTTCGCTCTGCCAAAGCGTACTCTATGCCCCCGGGGCGAGGGAAGATCTCCGAACGGCAGAAAAGTGAACGAACGAGCATTCGCTTCCGCGCGGTTACCGCTCATGCCCCTGATATGCACCGCCGATGATACGGATAGGGGCGTGCAGCCCCGCGACGGAGGAGGAGCAGTGATGACCCGGGATGCTTGTCCGCACGAACCGGCGGTCCGGCCGAAGCTCTGCAAAGCCTGCTGCAATCAGTACGCGCTCCCGCCCTGCGCCCGGCGGTGGCTCGCCGCTCAGCTCACCGAGCTGCGGCGGGGAGAGCGCAGCGCCGCCATCCGCATCGTCACGAACCGGAAGCGCGCCGCCTAGGAAACGCTCGCCGCGGGACCTTCAGCCGGCGCTGCGGGGGCGGTTTCGTTCGGTATTCCCTGGAGCCCCTTGGGCCGCCCGCTCCGCGAGCAGCCGCTCCACCGTGCGGCACCACTCCAGGAAAGCGCTCTCCATGGCGATGCCGGCCGTGAGGGTGAGGTAGATTCCGTAGGTCTCGTCCGGCAGCTCGTTCGGGTCCCTCACCTGGAAGAGCGTTTCGATGGCGCGGTAGGTCGCCAGCCGCTCCTCGTGCCGCTGCCGGTGTTCGCGCACAGCCGCGAGGGCAGCGGCCGGTTCGGCGAACCCGTAGTTGTAGACCTTCACGAGGAATTCGTCCTTCACCAGCGTCGGGGGCGAGGGCGTCGTGACCCACTGTCTCAGGGCGGCGAGACCTTCTGGCGTGATCCGGTAGAGCCGTTTGTCCGGCCGCCCCGTTTGGCGCACCAGCCGGCTCGACACGAGCCCTTCCCGTTCGAGGCGGGCAAGCTCGGGATAGATCTGCTGGGCGTGGGCGAACCAGAAATAGCCGACGCTTTCGTCGAAGCGCTTGGTAATCTCGTACCCGGAAAGCTCTTCGCGCGCCAGAAGGCCGAGAATCGCGTAGCGAAGGGACATCGCAGGCCCGGAGCCGAAGGCACGGCCGCCTCTTATCGTACGCGGTGTTCCTTGGCCGCGCAGGGCGCGCGCTAGAATGCTGCCATGCCGAAGCAAGTTCACAACGCCGCGGTCGACGACTACCTGACGGCCATCTACCGGATGTCGCACGACGAAGGCCAGGAGGTCATCGCCGTGCGGATCGCCGACCGCCTCGGCGTCACGCCGCCGTCGGTGGCGGGAATGCTGAAGCGCCTAATCCGCGACGGGCTCGTCTACCAGGACGCGAAGAAGCGAATCCACCTCACCTCCGAGGGGCTCCGGCGGGCCGAGCAGATGATCCGGCGTCACAGGCTGGCAGAATGCCTCCTGACCCAGGTGCTCGGCGTAGAGTGGTGGCGCGCCTACGAGGAAGCGCACCTCTTGGAGCACGGGATCTCCGACGTCACCGAGCCCGCTCTGTACGAGGCGCTCAACCGGCCCACGCGGAGCCCGTTCGGCTATCCAATCCCGGGAACCGGCGAGGATGCCCACCTTTCGCGGACTACCCTCGCCGACCTGAAGGAGGGCGAGAGCGCGACCATCGAACGGGTCTTCGAAGAGGACGAGGAGCTGCTGAAGTTCTTCTTCGAGGAGGGCATCCTCCCAGGAGAAACGATTACGCTCGCCTCCATCGCGCCGTATCGGGGGACGGTCACGGCACGGGTGAACGGGCGCGACGTCGTGATGGGGACGGAGGTGGCCAAGAAGATCTGGGTTTGTGACGGCGGAGGGGGCGAGCGGCGGCCGCAGCCGCAGGGCAGCTCGGGGACAGCCCGGCGTCGCTGAGGCTGGAAGGCCCCCGCTCCGAAACGAAACATCCCCAGAGAACCGGAGCGCGCGTTAGACTGCCCGCGAACTTCGCGCGAGGAGGCTACCATGGCGCGCCTTCCCTTCGTTCGGCGCGAGGACATCCCCGCCGAGCTGCAGTACGTCTGGGATGCGGTGGCCCGGGACGGCGGCGAACCTCCCAACATTTTCCGGGTCATGGGGAACAACCCCCACCTCTTGCGGGCCTACCTGCGGCTGGGGAACGGGCTCTGGAATCACTGCGGGCTCGACGTCCCTACGCGGGAGCTGGTCATCCTCCGCACCGCGATCCTCCACCAGAGCAAGTACGAATGGCACCAGCACGTACGGTTGGCGCGCGAGGCAGGCGTGCCGGACGAGAAGATCCTCGCGCTCCATCACTGGCGCGAAAGCCGGCTCTTCGGCGAGGCCGAGCGAGCGCTGCTGGCGTACGTCGACGCGATGGCCCAGACGGACCACCCGCTCCAGGCGCTGCACGACGAGCTGGCAAAGCACTTCCCGCCGGCAGCCATCGTGGGCATCAACCTGCTGTGCGGGTTCTACGCCATGACGGCGAAGTTCCTGGGGGCGATGGAAGTGCCGACGGAAGAGGAGTTCGTCGGCTGGCACCTCCAGGGCGCCGGCACCCGGTCCTAGGGACACCCAGCCGTCCCTTGCCCAACCTTGACGTTCACGGTAGATATGGGAGCGCCGAGCCGGGAACCGCGTTCCGGACCGGACTCTCATGCGAAGGAAGGGCTGGAATTGACCGATTACCGAAAGCCGATCCCGAAACCGACACCCGAAACCAGGGATTTCTGGGAGGGATGCAAGCGGGGCGAGCTGCGGCTCCAGCGGTGCACCGTCTGCGGCCAGGTGTTCTTCCCGCCGCGGGGGCACTGCCCGAAATGCGCCGCCCGGAGCGTAGAGAGCTTTACGGCTTCGGGACGGGCGACGCTGTACAGCTACATCATCAACCACCGCCCGGCACCGGGCTTCGAGCAGGATGCGCCGTATGCCATCGCCGTGGTGCAGCTCGAGGAAGGGCCGCGGATGATGACGAACATCGTGGGTTGCCCCCAGACGCCAGAGGCGCTCCGGCTCGATATGCCGCTCGAGGTAACGTTCGAGCCGGTTACCGATGAGATCTCTCTCCCCAAGTTTCGGCCGGTGGATGCGCGATGAAGCGGAAGTCGGTGGCAATCGTCGGTGCTGCAGAGACGACCGAGCTCGGCGTCATCCCGCACATGTCGCAGATCCAGCTCCACGCCGACGCGGCCCTGAACGCCTTGGCGGACTGCGGCCTCACGCCGAAGGATATCGACGGCGTGGCCTGCGCTGGCGCGTCGCCGGTAGAGGTGGCCTGGTACCTCGGGATTACGCCCACGTGGGTGGACGGCACGGCGGTGGGCGGCTGCTCGTTCATGATGCACGTGCGGCATGCCGCGGCGGCCATCAACGAGGGCCTCTGCTCCACCGTGCTCATCACCCACGGCGAGAGCGGCCGGTCGGGCATCGGAAGGGCGCGGTTCGGCCCGGCACCGCAAACGCTCCAGGGCCAGTTCGAGGCGCCGTACGGTCCGTTCGGTCCTCCGACGCTCTTCACCCTCCCCGTGCTCCGGTACATGAAGGAGTACGGCCTGACCGAGGAGCAGCTGGCGATGGTGGCCGTCGTCCAGCGGGAGTGGGCCTCCATGAACCCGCGGGCCATGTTCCGCGACCCCATCACCGTCGAGGACGTGCTCAATTCGCGCATGATCGCCTACCCCATTCGGCTGCTCATGTGCTGCCTAGTGACCGACGGCGGCGGCGCGCTGGTGCTCGTCTCCGCGGAGCGGGCCAAGGACTTTCCGACGAAGCCGGTGTACATCCTGGGCACGGGGGAAAGCGTCGAAAGCCCCATGATCAGCCAAATGGAGGACTTCACGACCTCGAAGGCCTTCCGGGTCTCCGGCAAGAAGGCGTTCGAGGAAGCAGGGATCACCCACGACGACGTCGACCACCTGATGATCTACGACGCCTTCGCGCACCTGCCAGTGTACGGCCTGGAGGACCTCGGCTTCGTCGGCCGCGGCGAGGGCGCGGCGTTCATCGCCGAGCTCAACACCGCGCCCGGCGGAAAGCTGCCGCTCAATA
>DAOUCS010000140.1:0-3513 GCA_034431815.1 Dehalococcoidia bacterium
GCCGTTGCCGCCACAGCTGCCGAGGCCGAGGGCCGACCGGGTGGGCTGCTGGCCTCGCCGTGGTTTCCCCTCGCCGCGTTCGCCGCGGCCGCGGGTGTCCAAGCGCTCGCCGTGGACGGCTGGTTCGCATTCGACGACCCGTGGTTCCTCGCTTCGGCCCGTAGCATTGGGTTCTGGGAGTACGTTCGCCGCTCCTTCGACGTCACCGACGTTGGCTCGCTGCCGGAATTCGACCGCTACCGTCCTTTATGGCCGATCTGGTTCCGGCTGCAGTACGAGGTCTTCGGGCTGCACGCCGCGGGCTACCACGTCACCGCCATTGGGCTCCATCTCGCGGCGGCCGTCCTCGTCCGCCGCCTGGCGCGTTCCATGGGGCTTTCCGGGGGTTCCGCGAACCTCGCGGCCGCCGTCTTCGTCCTGCACCCGGCGTACGCGGAAGCTGTGGCCTGGATCAGCGGTTCGAATCGGGTAGCGGCGACCATCCCGGCTCTGGGAAGCCTCTTGGCGTGGATCGCCTGGCTCGAGCGCGGCTCGGGCACGCGTCTTGCTGTGGCCGTGCTTCTCTTTTTCGTCTCCTGCCTGTTCCACCCGTCGGCGCTGGCGCTCGCGCCGGTGTACCCGGCCCTTGCTTGGCTGCGGCTGGGAGACTCCGGTCGCCTCACCCTCGCTGCTGTCGCCGCCGGCTGGCTGCCCATTGCGCTCCTCGCCGGTGCACTGGCGGGGGTGCACGCTTGGGTGCGGCTCGAGCGGCCCGTGGCCGCGGGGTTCGACCTCGGTTGGCACATCTGGGCGAACTACGGCGCATTCTTCGGGATGGCTGCCGCACCCGTGTGCCCGTCATCGCTTGGCTGCTACTCCCCGCCGCTGCGCACTGCTGCCGAGGCCATCCTCTTGGCGGGTTCGGCCGCGTTCGTCGTCGGCGCCGCCGCGACGCTCCGGCACTGGGGAGTCCGGAGCTTGCCCGCCGTGTGCCTGGTCTGGTTCGCCGTGGCGCTGGCACCCGACGCGACGCTGGTGATGGGGGCATTCGGGCGCACGATGCACCTCCCCGGTGTCCCCTTCGCGCTGTGGATAGCGGCGGCAGCGGACGCTCCCGAAGTGCTGCAACGGAAGGCCGGCCCGGCGCTGCGGTGGATGGTACGCCCAGCCGCCGGCACGGCAGCCGTCGGAGCGATTGCCTTGCTGGCGGTGAGCACCCACTTCGTGCTGTTGGTCCGCGATGCGGGCCGCGAGAACGCTGAGTTCATCGCAGCGCTCCGGCGCGCGTACCCGGAACTTCCCGCGGGCACGACGGTGGTCGTCGAGGGCGCGCCGGCGAACCTCACGGCCTTCGACGACACCCGCCTTCAGGCGCTCGTGGACGTGTACTACGAGGACGTCCGCGCGGTTTCAGCCTCCCGTGCGGTGGAGCCGACCGGACCTGCGGTGCGCTTCTCGTTCGAGCGGTAGCTACGGCTGCTCGGAAGCGTGCTGCTTCTCCAGCGCCTTTGCTAGCGCTCGCCCCTTGCCAGGGGTGGGGTCCTTCACGAGGCCGTAGATTTGCCGGCCCTCGTGGTCCTCGGGCAGGTACTCGGTGATGGGTAAGCCCTCGGGCGTCACGAAGAGGAGGCAGTGACAGTACTTGTAGATTTGCATTTCGTCGCAGGCGCAAATCCACGTTCGCCGCTTCACTTCTTCGTCCTTCGGAAGATAGAGACCCTCGGGCCACGTCCCGTCGGGATTCTTCTCCGGGTAGAAGTTGCATGGGCAAAGGGGCCGGCCGTACTCGTCGACGTGCCGGGCGAGGCCGAGAATGACCGCTTCGGTCACCGACCGATCGGGATGGAACACGGTCCCCGATTTCTCGGCGTATTTCTCGGCGTAGCGCCACATCTTCTCGATGGAATCTTTGCTCGGCATGTCCACGCAACCAACCTCCCGACGGTCTCGTCTCCAGCGTACGGGAGGAGCGGTCTCCCTGCAGCCGGTCAGATTGTGAGGCCGCTCAGGCCGAGGAGTCCGCGGACGTACTCGATTTCGCCGACGTGCCGGTAGCCGTGGGAGAGGCAGACGCCCCACAACGCGTTCCAGAGCGGCATCGCCCCCAGCGGCTTGATTGTCACGGTGCGGGATTCCAGTTCGGCTGGATCGAGCCCGTTCACGAAGGCGTGCGTCGCTTCCCACGTTGCCTGCTGGTATGCGCGCCAGGCGTCGAGGTCGCGGAGCACAACGGTGGCAGCCTCGTCGGGCGTCATCCCGGTGCCCTGACTTGTGCGCGGCAGGCCGAGGCGCTGGTCGTATTCCCCTTCGAGCCACACGGTGCTGCGGCCCTGAGCGACGAAGTTCACGATGTTGTCTTCCGTGCGAACGTAATGCCAGAGGCTGAAGAACGCCGAAAGGCCTCGCTCCGGGCGCCAGTTGAGCTGCTCGAGCGTCATGTCGGCCACGGCCTTGTCGAGCAGCCCGTGCATCTCCTGCAGGCCGTCGAGCAGGATTTGCTTCGCGTCGAGCACCGGGACCCTCCGCTTCAAGATGGGTGTGCCCGGATGCTACCACGCATCAGTTACTTCAGGCTGCGCGGGGTGGAACTTCGAGCGCGTAGCCCGCGCCCCACCGGTTGACGATGTACCGGGGGTGGCTGGGGTCGTCCTCCAGCTTCTGCCGGAGGTACCGGATGTAGAGCCGCAAGTAGTGGGTTTCGTCGGCGTACTGGGTGCCCCACACCCTGGCCACGAGGGCGCGGGCGGGAACCACGTGGCCGGCTCGCTCGGCCAACGTTGCCAGCAGTCGAAACTCCGTCGGCGAAAGGGGGATCGCCTTGCCTCGCTTGCGCACGGTCTGCGTTCGGAAGTCGATTTCCAGGTCGCCCAGTTCGAGGCGGTCATCCGGCGGGCGCAGTGCGGAAAACCGGGCGGCTCGCCTTGCGATGGCCCGCAGCCGCAGGTCGATTTCGGCCGCAGGCGTCCCGGGGCGGCAGTAATCGTCGGCGCCCGCTTCGATGCAGGCTGCCATCTCTTCGAGCGTGCCGCTGCTGCCGACCACGACGATGGGGGCCTCGGTTCGCTGGCGGACGGCCTCGGCCAGCTTCTGGGGGAGGAGACGTGCGCCGTTTCCTTCGATCACGACTCCTGCGAGGGCGTCCCAGTGGCAGGGCTCGGCCTCGAGCGGGCCGCTTGCGTCGACGGTACGAACTGCGTAGCCGAACTGCTCCAGCTCGCGTGCGCGCAGGTGCGCCCGAGGCAGGCCCGGCGCCACCACGGCCACCGGAGCGCCCACCAGGCTCGGCAGCTCATCGCCCCCCAGCCGTCGACTCGAGACCATGCACCACCTTCCCCTGCGGGTTCGGGGAATCCGCCGATGCGCCGCGCTGCCGCCATGCCGATGTCCACGGTGTGCGGACGCTGGTTCGGTTTCCCCTCCTGTTGTCAGCGGCGGCAGCGTGCAGCGTGTGGGGCGGGGTCCTGGCCTATCACGATGCCGGCCCCGCGCCCGCCGTTGCCCGCTCCCACGCCGATCCTCCGATCGAAGCGTCGA
>DAOUCS010000141.1:0-5898 GCA_034431815.1 Dehalococcoidia bacterium
GAGCCGCTAGCACGCTACTGCCGCCGAGCCCACTCCAGCAATCCTCAAAAATGATGAATTTTTGGCTCCGTTCTCCAAGCGCATGACCGTTCGGACCAACCGAAGGAAACGAGGCGCCCAGGGCACGGAGAGGGGCCGGCCGTACCCGTATCGCGCAGGCCTCCCAGAAACGGACGCTCCCACCCAAGCACGTACGCCTACTGCGGCTCGTCCTCGTATCCCTCCGGACACTTGAAGTCGGAACCTTCCTTCAGCTTCCAGCCGGCCGGCTGTTCAACCACGCGGATGGTCTGAAGGTCTTCGTCTCGGTACTCCTTCACCGCCCCCAGCTCGAACTCCGCCACGTGGCCCGGTGAGAGGGAGGCCACCCGTCCTTCCTCAAGCTCGATGTCCATGTCCACGCTGCGGAGATTCCTCCACGTCCCCTCCCACTCCAGCGTCACGAGCTTCTGGCACACCCTCACTGACCACGGGCCCCGCGACGTCACCGGCTTCTCCCACACCACCTCGACACGAACGGTCTTGCTCCCGTCCGACCGCTCCTCCCCAACCGCCAGCACAATCTCGTACGGCTGACCCCCGCTCACCTTCGCCACCCGCCCGTCCGCATCGATGATCGCCCGCAGCGCCTCCAGCTCCTCCCCCGCCGGGTAGAACGTCCGCTCCGCCACCGGAACCTCGATTCCCGGCGCCTCCTCCCCGCCGTCCCCACTCGTCGCAATCACCGCCACCGTGCCTGCCGCTGCCGCCACCACCGTCACCACGGCCGCCAACAGCCGCGGCTTCCACACGTACACCGCCATGGCTTCCATACTCCTTTCCGTTGGGGCCGCGCCTCAACAGCGACGCCGAGCAGCCCCACGCTGTCGTACCGAACCGACGAGCTCTCAGACATCCGTCAAAAAGGAGGATGTTCGGCCTTGTGTGGGGATGGGACACGGTTCGCTCGGAAGCCGCGCACCATCTGCGCACATGCCAGACCGCGGGCTATCATCGGCCCATGGCAGCCGGGCACGAGCCGCGCCTCGTCATCCTCGACTCGCACGGCATCCTCTTCCGCGCCTTCTTCGCCTTCCAGCAGATGGAACGCCCCCTCATGACCTCGAAGGGGGAGCTCACCTACGCCGTCTACGGCTACGCCGAGACGCTCATCCGCGTCCTTGCGGAGCTCCGGCCGACGCACATCTGCGCCGCCTGGGACGCAGGGGGCAAGACGTTCCGCCACGAGGCGGAGGAGGCGTACAAGGCGACGCGGCGCGAGACGCCGGAGGAGCTCCTGCCCCAGATGGAGCGCGTCCGCCAGCTCCTGGAGGCGTTCCGCATCCCCGTCTACGAGGTACCCGGATTCGAGGCCGACGACGTCGCAGGAACGATCGCACGCCTCGCCAGCGACCACGGCATCGAGACGTACATCGCTACCCTCGACACGGACCTCGTCCAGCTGGTCGGCCCGAAGGTGAAGCTGTTCCTCTTCCGGCCCTACCAGCGCGACACGGTCATCTACGACGAGCAGAAAGTGATCGAGCGGTGGGGTTTCAGCCCGCCCTACATGGTGGACTTCAAGGCGCTGAAGGGGGACGCCAGCGACAACATCGAAGGGATCCGCGGCGTGGGCGAGAAAACCGCGGCAGAGCTCATTCGCCGCTTCGGAACCGTGGAGTCCATCTACGAGCACATCGACGAGGTGAAGGGTGCGCTGAAGGAGAAGCTCTTGGCGGGAAAGGAGCGCGCCCTGGCCAACAAGGAGCTCGTGCGCATCCGCACCGACGTGCCCCTGGAGTTCGACCTGGAGGCATGCCGCTTCGGCGGCTTCGACCGCGAACGCGTCGAGGCGCTCTTCCGGGAACTGGAGTTCCGCGTCCTCGCCCAGCGGCTGACGGAGCTTCTCGGCGAGGGAGCCCGCTCGACAGTCGAGACGGCCGCGGGGCCGACGTCGTACCGCATCGTGGCGTCGGACGAGGAGCTCCGCGCGCTGGGCGCCAGCCTTGCCGAGGCGGAGCGGTTCGCTGCCGTCAGCCTGACGACGGCGGGCGACGGCGCGCACCCGCTGCTGTTGGGGGTGGCGTTCGCGCTCCGGCCGGGCGAGGCCTGGTACGTGCCCATGGGCCACGCGCCGCGGCTCGACGGCGAGTTCTGGCAAGCCTCGGCCGCGGCCTTTCGAGAGGCGCTGGCGCCGGCCTTCGAGTCGGAGCGCGTCGGAAAGGTCGGCCACGGCCTCAAGTACCTCATGCACCAGCTCGACCGCATGGGAATCGCCCTCGCCGGGCTGGAATTCGATACGGACATCGCCCGCTTCCTCTTGGGTTCGACGGCGCCCGACTTGCCGACCCTGGCGAACGAGCGGCTGCGCATCCGGCTGACCGACCTTGCCGCCATCGCGGGGACCGGACGGCGGGCGACGCCACTTGCGCAGCTCGACCCGCAGGTGGTGGCGGAGCACGCCTGCCAGCGGGCCGACGCGGCGATGCGGCTGCGGCCCCTGCTCGAGCAGGACCTGCGCGAGCGGAACCAGTGGGCCCTCTTCGCCGACATGGAAATGCCCCTCGTGTCCGTCCTCTTCCGAATGGAGAAGGCCGGCGTCGCCGTCGACGTGCGCGTGCTCCGCGAGCTTTCACGGCAGATGGCCGAGGACATCGCGCGCGTCGAGCGGCAGATTTACGAGGCGGTCGGCCACCAGTTCAACATCGGAAGTCCCCAGCAGCTCAGCGACGTCCTTTTCAACGAGCTGCGGCTGCCGAAGAGCCGGAAGACGGCCTACGGCTACAGCACGGACCAGCGGGCGCTCGAGGCGCTCCGGGGCGCACACCCGGTCATTGACCTCATCTTCGAGTACCGGCAGCTTACGAAGCTGAAGTCGACCTACCTCGACGCCCTGCCGGCTGCCGTGGCCGAGGACGGCCGCATTCACACGGATTTCCAACAGACGGTGGCTTCGACAGGTCGGCTGAGCAGCACGAACCCGAACCTCCAGAACATCCCGGTGCGGACGGAGCTGGGGAGGGAAATCCGGAAGGCGTTCATCGCAGCCGGGTTCGACGACCCCTGGCTGGTGGCGGCCGATTACTCGCAAATCGAACTGCGGGTGCTGGCCCACGTGACCGGCGACGAAGGGCTTATCGCTGCCTTCCTCGCCGATCAGGACATTCACCGGGCGACGGCGGCGAAGGTGTACGGCGTCGACCCCGCGCAGGTGACGCGGGAGATGCGCGACACGGCGAAGATGGTGAACTTCGGCATCGCCTACGGGATGGGCGAGTTCGGGCTCGCCAGCCGCACCGGGATGACGCGGGACGAGGCGGAGGCCTTCATCCGCCAGTACTTCGAGAACTTCCCGAAAATCCGCGAGTGGCAGGAGCGGACGCTCGCCTTCACCCGCGAGCACGGCTACGCGGAATCCATCTTCGGGCGGCGTCGCTACCTGCCGGCGATCACCAGCACGAACTTCCAGTTGCGGAGCGCGGCCGAACGGGAAGCCATCAACATGCCCATCCAGGGAACGGCTGCGGACATCATCAAAATCGCCATGGTCCGCGTCGATGCCGCCCTTCGCGAACGAGGGCTCCGCTCGCGGATGATCCTCCAAGTGCACGACGAGCTCATCTTCGAGTGTCCGGCGGAGGAGGTGGCGGAAATCCGGGGGCTCTGCGAGGAGCTGATGCCGAAGGCGGCCGAACTCCGCGTTCCCCTCAAGGTGGACGTCAAGCAAGGCCGTACCTGGGGCGATATGGAGGCGTAAGCGCAAGCGACGGCACCAGGTGTGCGCCTCACGGCAGGCACCGAAGGAGCTCGGTCCTCGCCCTTCGCCAAGGGCTAACGCAGCCGGCGGCGACCGTTCGGGGCCGGTACCCCTGCCCCCGGGGCGGCCGCCGCCGCTCCGGCCTGTCGGCCGGCGCTGGGGGAACGCGGAATCCGACATGGCCGACCCAGGAGGGGTCCTCAGGGAGGCGCGCCGTCTCCTCCTGCAGCGGATGCCCCGCCGCGAGCGTCGGACCGCGACCGGCGAGCGGGACAGGGCCGGGGACGCGCCGAGGAGACGCCGCCGGACGGTCCCGCGCCCGGCCGCCTCGTGGGCGTCGGGCGGGCACCGTGGCGTGCAATTGTAGGCATCGAAGGTCACGGGCCCGTCGAGACGGATGTCGGAGTGAGTTCCTGGGCGCAGTTCCCGGGCGGGTGGACGCCCGCCGCTAGGGGGAGAACAAACCTCGAACCGGCTACGGAAGCTTTCCGAACATGCCTTGCCGTATCCGCCGACCGGTAACGGGCGTGCCGTGTCGGAATGCAACCCCAGGGGCCTGCGAGCAGGGGTGACCGCTGGGGGGCCTGGTCGATACGAGGCTCCCGGGCGGGGCAGCTTCAGGAACGGCAGCGGCGCCCGGCCGGCGGGCGGGTGCGGTGCGCCGTCGTCTTGCGCCCGGGCGAGGGCGGTGGTATCATGCCCCCGACGCTTGGCGCGAACTCCGGTGAGAATCCGGGGCTGTCCCGCAACTGTGATCCACCGCGGTCACGTCCCGCAGGTGGTAAGCCAGGTCGCCGCCGGCGTTTGTGTCTAGCCCGCGAGGACGGGTAGTGGGCACGTTGTCAGGCGCACCGCGCACTCGTGCGTCATGGGAGCGTTGCCCCTCCACCCGGAGGGGTTTTCTTTTGCCCCGACGGTGGAGGCGCCTCCTGAAGCACTCGTGTGCGCCGCAGGGTTGGCGCATGCCGCCCGGCGCCGGCGCAACGGTCCGCGTCCTCCTGGGCGGACGGCACGAGGCCGAAGGAGGCGCAAGATGGACCGGCCGCTGGCATCGGTAGCTCATTCCAGGCAAGAGCGAGGGCTCGCCATCCGGACGGGCCGGCGCCCGCTCCTGGCCGGCCTCCTCCTATCGGCAGCGCTCCTTGCCGCTGCGGTGCTCGGCACCGCCACCGGCCCTGTGCCCATCCCCTGGCACGAAGTCGCGGGCACGTTTCTCTCGTACGCGGGCATCGACCAATGGGCGCCGTCGGAGCGGGAGCGGCTCGTCATCGAGCAGCTCCGCCTCCCCCGAGTCGCAGCTGCGGTGCTGACCGGAATGGCGCTGGCGACGTCCGGCGCCGTGATGCAGGCCCTCTTCCGCAACCCCATGGCCGAGCCGGGGCTCCTCGGCGTATCGGCCGGAGCCTCCGCAGGCGCCGTCGTCGCGATCGCGTTCGGCCTGCGAGCAGCGTCGATCTGGACCGTGCCCGCGGCGGCGTTCCTGGGCGCGATGGTCGCCGTCCTGCTGGTCACGATGCTCGGCGCCGCTGCGGGCCGGGGTTCGATGATCGGCTTGCTCCTTGCCGGGGTCGCCCTGAGCTCCTTCTTGGGTGCGATCGTGTCCGTGATCATCGCCATTGTACCCCGCGACGAGGAGCTCCGCGGGATTCTGTACTGGCTCGCCGGAGGATTTTCCGGTGCGTCGTGGGAGTATGTCCGAGCTGTGGCGGTCCCGATCCTCGCGTCAACGGCAGCAATGTGCTTCTTCGGGCGTGACCTCAACCTGATGGTCTTAGGCGACGAGACCGCACGCAGCAGCGGCGTCGAGGTCACGCGCGTGCGTTTCGGGTTGCTGGCGATGGCTTCGCTTGCGACGGGTTCAGCAGTTGCCGTGAGCGGCACGATAGGCTTCGTTGGCCTGATCGTTCCACACGGAATCAGGCTCATACTCGGTGGGGACAATCGCATTGTCCTGCCTCTATCCTGCCTTGCCGGAGCTACGTTCCTCCTGCTCGCGGATACTGTAGCGAAGTCGGTGATACATCCAGCTGAGCTGCAGGTGGGAATGATCACAGCATTATGCGGCGCGCCTGTCTTCGCGATACTGCTGATTCGGCACGGCCGCCGCTCAACATTCGAAAACCAATTGTGAGGTGGTGTTTTCTATGCGCCGTCGGCTCCTG
>DAOUCS010000142.1:0-16686 GCA_034431815.1 Dehalococcoidia bacterium
TGCTCTTCCGATCTCCCTGCATCTCGAGGTGGAGGGCAGAGCAGAACTCGGTGCAGTAGAAGGCGAAAGCGCCTTGGGCGTCAGCGACGAACTCCACCGTCGTCGCCTCGCCGGGGTCGAGGCTGACGTTGATGTTGTAGCGAGGGATGCAGAACCCGTGCGTGGCGTCGGGCGTCGTCTCGACGTTCGTCAGGTGGATGACGACCTTGTCGCCCTTCTTGGCCCGGATGATGTCCGGCTTGAAGTTGCTCCGCTTCACCGTGGCCCACACCTCGACGGTGTTGCCCCTGCGCTCGATGCGCTCCTGGCCCTCCTTTACCGCGTTCGGATCGGGCTCCATGGTGAGAGGGTTAGTGCCGACGGGGTACACCTCCCACGCCTTGATGCGGTCGATGCGAATGGCCTGGACGTAGTGAGGCTCGGCCACGGTGATGGGCATGTCGGCGAGGATCTCCATCTTCTCGCCGGTGAGGTCGACGAGCTGGAAGTTCTGCGGCTTCAGCGTGCCGACCACCGGGAAGCGGTCGATGGACCACTTGTTGAGGGCGACGAGGTACTTGCCGGCCGGCTTCACGGTGTCGCCCTCCATCACGACCAGGTGGCCGATGTTGTAGTGGATGGGCAGTTTTTCGACGAACTTGAAGGCCTGGTCCCCACTGAAGTACGGCTCGCCGAGGGACCACTTCGCCACGGCGCTCTCCAGGAAGAGGCTCGTGTACGCGTACCCCTTGTCGTCGAACTGGGTGTGCAGCGGGCCGGCGCCGAGTTCGACGCGGGCCGCCACCACGGCGTCGTAGCGCACGATAGGCACGCCGTAGATATCTTTGTCCTCGAAGTCCTGTTTCTCGATGGCCTCCTTCAGCTTGCTGAACGAGTAGACCGTAGCGTGCGGGTCGAGCTTGCCGGCGACGCAGATGTACTCGCCGTTCGGCGAAACATCGACGCCGTGGGGGCTGCGCGGCTCGGGCACGAGGTAGAGCACGCCCTCCTTGGCCGCCACCTCCACGGGGATGACCTTCATGCCGTTCTTGGTGGTGTAACGGCCCGCCGCGACGAGCTCCTCCGCCCTCTTCCAGTTGATGACGTGCAGGTAGTCGAAGTCTTTCTGCGACGCGCCGACCTCGATGGGATCCTTCCCTTCGAGGTTGCCGCCGGTGGCCATCTCCGAGTTGTAGGAGTTGATGAACGCCCAGCCGTAGCTCACGAGCTTGCCGGCGTCGGCCAGGTCCTGGGTATACGGCGGGAGCTCCACCTGGAAGCTTCGGGCAAGGTCGACACGGCCGGTCTTCTGGTCGACGGCGAGGAAGCTCGAGTACCCGCGGAAGGCGTCCTTGAAGTTCTCGAGCGCCTTGTCGATGTTGTCCGTCTTCACGAGCGTGGGCGTCATCGAGGAGATGTGCACGTATTCGGTGTTGGGAGTGACGAACGCCCCGCCGTGAGATGACTGGAGGTTAGGAACGTCGACGATCTGCTTGACCTTGAAATCGCGGAGGTCAGCCATGGCGAGCCGGCCGTTGGCCCGGTCATTGATGTAAACCCAGCGGCCGTCGTACTCGCCGTTCGTTTCGCTGAGTGCCGGGTGATGGGTGTCGGCCCAGGTCAGCTTCCCACGGGCGCGGGAATACGGCGTACCCTCATTCGTCGTGCCCTCGTCGAGTACGGCCTCGCCCCACTCCGCGCCGTACCCGAAGCCCTGCCACGATTCCGGCGTGAACATCCCGATGATTTTGTAGAGGCGCATCGAGGGCACGCCGATGACGAGGATCTGGCCGCCGTGGCCCGGGTAGAGGGGAAAGGCGGGCTTTCACGCTTCCCTTCGTCTACGGTGCCGAGAGCCACTGCTGGCGCACGAGGCGACGAACCACCTTCCCGGACGCCGTCTTCGGGAGCTCTGCCACGATGCGGATCTCCCGGGGCAGCTTGTACCCCGCAAGCCACTGCCGGCAGAGCTCGAGGAGCTCCTGGGGCGAGACCTCGGCTCCAGGACAGAGCTCGACCGCGGCCGCCACACGCTGGCCCCATTCCGGGTCAGGGAGGCCGATAGCCGCTGCCCCTGCGACGGCCGGATGCTCGCAGAGGACCCGCTCGACCTCAGCAGGAACCACGTTCTCCCCGCCCGTGACGATGAGGTCTTCCCTGCGGTCGAGCACGTAGAGGTACCCTTCGTCGTCCAGGTACCCGACATCCCCGGTTGCCAGCCATTCTCCGCGTAGCTTCTCCGCGGTCGCCTCGGGCTGCCGATGGTATCCCGCCATGACCGTTGGGCCACGTACCCAGATCTCGCCAGGCTCGCCGGGCCCGCATGGCTCCCCCGCCTCGTTCACGACGCGAACCTCCGTCGGGAAGATCGGCTTCCCGGCAGACCCGAGCTTGCGGAGCGCGTCCTCGGGAGGCAGGGTGCAAACCTGGGACGAGGCTTCGGTGAGCCCGTACGTCTGCACTACCGGCGCTCCCATGCGAGCGCACCGTTCGAGCAGGTCGCGCGGAACAGGACCGCCTCCGACCAGGATGCAGCGCAGCGAAGGCGGGAACGGAGCATCGCTCCGCGCCTCGAGCATTCGCCGGAGCATGGTCGCGACGACAGAGACGATGGTGACGCCTCCCCCCTCGATATCGGCGTTGACGCGGCCGGCGTCGAAGCCCTCGTGAATCGCGACTTCAATGCCGTAGAGCACACCGCGGAGCAGGATCGAGAGACCGCCGACATGGAAGAAGGGAAGACAGGCAAGCCACACATCGTCCGCGCGGAGGCCGAGATTGAAGGCCGAGCCCGCCGCGCTCCAGAGATGGTTGGCGAAGGTGAGGACCACGCCTTTCGGACGGCCAGTGGTGCCGGAGGTGTACACGATCGAGTGGGGCGCGTCGAGACGGAATCGGGGCGGAGGGAACGCCGCCTCGTGGAGCGCATCGAGGTCGGGCAGGCGACGGGCGAGGACGCCGGCCGTCCGCGCTGCCGCCTGGCCGAGGGCGGCGTTGGCGTCATCGAAGAGAAGGAGCGAAGCTCCGGAATCGCGGAGCTGCCAGGCGAGGTCGTCGGCCGTGAGCCGCGCGTTGAGCGGCACGAGCACGCCGCCGGCGCGCGGTACGGCGTGGATCGCCACGGCCGTCGCGAGCGAATTCCATGCCAGCAGGGCAACCGACGAGCCCTGTCGCACCCCCTCCGACTGCAGCCAGGCGGCGAGCGCTGAGACGGCGCGGTCGAGCTCGGCGAACGTCCAGCGCCGTTCGCCGAGCCGCACCGCAGCACGAGCCGGGGTTGCCGCGGCCCGGTGCGCCAGCCAGTCGGGCACCAGACTCACCCTCGCACCTCCAGGAGGGGCCGCCGGGCGAGCACCCAGGGAGCCGGCGAGGTGCCGATGCCCGGGGTATCCGGAAGGTCGAGCCTCCCATCCGCAACAGCCAAGGACGGCTCGGCCGTATCCCGAACGAGCAGGCGCACGGTCGCGAGCCCGTGCGCCACTGAATGCCCAGGGAGCGACGCCGCCAGCTGCGCGGCGGCAGCGACCGCAAGCCCGCCGTCAAGGGCGGAGGTGACCACCGGCACGACGCCATGGGCTGCGGCTGCCTCCGCCGCCGCGAGGGCAGCCGTGAGCCCACCGACGACCGCCGGCTTAACGATGACGACATCTGTCGCCCCCGCTCGAAGCAGCGCCTCCACCGCTTCGAGCGAGACCACGTCTTCGTCGGCGGCGATGGGGATCGGGGACCGGCGCCGCAGGCGGGCAAGGGCCGGCGGATCTCCCGGCGGGAGCGGCTGCTCCACGTACTCGATCTCGAAGGGGGCGAAGGCCTCGAGCGCCTGCGCCGCTTCCTCCTCGCTCCAGGCACCGTTCGCATCCAACCGGAGGACGCTGCCGCGGCCGAGCCCGTCGCGGGCGGCCCGAACGCGGGCGATGTCGTCGGGCAGAGGGCGTCCGCCCACCTTCAACTTCGCAGCCGAGAAACCCTCCCGGCGCGCGCCGCGTGCCGATTCTGCGACTTCGCCCGGAGTTTTCCCCACAAGCAGTGCGTTGACCGGAACGGAGCTCGCCGCATCGCGTGAGAGGAGGCTGCGTAGCGTCAGGCCCGCCCGTCGTGCCAGCAGATCGAGAGCGGCCGATTCCACAGCGAATGCGACCGCCGCTGTTACCGCATCGCGAGGCGGCTGCCTCCGGACAGCGACCGCGAGCGCGGCAGGCGTCCGCCCGATCGCCAGCGACAGGAACTCCGCGAGCGCGGCGGAAAGCGAGACGCGCCTCGGACGTGCGAACCCGGCCAGCGGCCCGGCCTCGCCCCAACCCGCACACCCCTCGGCGTCGCGGAGCATCACCACCGCGACATCGCGGCCACGGAGGACCCGCCCAGCGGTGAGGACCGGGGCCTTCAGCCGAAGCCGGACCCGCCAGGCCACCGCGCGGACGATGGCCGGACAGCCGATATCCGCAGCTGCTTCAAGGCCAGCGAGGGAACTGGTCATAGCGCGGAGGACGCTTTTCGAGGAAGGCGTCGCGGCCCTCCTTCGCTTCGTCGGTCATGTAGGCGAGACGGGTCGCCTCGCCAGCGAAGAGCTGCTGGCCGACGAAACCATCGTCAGCCAGGTTGAACGCGTACTTGAGCATTCGGATCGAGGTGGGGCTTTTCCGGTTCATGGTCTGCGCCCACTCGAAGGCGGTGACCTCGAGCTGACCGTGAGGGACGACGGCGTTCACCATGCCCATGGCGAAGGCTTCCTCGGCGGTGTAGACGCGCTCCAGGAAGAAGATCTCACGGGCTCGCTTCTGGCCGACGTGACGGGCGAGGTAGGCGGAGCCGTAGCCGCCGTCGAAGCTCGCTGCCCGAGCGTCCGCCTGCTGGAATCGGGCGTGTTCGCGGCTAGCGATGGTGAGGTCGCACACGACGTGGAGGCTATGCCCACCGCCGACAGCCCACCCTGGAACGACCGCCACGACGGGCTTCGGCATGAAGCGGATCATCCGCTGGAGCTCCAGCACGTGGAGCCGAGGGAGGACGTACCCGCCTTCGTAGCCGCCGTGCCCGCGGACGCGCTGATCGCCCCCGGCGCAGAAGGCCCAGACCCCATCCTTGGGGGAGGGACCTTCGCCCGTAATGAGCACGGTGCCGATGGAGGTGTCGAGCCACGCGTCCCGCACCGCTTCGATCATCTCGTCGATGGTCTCCGGTCGGAACGCGTTCCGGACCTCCGGGCGGTTGAAGGCGATGCGGGCGACACCGTCGGCCTTGTAGTAGGTGATGTCGCGAAAGTCTCGCACTTTCCGCCACTCGGCGGCCTTCCGGATGTGCTGCCACGTTTGCGGTTCGGTCATCGCTCTTGCTCCGCAGCGAGGGTCGTAGGCGCATGGTCGCAGAGGAAGGAGCGCACGGCGCGGATGTACGCTTCCGGCGCTTCGAGGTGAACGGCGTGTCCAACGCTCGGGACGTTGACCCAGCGGGCGCCAGGCAGCTCGCCCGCCATCGCTTGCGCGAGGGAAACGTACTTCGCATCGAGCGCGCCTGTGAGGAGGAGGACCGGTAGGCCGGCGAGGCGCGAACCGAGCTGCCCCAGCAGGGGCTCGTCGCGGCCGGCCCCGAGGCCGCGCAGGCTGTTCGCCAACCCGCGGGGGCGTTGGGCGAGACGCCGTCGCCGGAGCTCGCCCCGCACCGATTCCGGAAGCGAGGCTTGACTCGCCCAGAGGGGGAGCGACTCCCAGTAAGACACGAACGCCTCGATTCCCTCCCGTTCGAGCATGCATGCCAACTCCTCGTCCGACTCGACGCGCCGCCGCCGCTCCTCCTGGTCGGCGATGCCCGGCGAGGTGCTCTCGAGCACGAGGGCCCAGCAGCGCTCGGGAGCAGCAGCCGCGAGCCGAAGAGCGACGCGGCCGCCCATCGAGTACCCCACGACCGCCGCCCTCTCGATGCCGAGGGCGTCGAGCAACGCTGTGAGGTCGGCCACGGTCTCGGCCATCGCATACCGGCGAGGGTCATCGGGGGCATCCGAAAGCCCGTGGCCGAGAAAGTCGAGGCGAACAGTCCTGAAGCCATCGAATGCGGCAAGCACTGGCTCCCAGGTTTCGAGCGTGCCCGTGAACCCGTGCAGGAGGAGCACGGCCGGGCCCTGGCCGCGCACTTCCACCTCGTACGTGGCTCCGCGGATGATCACCGGGGTCATTCTCTGCGCTCTCCCACCACGGTGGCGCGGACCGCACGCGCGACGGCCGCAGCGACATCGCGATGGAGCGCAACGTTCGCCCGGCGGTCGGTGCGGACATGGACCATCGCTGGGACACCGCGGGCGATCGCGCCGATCACGGCCCGCCGAACGTCGCCCGGGCGCTCGGCAGGGATGGTTTCGAATCCGTGGAGCTGCGCCAGAAGACGAAGGTCGAGGCCGTGCGGGGTCCCGAAGAGCTCCTCGAAGGCCTCGCCGTGCTCCGCCTGGGGCAGGAAGGAGAAGATGCCCCCGCCATCGTTGTCGACGACGACGAACACCAGGGACAGGCCAAACCGCCGCACCGCGAGCAGCCCGTTACTGTCGTGGAAGAACGAGAGGTCGCCGATAAGGCAGACGGTAGGCCCGCCGTGCGCGGCGGCGATCCCGCACGCGGTCGAAACAACGCCGTCGATGCCGCTCGCGCCGCGGTTCGCGAAGAGGCGCACACCCGGCGGGGTCACCCATGCGAACGTATCCACATCGCGGATGGGCATGCTGTTGCCAGCAAGGAGCGCTCCGCCTGGGGACAGAGCCGCGACAGCTTCGCGTGCGGCGCCCGGTTCGTGAGCTGCGGATTCGGCCGCCAGGCGGGACTCCGCGGCCGCGCGCGCCGCCGCGTCGAGCACGAGCCACCGTTCGAGCCAAAACCGGCCGCCCCCCGCGGGAGCCTCGCCGCGGAGCGCCTCCGCGAGGTCGCGACAGAGCAGCACCGGGTCGGCGTCGAGGACCTCGCTGAGGGCGAGCGTCGGATCGGGCCAGATGCCACCGGGAGCCACGGCGACGTGGGAGGCCGTTCGCCAGCGGGCGAGCAATTGCCAGAGCGGCTTCGAGACCGGGAGCGCCCCGAACCGGAGGATGAAGTCGGGCTCGAGGCCGGCGGCGAGGCCAGGGTCGCGAATCCAGAGGTCGTAGGCGGTGACGCGGGTCGGCGAGGAGAGCCCGGACGCCCGGGCACCCGAGAAGGCATCCGCAACGAGGGGCCAACCGAGGACAGCGGCGAGCTCGGCTGCGGCTTCAGCGAACCCGGGGCGGTCGAGCGGGCCGGCCACCACGAGCCCCCGCTGAGCTCGCCGGAGCCGCTCCGCGAGCCGCTCGACTTCGGCCGTAGGGAGCCGCCGGGGCGCGGCCGACAGTTCGGGCACGGTGCGCGCCAGGCTCGCAGGCGACCAGTCCGCCGGACCCGGGATGAGCGGCTCCCGGAAGGGGAGGTTGAGGTGGACGGGCCCGGCAGGCTCGGCGAGGGCGGCAGCCACGGCTCGCGCAGCGGTGATTGCTGCGTGCCTGAGCGCCTCCTCTCCCTCTTCGGGCACAAGCAGCGACTGGAACCACTTGGCGTGGCGCCCGAACAGGTGCTGCTGGTCGATGGTCTGGAGTGAACCGACCTCGTGAGCCTCGGGCGGACGATCGGCTGTGAGCAGGAGTAGCGGGACGTAGCCGTACCGCGCCTCGACGACGGCGGGGAAGAGGTTGGCAGCAGCTGTGCCCGACGTGACGAGGACCCCGACCGGCCCGCCGGATGCCTTCGCCATGCCGAGGGCGAAAAACGCGGCCGAGCGTTCGTCGAGGTGCATCCACGTGCGGAGGCCGGGGTGCCGGTGGGCAAGGAGGGCGAGCGGCGTCGATCGGGAGCCGGGGCAGAGCACGAGGTCGCGCAGCCCCGACTGAACGAGGGCATCGAGGAAGGTGCCCGCGTAGCGGAAGAGCGTTTCGCTCACGACCCATCCTCCCGCACGAGGGCGCTGCGGATCGCGCGGAGCTTGAGGTCGGACTCGGCGAACTCGTGCTCCGGGTCGGACCGGGCAACGACGCCGCAGCCGGCGAAGAGCCGGGCGGGCTGCCCCGGGGTCAGCAGGGCGGAGCGCAGCGCCACCACGAGCTCGCCGTCGCCGCGCGCGTCGGCCCATCCCAGGGGGCCGGCGTACCAGCCGCGGTCGAACGTCTCGACCTCGGCGATGATGCGCGCGGCAGCTTCCCGTGGCATGCCCCCTACGGCCGGCGTGGGATGGAGACGCGCAGCCAAGTCGAAGAGCGAAGCACCGCTCTGCAACCTGCCGCGAAGCAGTGTGCGCAAGTGCTGCAAGTTCGGCAGCCGGACCACCTCCGGTTCTGGGGCGATCTCCAGTTCGGACACGAGCGGCGCGATGTCCTCGCAGAGGGCGCGGACCACGAACGCGTGCTCCTCCCGCTCCTTCCGGTCGGCAATCAACCGGGCCGCGATGGCGTCATCCTCGGCCGGGTCGGCCCCGCGAGGTGCGGTGCCGGCGAGCGCCATGAGCTCGAACGCGCCCTGCGACACGGCAGCGAGCCGCTCGGGGGTCGCGCCGAGGAAGCACGGACCGCCGAGATCGGCAGCGAAGATCGTGCAGGTGGGGAACCGCTCCGCCAGGATCGCGAGCGCTTCGTCGACCGGACGGTGCTCCGCGAGGTGCGCCTCGCGCGCGACGACGACCTTCGCCGCCTCGCCCCTCGCGATCCGGTCGAGAGCGCGGAGGATGGCTGCCGTCCACTCCGCCCGCGTGGCCGCGTGGTCGGCGCGAGCTTCCGCCAGGGCAGGCTCGGGGAGCTGACCGGGCACAGGCGTGCCCTCGGCGTCGACGAGCTCCGTTTCGACCCGCCACGCGCCGCGCTCCTCGACGATGAGGAGCACCTTGGGCACGATGAGGAGCCCGTCGCCAAACGGCGCCCAGTGCGGCGCGCGGGGGCCAGCCGAGAAGGCGGCGCCCGCGAAGGCGATCGGCAGGGGCCGCGTGGGCACCTCCCCGACGACGGCCGCCGGGGGCATGGTCCGGAGGAGGGCGGCGGCGTCGCGGAGGGGCTCCGGACCGCGCAGCCGCCACGCCGCGGCGACCCCGAGCCCGACCATCGCGAACCCGCGCTCCGGCTGGAGGAACGCGAAGCGCACGGCACCGCGCGACTCCCGGAACGCCGCGAGGACGTCCACCGTGCCCCTGAGGGGAACGGCTACCGCCGCGAACGCCCTCCCGCCGGCCGAGCGGGCGAGCTCGGCGGCACGCGTACGCGCCTCGGCGAGCAGCGCAGGGGTCAGCTCGACGGCGGGGCGCACGAGCGTCATCGCACGACCTCTGCGGGTTCGGCAGCTCCCAGGCTGCGGTAGATGAGCGGGCGCAGAGCACGGTACGCCTCGTCCAGCGAGGCGGGCGACTTGGCCGTGAGCCAGCCGAGCACCACGCTGTTCACCGCCCCGAACCACGCCCGGGCGGCGATAGTGGGGTCGAGATCGGGAGCCACGGCGCCGGCCGCGCGTGCCTCGTCGAGGAGGCCGCGCACGAGCGCGATGAACTCCTCTTGGATCGCCAGAACGCGGGAGTGGAACTCCTTCCCGGCGCCAAGGGCATCGATCATGAAGATGCGGGCAAGGCGCCGGTGGCCGGCGAACGCGCCCATCACGGCGCGGAGGGCGGCGTCGGCTTTGTCGAGCGGTGCATCGGCGCTTGCGACCGCCTCCTCGACCCGCCGGCGCAATTCCCGATGGGCCCAATCGAGGAGCGCCAGGAACAGCGCCTGTTTCCCGGGGAAGTGGAAGTAGACGCCGCCCTTCGACGTGGCGGCCTCGGCGGCGATCTCGTCGACGCTGGCGGCGTGGTAGCCCCGGGCAGCGAACACCCGCAGGGCCGCATCGAGGATGCGGTCGCGGCGATCGTGGGCACGTGCTTGCTGGGCGCGTTGGGTCATCGTCCGCGAAACCGACCGACGAGTCAGTCGGTGCAAGGGTAGCGCAGGGCGGCGGGCTCGGAGGTGCGCCTGCTTACGCCGAGGGGCCCGACCCGTAGCTGAGCACGAGGGCGTGTTGCTCTGAGCATGAGGCCGGCCTACTATGAGATCGAATGATAACTTCGTTTGCTCACGTCAGAATATTTATCGTCAACCGAAATACGAGGCTGACTGGATGGATTCCGATTCCCTGACGCAGCTGTACCGGGAAGCGCGCCGGCTCGCCCAGCTGCACGTCCGCCTCGCGCCCCGGGCAAAGGCCCTCATGGGCGAGCTCGCCCAGGGACGAACCCTCCGCGAGGCGTCCTCGGCGATGGGATGGTCCGAGCCGACGATGAAACGCGAGGCGGCCTCCCTCCGGCGGAACTTCGGAGGAGCGAACGGCGAGCGCTGCTGGCGCGTGCTGCCCCTCTGGGCAGCGCTGCACGCACCGTGCTGCCTCGGACGTCCCACGACCCTTGAGAGGGGCGGCCGATGCCGCACGGGGAGCGCCTCGTCGTACGCCGTCGCCCAGCTCCTTGCCTACGCGCTCGGATACTCGGCGGAAGAGGTCGCCCGGCTGTGCGGGCGTTCGCCCCACACGGTCCGGACGAACGTGAAGCGGCTCGCGCACGCTCTGGCGCTCGAGGGACTGCCGCCGGGCCTACGCCCGCGCGCGGCCCTGTGGGCCGCGCACCATGCCCGATGCTGCCTGGGCCCGGCAGCCTGAGCGCCGGCCGAGCGCGGTCCGGGAGCTACTCGCCCATCGCTGCCGCGACGGGCAGGCGTGCCGCCCGTATGGCTGGCACGCTCGCCCCCGCCAGCGCTGCGACGACGCCGGCAGCGAGACCGATCGCCGCCCATCCCGCGGGAAAGTCGCCCGCCTCAAGCCCGTACCGACCGAGGAGCGCGCCGCTGAGGTAGCCGTGGCCGAAGTAGGAGGCCGGGACCGCGACAGCCGCCGCCGCTGCAGCGACGAAGGCCGCCTCGAGGAGGACGAGAGCGGCGAGTTGCGGCCCCGTCGCGCCGAAGGCCTTCCGCAGCAGCAGCTCCCGCGTGCGTTCCCGCACCGAGTTCAGCCCGGCATTCGCCACGGCGAGAGCGGCGAGCACGAGGCTCACGGCCGCCAAACCGAGGAACACCGTCGCGAGGAGCGTCACCTCCCGCTCGCCTCTGCGGAAGGGCGACGTGGGGGCGAGCTCGCCGACCGGCGCGTCCGGCCCCCAACCCAGGCGGAGCAGCTGGAGCAGGCCGAGCAACTTCCCCTCGTCTTCGCCGGGGAGGGAGACGTGGAGCACCGCTTGAGCCCCGTTCCAGACCCAAGGCGGGACACGCTCGAGAGGCAGGTACGCCACCGGCGCGGTTGAGCCGTCGTCGACGACGCCCACGACGACGGCAGCCTCGCGCTCCGCTCGGTCCCAGAACACACGGACGGGCCCTGCCCTCCCCGCCAGCCTCGCCGCTGGTTCGTTGAGGACGATCCCGAGGGGCAAGTCTGACGAGGCGCTATACCACCTGCCCCGCAGGACGGGCGCCGGCCACAGCCGCCGGGCGCTCGCGGAGCGGGCCCGAACTTCCGGGATGAAGACCTCCCCGACCCGAACGCCAACCGGCAGCTCCGTCAGCTCCAACTCGACCGCGGCGGGACGGTACCGGGGCAGCACACGTTCCGCGAACGATACCCACCGCCGAACCTCATGAGGGGAAGCCCCGCGGACGAAGCGCACCTGGACGGTCGGCGCCCGACCCCACACCAGCGTGGATCCGCGCTCGACGGCTGCCACTGCCATGGAGCCAGTCGAGCCGACCAGCGTCACCGTAAACACCCCGACGATGAGGGCGGCAAAGGCCAGTGCATGGGCCGGAGCTCGGCGAACGACCCCAACCGCCGCCGTCTCCGCCAGCCAACGGACCGTACCGAAGGTCAGCACAGCCGCCCTGCCTCGAGCCGGAGGCACCGGTCGGCGGCCGCCGCGACCTCGGGGTCATGGGTCGCGATGAGCACCGCGGACCCCTGCTCGCGGGCGGCGGCGACGAGGCAGGCCAGGACCTCCCCGGCAGTGGCCCGGTCGAGCGAGCCGGTCGGTTCGTCGGCGATGACGACGGCCGGGCCAGCGAGCAGTGCGCGCGCGATGCCGACGCGCTGCTGCTCTCCGCCGCTGAGGGCTGCCGGCCGGATCGCCATGCGCTCCGCCAACCCGAAACGGGCGAGCATGGCTGCCGCTCGCCGGCGCCGCTCCCGACGTCCGACCCCGCGCTGAGCGAGCGGAAGCTCCGCATTCTCGAGAGCGGAGCAGTGAGGGAGGAGCCAGAACCGCTGGAACACGTAGCCGAACATCCGCCGCCTCACCGCCGCCCGCTCGCGCTCCCACGAACGGGTGTAGTTCCGTCCGTCGACCCACACGTCGCCTTCGGTGGGGGTATCGAGCAACCCCGCGATCGCGAGGAGGGTGCTCTTCCCTGACCCGGACGGTCCCGTGACCGCGAGGATCTCCCCCGCGGCGAGGACCAGGGACACGCCCCGGAGCACCCACAGCAGCTCGCCGTTCGGGAGCCGGACCGCACGGCTGACGCCCTCGAGCCGGAGCAGTTCGCTCATCGTTCGTCCTCGCCGAGGAACGGCCCCGGCACACGGACGGTCTCGCCAGGCTCGAGCCCTTCCAACACGGCGATACGTACTCCGTCGTGCGGCCCCAGACGCACGCGGCGTTCGACCCATGCGTCCCCTTGCCGCACCAGCACCCGTCCCTCGACGGCACTGCCCGCGACCGCCTCGAGCGGCACCACCACCACGTCCCGCACTCCCTGGAGGCGGAGCGCAATGCGCCCGGGAAGGCCGGCGATGACGGGGATCTCGGGCGGGATCGCGCAGGTCACCTTCCACCCTTGCGGCCCGGGCGGTGTAGGCGGGGCGGGCGCGTCGCCGGTGTTCTCCCACGTCGGTACAGGGCCCGGGGGCCGGCACGGAAACGGGCCGGGACCGTTATCGATCGTCGCGAGCACCTCCTCGACACCCGACTGCAGCCGGTACACCGAGGCGAGTTCGATCGTCCCCTCCATCGCGAACCCGTCGTACCGCAGCCGTGCGATCGGATACTGCGCGGGGACTTCGACGCCGGGCTCGACCGCCCATTCAAGGAGCCGCGACCCCTCCGGAAGCTCGCCGACGCGCGCCGGTTCGATGACAGCGCGCCAGAATGCCTCGACGCTTTGCGCATCGGTGTACGACCTCATGAACTCCGCCTCGCGGAGGCGTTCGAGCCAGCGCAGCGCCTCCGCCGCCCGGTCCCGCTGCCCTTCTGTCCACGCGTCGAGCCATTCCTCGGGCCACGCGCACATCCAGGCGGAATCGGCGCGCACGATTCCGTTACCCCATTCGTACACCGTGGGCTCGCTGGGCGTCGGCAGTGCCTCGGGCGGCGCGAACGAATACCCGGGAGGGAGCGGGAACGGAAACTCCTCGACACGTTGCTTATATTCCGCTAACATTCCGGCATAATCCGTAAACCGCTCTTTCTCCGATCTTCCACAACCGGTAAGCGCCACCAAGGCGAAGACGAACCTTAGTCCGTTCACAAGTGCCAGTCTACGGGTAAACATTATAACACGAGGATCCCTGCCCAAAAGCGATCGCATCTCCAGCACGTCCACATCCGACCGTTAAGCGCGTAAAACCCCACTTGGGATCTGGTACGAGCCCGTTCCATAGCACAAATGGTGCGTAGCCTACCGAACCATTGTATTGATGCGGTGGTGTAATCTTCTTGCCCCATACATCGCGCAGACCGAACCGGCTGTAAGCGCCGACATTATCGTGGACGGTAGTGTACTGCACAAGATGGCCGCCAGTGTTGAGTTCCCCCCAAACGTAATAAATCTGTACCTATGCAGCCGCATCGGATCTGAATGCGAGCGTGGCAAAGCCAGCGACTGCGAGCACCACGCCCGTCCTCAGAACGCCAAGCACCTCGGCACCACCATGTTGTGTTGTCAAACCCGACACACCGTTCGGCGCCCCCCAAGCGTAACAGGGTAGATTGCCAAGATCGATACCCAAGTTGGATCATTTGCATCAGGTCGTTTGCAGGGACGAGCAAGGTGGGTCCGGGACCAGGATTCGAGCCATGCCCCGAAACCCCGGGGAAACCAGTGTGGCGGACCGGAGGTTCCGGCCCGCCACACTTCGTGCCGAACGGCTTCAGCGTCAGCCGTGGAGGACCGCAGCGACGTCAGCGAGGCCGAGCGATTCCAGCTTCGCCTTCGACGGCTTGCACGTCTCCACGTCCCAATCGCACGCCTTCAGGTACTCCACCTCGAGCGTTTCGGTGTCGAGCTTGATGCCCTGTAGCGGGCCCGCCCGCGTGCCCTCGTCGCTCTCTCCGGTGACGCGCGGCGGCACGGCGCGCTTCCGCGGGTTGCCGCCCTCGCGGACTTCGTAGGCCATGCGCAGGTTGGCGATGCGCTCGCCGATCTGCATCACCTCGTCCATCGTCATGTCCCAACCGGTGACGGCGTTGAACCACGAGGGGATGTTGGCAGTGTTGGCGGCCATCATGATGAACTGGCACATGCCGCCGGCGTTGACGACGTGCATGTACTCGCTCGCCGCCTTGTGGTGCTCGCCACGGCCGTGGTACTGCGTCTTGTCGGCCGGCGCAGGCGGGATGCGGCCGAGCCGCCGGTTCCCTTCGTACTGCGTGTGCCGGGCGGGCGTCGGATCCAGCTTGTAGGTCGTGTAGTACTCCGGCTGGAGCTTCGGGTCGTGCATGGGCACTTCCTGACCGCCGATGTGGATGGCGTACTTCGCCGCCTCGGGACCGAGCCGCTCCGCAGCCTTCGCCACCCCGTCGGCGAACACGGCGCCGATTCCCTTCCGCTCGCCCATGAGCTTCACGAGCTCGACGATGCAGTCAGGATCCCCCCAGCGGAGCTCGAGGCCGTCGGTGTCCTCCTTCGTGATGATGCCCCGCTCGTAACACTCGATGGCCATCGAGACGGTGGCGCCGGCGCTGATGACGTCGAACCCGTACTGGTTGCACAGGTGGTTGAGGTAGATGAGGGCATCGGTGTCTGTCATCAGGTTCATCGTGCCGAAGGCGGCCATCGCCTCGTACTCGGGCCGATGGGTGTGGCGGGGGTACGGGTACTTCGGGTTCGACGACTCGACGGACTCGGCGCCGCACGCCATTGGGCAGTGCCAGCACCCGTACGACTTCTCCATCTTCGGGTTGATGGCGGTGGCGCCGTCGATATTCTTCGCGTTGTCGGGGCCGAGGTCGAGGATGCCGACGCCGCCCCAGTTCTTCACGGGCGAGTCGCCGTTGAGGGCGCTCGCGGCCGTGATGCCGGTGGTCCCGAAGTTGTGGAAGAAGTCGCGGAGCGGCTTCACGAAGTCGTCGAGGTTCGCCCGAAGCATCTTCAGCACGTCGGGCGTCTGGGCGATGATTTTCCGGTCGGCGACGACGACCACGGCCTTCAGGTTCTTCGAACCCATGACGGCGCCGACCCCTGAGCGGGCAGCGAGTCGGCCATGGTCGTTGCAGATGCCGCTGATGAGCGAGAGCCGCTCGCCGGCGGGCCCGATGTTGGCCACGCTCGCCCGCTTGCCGTGGCGAGCCTTCAGCTCCATTTCGTTGTCGATAGCCATCTGCCCCCAGAGGTCGGAGGCGTCGCGGAGCTCGACCTTGTCGTTCTCGATGAGGAGGTAGACGGGCTTCTCGGCCTTGCCGAAGAACATGATCCCGTCCCAGCCAGCGAGCTTCAGCACCCCGCCGAAGTCGCCGCCGCAGTTGGCGTCGCCCCAACCGCCCGTGAGCGGGCTCTTGCAGACGACCTGCCAGCGCTGCCCGAAGAGCGGCGTGCCGGTGAGGAGCCCGGGGAACATGCCGAGCATATTCTCGGGCCCCAGCGGATCAGCTCCGCGGGGAACCCGGTCCCACATGAGCCGGGCGCCGAGCCCGTATCCGCCGAGGTAGCGCCGGTAGAGCGACTCGTCGGGGCGCTCGACGGTGATTTCGCCGGTGGTGAGGTTGACGTTGAGCAGCTTGCCGTTGAACGCGCGTTCGGCGAGCTGCGATTGGGTCGCAGCGGTCGCTTCGGCCACGGACACACTCCTTCCGCCCGGTAGGGTTTCGAAGGGAATACTACGCGGCCGGCGAAGGACTGCAATATGCCGGCGCCGGCATGGCGGATGCCGGGGACGAGAACGGGGGCGGCCTCCGCCGCCCCCGAGCACGTTCCGCGGACAGGGCTGTTACCGCTTGGTGAACTGCGGCGCCTTGCGAGCGCGCTTGAGGCCGGCCTTCTTCCGCTCCTTCATGCGCGCGTCGCGGGTGAGGAGGTTCGTCGGCCGCTTGAGGACGGGTTTGATGGAGGGGTCAGCAGCAACCAGCGCCCGGGCGATGCCCATCTTGATGGCGCCAGCCCACCCCGAAAGGCCGCCGCCCTCGCATTTCGCCACGACGCTGAATTCGCGCTCTTTGCCGACGCGAACGAGCGGGGCGAGGATTTCGGCGCGATGCACCTCCCGGGGGAACACTTCCTCCATCGGCTTGCCGTTCACGATGACGGCCCCATTCCCCGGGTAGAGGCGCACCCGCGCGACGGCGGTCTTTCGGCGGCCGGTGCCGTAGTAGTAGTGCTCAGCCATTGGCTACTCCTCGCTCTCGCTGGGGGACTGGTCGGCCGCGCGGCGGGAGCGCGTTCGGCGGCGGGGCGAAGCCTCTTCGGCCGGCTCAGGCGTCTCGGCGGATGCCGCCGTCTGCGGCTCGGGCACGGCGGCAGCC
>DAOUCS010000143.1:0-8683 GCA_034431815.1 Dehalococcoidia bacterium
GGCGTGGGGGCTGCCCGAGGATCCTCCGGCACCGCCGCCGGAGGGGCCGGCTCCAACACTGGTTCCCCTGAACCGCCGGACAGCGGGCGCCGTCCCGCCGCAGAGTCCGCGGCCCGCGCCGCGGTTGGAGCCGGTCGGTTCGGGGCCTCCCACCCGCGGCAACCCTCAAGCAGAGGCGGCCAAGGTGCGCCTCCACGAGCTGCTCATCGAGGAGCTCGACCAAACGATCCTCGAGGATCTCCCCCCGGAGAAGCAGCGGGAAGTCGTCATCCGGGCAGCCCGCGAGCTCATCAATCAGGAAGGGATCCAGCTCGGGGGTGTGAGCCGGGAGGAGCTCCTGGAGCAGGTCGCGGACGAGGTCTTGGGCCTCGGGCCGCTCGAGCCGCTCCTCCGCGATCCGTCCATCTCCGAAGTCATGGTGAACGACGTCGACAAGATCTACTTCGAGCAGGACGGGCGCATCTTCCGGAGCCCGGCCCGGTTCCGCGACAAGCAGCACCTGATGCGCATCATCGAGCGCATCGTCGCCCCGCTGGGCCGGCGCATCGACGAGGCGAGCCCGATGGTCGACGCCCGCTTGCCCGACGGCTCGCGCGTGAACATCACCATTCCCCCGATTTCGCCGAAGTCACCGACCATCACCATCCGGAAGTTCCGCGCGGACAAGATGCGCATGGCCGACCTCATCGCTGTCGGGACGCTGTCCGAACAGACGGCGGAATTCCTGGCCATGTGCGTCCGGGCGCACCTGAACATCATCATTTCCGGCGGCACCGGCACCGGGAAGACGACGCTCCTCAATGCCCTTTCGTCGTACATCCCCAACACGGAGCGCATCATCACCATCGAGGACCCCGCGGAGCTCCGGCTGCAGCAGGAGCACGTGATCACGTTGGAGGCGCGGCCGCCGAGCATCGAAGGGAAGAACGCCGTCCTGCAGCGCGATCTCGTCCGGAACGCGCTCCGTATGCGCCCCGACCGCATCATCATCGGCGAGGTTCGCGGGCCGGAAGCGTTCGACATGCTCCAAGCGATGAACACCGGCCACGACGGCTCGATTTCGACGATCCACGCCAACTCGCCCCGGGACGCGGTCGCGCGCCTGGAGAACATGGTGCTGATGGCAGGGATGGACCTTCCCGCCCGGGCGATTCGGGAGCAGATTGCGTCCGCCGTCGACATCATCATCCAGGTTCAGCGCCTCCAGGACGGCTCGCGCAAGATCACGCACGTCACGGAGGTGTCCGGGATGGAAGGTGAGACGGTCACCCTCCAGGACATCTTCCTCTTCAAGCTCCACCACGTGGACGAAGACGGGCGGGTCCACGGCTCGATGCAGCCGACGGGCATCCGGCCCGGCTTCGCCCACAAGTTCGCCCTGCACGGCATCGAGCTGCCGCCGCATCTCTTCGGCCAGCCTGAGGGGGCGTTCTGATGGAGCCGCTCGCCATCCTCGCCGCACTCTCCGTAGGGGCCGCGGCCGCGGCCTTCGTGGCCTGGCTCGGCGGGGCAGGCCGGAAGGCCGAACCCTCCAGCCGGCTCGAGCGCTTCCGTGCGCCTCGCGAGCAGCAGGTCGGGACCATTCCTGTGCGCGTCTCCCTGCGCCGCCGCGCGGCCGTTCAGCTAGCAGGGCTCACGTTGGTGCCGACCGACCTCGCCCAGCGGTGGACGCTGGAGCTCGAGCGTGCCGGCCTGACTCTCACGCCGCGGGAGTACTTCGCCGCGCGGCTCCTCGCCGGAGTCGTGCTTGCGGCCGTCATCGCCCTCGTCGCGCCGGTGCCGGCGCTCGGGCTGGCGGGCATCCCCTTGGGGTTCTTCGGCGTGCGCTTCTGGGTGCAGCGACGAATCGCCACGCGGCGGAAAAAGCTGGAGGGCCAGCTCGTCGAGCTGCTCTCCCTAGTGGCGAGCGGGCTGCGGGCTGGCTTCGGATTCATCCAAGCCCTCGACCACTCCGCCCAGCAGCTCCCTCCCCCGCTATCCGTCGAGATTCGCCGAACCCTCCGCGACATCTCTGTCGGCGCCTCGGTGGAACGGGCCCTGCAGAACTTGAATGAACGTGTCGGCAGCTCCGACTTCGACATCGTCATCACGGCGGTGCTCATCCAGCGTCAGGTCGGCGGCAACTTGGCGGAGATCCTCGACAACGTCGCTCACACCATGCGGGAGCGCGACCGAATCCGGGGCGAAATCCGGACTCTCACCGCCCAGCAGCGGCTTACCGGGTTCGTCATCGGCGGCATCCCCATCGGATTGCTGCTCATCTTCTCGGTCATCAGCCCCGACTTCACCGGCCTGCTCTTCACCGACCCGCTCGGGCGGATGATGCTCGGCGCGGCAGCGGTGATGGAGCTCATCGGGTTCTTCATCATCCGCAACATCGTGAACATCGAGGTGTGAGATGCCGTACCTCATCGCTCTGGCCACCTTCATGGCCGTGACGTTCGGCATCTACGGCCTCCTCTACCGCCGCCCGGCCGAGGACCCACTTGCTGCCCGCCTCGGAGGGCTGCGCTACAACCGTCCCCGGCCGCTGCCCGTTACCGACCCCGAAGCGCCGTTCAGCCAGCGGGTACTGCGGCCGCTCATCGAAAGCTTGGCCCAACGGGTAAACGCCCTCCTCCCTTCGACCATTTCGCAGCGCCTGGAGGGGGCACTCGTGCAGGCCGGGCTGCGGATGAAGCCGGGGCAGTTCATGATGGCCGTCGGCCTGTTGGCCGGCGTGCTGCCCGTGGTCATGGCCGGGCTGGCGATCAACGCCGGCAACCCGCCGCGTACCGTGCTCTTGATCTGGGGCGGGATGACCGCCGTCGGCATCTACGGCCCGCGCCTGTGGCTCCTGGGAAAGATCCGGCGCCGCCAAAAGGAGATCTGGCGTTCCCTGCCCGACGTCTTCGACCTCATCATGGCATCGGTCGAAGCCGGCCTGGGCATCGATGCCGCATTCCAGCGGGTGGTGGAGAAGTTCGAAGGCCCCTTCGCCGAGGAGCTGGGACGGGCGCTCCGAGAGATCTCCATGGGCCGCTCCCGCCGCGACGCCCTGATGGACATGGTCGAGCGGACGGGCGTCGACGAGCTCCGGTCGCTCATCAACGCCATCGTTCAGGCGGAGGTGATGGGCATCTCCATCGGCTCGGTCATCCGCGTGCAGACGGGCGTCATCCGCACCAAGCGCCGCCAGAAGGCAGAGGAGCAGGCCTTCAAGGCGCCCATCAAGATGGTGTTCCCGCTGGTGTTCTTTATCTTCCCGGCCATCATGGTCGTTATCGGCGGGCCGGCGATCATCCAGCTTCGTGACGCGTTCTAACCGAGCCGACCCGGGAAGAGCAGTACCAAAACCGCACCGAGGGCGAGATACGGCCCGTAGCTGAAGACCGCCCGTGAACGCCGTGCGAGCAGCAGCGCGAGCGCGGGAACGCCCGCTGCCACAACGCCCAGGAGCAGCGCGGAAAGGACCGCCGGCCACCCGGTGCCGAGTCCGATGAAGGCAATGAGCTTCACGTCTCCGAGGCCGAACGGGGTCTCGGCAGTCCGCAGGAGCGCGCCGAACACCATCCCTCCCAGGAAGAGGGCGGCGCCGATGCCGAACGCCGCCCCTGCGCCCACCCACAGCTCGACCACCGTTCGGTCCGGCCAGAAGGGGGTCGCCACTGCCGCTCCGGCGATGGCGGGGTACATCAGCCGGTCGGGAATCAGCCTCCGGTGCAGGTCGGTGCTCGAAGCGACGATCAGCACCGCGACGGCGAGCGACGTGAGGGCTGAGGCTGCCGCGCCGCCGAAGCCCGGCCGGCAGGCGAGACCGACCGCCGCGCCTCCGAACGCCGCCGCAATTGCGGCGTGGACCGCCAGCCGCCGCCCGGCGAGGGCCTCGGCTCGGTACTCCGGCTGGCGGTAGAGGAGGTGCTGCCAGCGGACGGCGAGCGCGAACGCTCCGGCCGCCGCAAGACCCGCCACGACTGCTGCCCAGGTTCCCATGCGGCCACTATCCGAGGCAGCACGCGAACGGACAACGACGGCGGCGCTGCACACGGCCGCGCGGCACGGTAGACTCGCGACCGATGAATTTGGGGTTCGTCCGCTGGCTCGCGGAGACGGAGCCCGACCCCGCGCTGCTCGGAGGGAAGGGGGCCTCGCTGGCACGGCTCGCCGCCGCCGGCTTCCCTGTGCCGCCGGGTTTCGTGCTGACGGCCGAGGCGTACCGGAGGTTCCACGCGGCGGCGAATCTCGACGCCTGCCTCGCGCCGGTCCGCTCCCTCGCCGGAGTGCCCTCCCTGGCCGTGGTGCGCGAAGCATGTCAGCCCGTCCTAGAGCGGGCGATGGCCACGCCCCTCCCGGGCGAAGTCGCCGAGGCGCTGCGCGAAGCCTTCGCCGTCCTCGCTGCCGCAAGCGAGGCTGAGCTGTTCGCCGCCCGGTCGAGCGCTACCGCCGAAGACAGCCGCAGCACGAGCTTCGCCGGACTGTACGAAACGTCCCTCGGACTCCGGACGGCCGACGACGTCGCCGATGCGGTGAAGCGGTGTTATGTCGCCCTTTGGCAGCCGCGCGCGGTCCACTACCGAACCATGAAGCGCGTGGGGCACGAGGAGGCGATGGCCATCGTCGTAATGCCCCTCGTCCGGGCGCGTGCCTCCGGCGTCGCCTTCACGCGCAACCCCCTTACCGGCACCGACGAGGTTGTCATCGAAGCCGCCTGGGGGCTGGGCGAAGCAGTAGTTTCGGGACGGGTCACGCCCGACCGCTTCATCGTGGACCGGGGGACCCGCGTCATCGTCCAGCGAGCGATTGCGGCGAAGACGGCGATGGCGGTCCCCCGCGAGGGAGCCGTCGAACTCGTGGAGACGGCGCCAGGCCTCGCGGAGGCACCGTCGCTGGACGATGCGCAAGTTCTCGCAGCGGCGGAGCTGGCCCTCAGCATCGAGGGTGCGTACGGGTTCCCTGTCGACGTCGAATTCGCCGTCGACGAGCGAGCAGCGCTCGTGGCGCTGCAGGCGCGGCCGGTGACGGCGTAGGTCAGCCTCCGCGCCGCGACTCGTGCTCGCGCGCCCGCGCCTCGGCGAGGAGGATGTCGAGCGCCGTGTCATCGAGGGCGGCCTCGGTGTCGGAACCGAGGCGAAGGTACCAGTCGTGCACGAGCTCCCGCAGGCCGGGCGCCAGGCGGGCGAAGGGGTCGCCGGTGCCGACGAAGGGGGCAACGGGAGTTCCGGTCTCGTCGAACGAGCGGTGCCCGCGGAGGATGTCGGCCGCGAGGGCTAGGTGTTCTGCACCGACCTCCTCTGCACCCTGATAGGCCGCGACGGTGGCGGCCGTGGAGAGGAGGTCGATGAAGCGGATGTCGTCGTCGATTGCCATCGGGGGTCCTTTCTTCGCGGCCGCTGTCAGGCGGTACGCACCGCCTCTTCGAGGGCCGCGGTGGCAGCGGCGTAAGGCGTCCCGCGTTCGAAGCGGCGGGGGACGCCCACACTCACCCTGACACGAGCCCGGGGATGGGGCAACCACTTCCCTTCGTAGAAGCCCGGCCGGAGGATGTCGATCCGCATCGGCAGGACCGGGGCCCCGGTCTCGACCGCCAACAGCCCGATCCCCGACTTGAACGGCTGCATCGGTCCGCCCACGGTGAGCTTCCCCTCGGGGAAGATGAGGACGTGCCACCCTTCCGCGAGCATGTGGGCGACGTATTCGAGGCTTTCGCGCACGCCAGCGCCCTCTTTCGCAAAGGGGAAAGCGTTTCCGAGCAGGGCTGAGCCGAAGCCCCGAATGCGGTTGCCGAAGATGTCGCTCGCCGCGGCCGCGATAGCCAGGCGGTCGCGGAACTGGTCGGGCATCGCCCGGAGGAGCATCCCTTGGTCGAGGTGCATGTTGTGGTTGCTGATGACGAGCGCCGGCTCGTCGATCAGGTCGAAATTCTCCCGGCCTCGAACCTCGAGGGCGTACCCGATTCGCAGGAGCGGGAAGACGAGCCCGCGGAGCAGGACGCGGCGGAGCAGGCGCACCGGCCGCGAACGCGGCCACGTGGGAAACTTCGTCGCTCGGCGTGCGCGTCCCCTGGTAGCTGCCGTCATTTCCAGCAACTCCCCGACCGTCGTGTTCGGTCCGACGGCTTCGTCGGGAACGAAGACGCCCAACTCCTCCTCGATCGCCGACAGGAGCTCCACCCGCGCGAGCGAATCGAGCCCAAGGTCCCCGCCCAGCGTCGCCTCATCGGCGACATGATGCGGTTCGCGGGCGATTTCGGCTATCAAGGCCCGCACCCGCTCCGCAGGCGATTCCGCCGCTCGCGCCTTCGGAAGCTCCTCCCGCCTCGAGGCGGTGCGCTCGTGCCGCAGACGCGCTTCCACCGCCTGCTGCACGACCGGACGCCGGACTTTGAGCGTGTGGGTGCGGGGGAAGTCCTCCTCGGGCCAGACCGTAAAGCCGAGGATCTGCTGCCGCGCGTCGAGCCGCTCGTTCGCCGCGCGGACGGCCGCAGCCGCGGCGCCGGGCTCCCGTTCGAGGATGACCGCATGGACCTGCACGCCGCTTCCGGGATCGATGCCCAGCACGACGGCATCGGCCACGCCGGGATGTTCCAGGAGCACGCGCTCGACGTCCTCCGGGTACACGTTCTGGCCGTCGGGGAGCACGATGAGGTCCTTCTTTCGCCCGCGAAGGTAGAGGTAGCCGTCGCGCAGCTCGCCCAGGTCGCCGGTGGCGTACCACCCGTCGCGGAATGCGGCGGCGGTGGCTGCTTCGTTCCGCCAGTACCCCGCGAAGACGTTTGGGCCCCGCACCAGCACCTCCCCATCGTCGGCGATGCAGATCTGCGTCCCCGGCAGCACCTTCCCGACGCTTCCCGGCCGCCGGTCCTCGGGAGGGTTGATGGTGACGATAGGCGAACACTCGGTGGTGCCGTACCCCTGGATCACCGGCACCCCGAGGAGTTCCCATTTCCGCTGCAGGGCCGGGTCGAGCGGGGCGCCCCCCGAGGCCACGAAGTCGAGGGCGCCGCCGAACTCGCGGTGGACGGCGACGAAGAGCCGCCGGCGGGCTGCCATCCCGAGGTGGGGCGCGAGCCGCGTTGCCGCCGCGAAGAGGGGACGGCGGAGACCGCGCCGGGCTTGCGCCTCGATGCCGTTCCAGAACAGGGCGAGGAGCTGCGGTACCGCGATGATGATCGTCGGCCGCCACTCCTTCGTGAGGGCGCGTAGGGCGGCGGGCTGGCGGGTTCCCACGTAACAGACTGACGCACCGACGGCGAGGGGGGCGAAACACCCTGCCACCTGTTCGAACATGTGGCTCAGCGGCAGCAGGGAAAGCATCCGGCTCCATTCGGAGATGCGGATCGCCGTGAGCCCCGCGTCGACGTTGCTCACGATGTTCCGGTGGGTCAACATGACGCCCTTCGGCTCGCCGGTGGTGCCCGAGGTGAAGACGATCTCGGCGAGGTCATCGGGGCCGATGTCGGCGGGAGGGACCTCGGCCAGCCCGGACGGGAGCCGGCCGAGAGGGACGGCCTCGACGCCGAGCTTGTCGAGGGCAGCCGCGAAGCGGGGCTCGGCGAAGGCGAGACGAGGCTCGGCTTGGGACACGACGCGCTGCACGAACTCCTCGCTGGAGCGCACGTCGAGCGGAACCAGGACGCCGCCGGCGAGGAAGGTCCCGAACATGGCGGCAACCCACTCTGGGTGGTTCGCAGCCCAGATGACGACACGGTCTCCCCTCCCAACGCCTCGCGTCCTGAGGAAGGCCGCGTAGGAGCGCGCCCGCTGGGCGAGCTCGCCGTAGGTCCAGCGTTGGATGGTGACGCCGGCACGAAATTGCAGTGCGAGCCGATCGGGGACGCGCTTCGCTGAGGTCTCCAGCAGCGCCGGGAGCGTGGCGACCCCGCTACCGGGGAGCGACGGCGAGGGACCGGACAAATTCGCGGACTCGCTTGTCAGCATCGCGCAGAATCGGCCTGAAATGGCTGAAGCAGAGGGTATCGAAATCGAGCTCGGCGAGCTTGCGGATTGAGTCGGCCGCCTGGCGCATGTCCTGCGTGAACAGGCGGTTCGGCAGCATCAGCCGGCCGAAGCGGTACTGCATCGCGTCGCCCACGAGGAGGACACCCCGCTGGGGGAAGTGGATGGAGATGCTTCCCGCGGTGTGTCCCGGTGCGTGGACAATGCGCATCCCTCCCAACCCCGGCAGCTCGTCCCCGTCTCGGAGGACGAGGTCGACCCGGGCAGCCCCAGGGTCCTGGCGGAGGAGGAACGGCTCCGTGATCCGCGCTAGGAGCGGGTGCTGGAACGGGTTGGGGAGGGGATCGTCCGAGACGATGAAGGGCGCCTCGACGGCATGCACGGCCGTCCGAGCGGGGAGGTGACGCTGCAGCTCGGGGAGGCCGCCGACGTGGTCGATGTGGTAATGGGTGATGACGATCGTCTCGACGTCCTCAGGGGAGCGCCCGAGCTCGCCGAGGGCCTCGAGGATGCGGCGGCCCGAGCCGGGGCTTCCCGTGTCGATGATCGTCACCCGCTCATCGACGACCAGGTAGGCACGCGAGCCTCGGGTGCGAACCTGGTAGAGCCCAGGGACGACCTCCCGAACCCAGGGGAAGACGTCCTCCCGAAATTCCTCGAGACGGGCGAGCCAGGCGGGTTTGGCGGCCGCGGTCGAGCCCACAGGGCAATCATACCAGCGGGAGAGAGCCGTCGGCCCCTCCGAAGGG
>DAOUCS010000144.1:0-1515 GCA_034431815.1 Dehalococcoidia bacterium
CGATTCTCCTCGCCCACGAGGTTTTCGGCCGGGACACGGACGTCCTCGAAGTAGACCTCGTTGAATTCGTGGGTGCCGGCCATGTTGACGAGGGGCCGGACGGTGATGCCGGGGGTGTCCATCTTGACGGCGAAGGTGGAGATGCCCTTGTGCTTGGGGGCGTTGGGGTCGGTGCGGGCGGCGAGCCAGCCCCAGTCGGCGTAGTGGCCGAAGGTGGTCCAGATCTTCTGGCCGTTGATGACGTAGTCGTCGCCGTCGCGGATGGCTCGGGTCTGCATAGCGGCGAGGTCGGAGCCGGCGCCGGGCTCGGAATAGAGCGTGCACCAGAGGTCGGTGCCATCGGCGATGCGGGTGAGGAAGCGCGACTTCTGCTCTTCGGTGCCGTAGAGCATGACGACGGGGCCGACCCAGGCGACGCCCATGTTCACGGTGCCGGGGACGCCGTGATAGGCCATCTGCTCATTGAAGAGCATCTGCTGCATGGGCGAGGCGCCGAGGCCGCCATATTCTTTCGGCCACGGCAGGGCGAGCCAGCTGCGGGCGGCCAGGCGCTTCATGATGTCGCGTTCGATGGCGAGCCGGTCTTCGAGCGATTCGAACTCTTCGTCCCAGCCGGCGGGCAGGCCGTGCTCGATGAAGTCGACCACTTCGGCCTGGAAGGCTTCCTGTTCGGGGGTGAGGCGAAAATCCATGTGCGAGGGGCTCCCGGTGGTGTGCTTGGTGTGCTGCCGGGGGATAGTGTAGCGGGGGCGAAGGAGTGGGGCGCGGTATACTGGCGGGGTGCCCGGGGCGCAGGACGGTCGGCCGCGGCTGGTAGTGCTGGATTCGCACGGGATCCTGTACCGGGCGTTCTTTGCGTTTGCGAACTCGGACCGGCCGCTGATGACGTCCAAAGGGGAGCTGACGTTCGCGGTCCACGGGTACGCGGAGACGCTCATCCGGGTGCTGGACCTGCTGAGGCCGACGCACATCTGTGCGGCGTGGGATGCAGGCGGGAAGACCTTCCGGCACGAAGCGAGCGAGGCGTACAAGGCTACGCGTCGGCCAACCCCGGATGAGCTGCTGCGGCAGATGGGGCGGGTGCGGGAGCTGCTGGATGCGTTCGGCATCCCGATTTTCGAGGTGCCGGGGTACGAGGCCGATGACGTCGCGGGCACCATTGCGAAGCTGGCGGCGTCGGAGGGGGTCGAGACGTACATCGCCACGCTGGACACGGACCTCGTGCAGCTCCTGGGGCCGAACATCAAGCTGTTCATGTTCCGGCCGTTCCAGCGGGACGTGGTGGAGTACGACGAGGCGAAAGCGGCCGAGCGCTGGGGCTTCAGCCCGAAGTACATGATCGATTTCAAGGCGCTGAAGGGCGACACGAGCGACAACATCGAGGGGATCCGGGGGATTGGGGAGAAGACCGCGACGGACCTGATCCGGCAGTTCGGGCCGCTGGAGGCCATCTACGAGAACATCGAGCTGGTGAAGGGGTCGCTGAAGCAGAAGCTCATCGATGGGCGCGAGGTC
>DAOUCS010000145.1:0-5288 GCA_034431815.1 Dehalococcoidia bacterium
AGACCGAGGGCGCCCTCGGCGAGGGCGGCGTCGATGGCCGCCTCGAGGCGCTCCCGTTCAGCGCGGAAGGGCTCGCCGAGGCGCTCGTCCTCCCCAGCGAACTCGGCGACGGCAGCAGCCAGCGCCTCCTTCGCGACCGTGCGCGCTGCGGGCGGGCCCCCGGCAGCAGCCTGCCGAAGGTCGAGCGTCGCCGTGAGCACCGGCCTGTCGCCGGGCTCGAATTCGAGGAGAAACCGGCGGAATCCATCGAGCGTACCGGCCATCGCCTTCCACCTCCGATGTGATGCGGCGGGCCGCGCTGCACCCGCGCCCGCCGCTGTCAGCCTCCAGTGTACGCCCGCCTCGGCGAGCGGCCTAACGGCCCGCAGGAGACGGCCGTTTGGCCGGGCATGATGCGTAGGATTCCTTCATACTCTTGCCGAGTCCCGTCGAGGAGCGAAGCGCGATGGCGAACCTCTCTGGTATGACGCTCGAGGCCATCACCCGCCGCTGGCCTGGCACCGCCGAGGTGCTGGAGGCGCATGGGCTCGACCTCTGCTGCGGCGGCAGCCGCACGCTGGCCGAAGCCGCCCAGGAGCACGGTTTGCCCCTTGTGCCGCTCCTGGAGCGGCTGCGGGCGGCCGGCGCCGACGAGGGCAACGAGAAGGTGCTGGATGTGCGGGCCATGCCGCCCGCCCAGCGCCACCCGGCCATCTTCGCCACCTTCGAGGCCCTCGCCCCCGGCGAGTCCTTCCTCCTGGTGAACGATCACGACCCGAAGCCGCTCTTCTACCAGTTCCAAGCGGAGCGTTCTGGCCAGTTCGAATGGACGCCGCTGGAGACCGGCCCCGAGCGGTGGGTCATCCGCATCGGGAAGCGGGCGGGATGACGGCGCGATTCGTTACCCTCGACGTCCGCGATGACCTGCGGGAGGGGCGGGAGCCGTTCCCGCGCATCATGGCTGCGGTGCGGAACCTGGAGCCGGACGAGGGGCTCGAGCTGTACGCGACCTTCGAGCCGCGGCCGCTCTACGCGGCGATGGCCGAGCTGGGCTTCGATGCCGCAGCCGAACCGCTCCCGGAGGGGGACTGGAGGGTGCGGTTCGTTCGCCGCCGCTCGGAAACGGAGCCTGCGCGGTAGCGGGAGCCTCAGCCCCTGCGCAGCCCAGCGCGGAGGAGTAGAGTGTCCGCGGGATGTCCGGCATTCCGCCGTATCCGGCGGCGCTCGAAGGGGAAGGGCTCGTCCTCCGGCCCTGGGACGAGGAGCTGGTGGCGCAAATGGCGAGGTGGGGCGAACGGGGCTTCCCCTACCACGCCTTCGATCTGGGCCACCTGCGCGACCCCGAGGCGGCGCGGGCCGCCTTGGAGCGGGCGCGGGCGGCGCGACCCCACCGCCACTTCGTGGCCTGCGAAGGCGGCATCGCGGTGGGACGGGTTTCGGTGAACCTGGAGGACCCCGCCAGCCTCTACCTCTGGTCGGTGCACGTGCCACCGGAGCATGAAGGACGGGGGGTGTGCCGGCGGATGCTCGCCGTGCTGATGCGCTGGCTCGAGGCCGAGGTTCCAGGCCGGAGCTTCGTGCTCACCACCAACAGCTTTGCCGAGCGCGCTCACCGCGCCTACCGGGCCCTCGGGTTCACCGTGGAATCGGAACGGTGGCAGTTCGACCCCGACCTGGCAGCGGGAATGTGGCGGGCCAGCGCGGAGCAGCGCGAGGCGCTGGCCGGACACGTGCGGTTCGAGAACGGACGCTGGGAGGTGCGTGTCTTCGTGATGCGGCGCCTTCCCGGGACGCCGATGCGCATCGGCCCGGGGCTCGGGGCCGCTGCGCCCTGAGGGCACGGCCGACGTATGATTTCGTGGCATGCGGCGGCTGCGCGAGCTGGAGTGGGAAGCGGTCGCGGGCATCGTCGCCGCCGCCGCGGCGCTGGTGCTCCACCTGCTCCACGTCGCGGAGGAGGGCCTGCTGCTGGCGGTGGCGCTTGTCATCCTCGCGCTCCTCTTGCTGCGCGACCTGCGCCGGGAGCCGCGCGAGGAGCGGCAGTTCGAGCACATGGAGGCTGAATTTCGCGCGGGTCTCGACCGCCTGGAGCGTCAGATACGGCCCGCGGATGCCGTGCTGATCGGCCCCCAGGCCCTGCGGCGCTTCAGCCAGCAGTTCGCCGCCCGAGCTCATGGAGAGATGGTGTGGTTCAACGTCTGCCTCGCGATCTTCCGAACGCAGGAACTCTTCGACGTGCTGCTCAGGCCGGCGGTGGATAGCCCCCGTGTCACGTCCATCCGCTTCGTCCTCGACCCGCGGGACCGCGACCTGTGGGATGCCCACGTCGCTCCGAAACTGGAATCGTGCGAGGGGCGACGGAAGGTCCAGCCGCCGCTGTGGGTGGCCATCGACGAACCGGTCTCGTTCGTTCTGGCGGAGACTCCGGCAGGAGGAACGGAAGCCCAGCTCAGCTTCTGGGGCGAGCCGTTCATGTCGCGCGAGACCGGCGCCGACATCCCCCGCTACCTCTTCCATGTGCACGCCCGCTCCGAGCTCATCCAGCGTTTGGCCGATATGGAGCGAGCCTACCGGCTGAGGGCGCGCTTCTGAGCGCTCGCCTGCTTCGCCGAGGCCGGTAGACTTCGCGGCACGAACCGGGCGAGGAGGTCAGCGATGCAGGCCGAGGGGACAACCGGAATGGGCGAAATCCGCACGCGGTGCTACTGCGGCGGCGAACTCCAGGACGAGGGATTCCCGCTCTCGGAGGTCTCGGAAGCTCTGGCGCAGGGGGACACGGTGGTATGGGCCGACCTCGCCGGACCCTCCGCCGCCCAGCTCCACGAGATCGCCGCGGAGCTCGGGCTCCACGAGCTGGCCGTGGAAGACGCGGTCGGCCGTCACCAGCGCCCCAAGCTGGACCGCTACCCCACGCACCTCTTCGTCTCGACGCGGGCCGTGCGGCTGGACGCGGCCTCGCGCGAACTACTGGAAACCGAGGTCGACGCGTTCGTGGGGCCGCGCTGGCTCGTGACCGTGCGCAAGGGCGCGCCGTTCGACATCGAGCCGGTGCTGCAGCGGTGGGCAAGCTCGCCAGGCCTCCTGACGTACGGCGTGCCGTTCCTCCTGTACGGCGTCATCGACGTCGTGGTGGAAACGTACTTCGACGCCGCGGAGGCGTTCGACGAGTACTACGACGCCGTGAGCGAGCAGCTGTTCAGCCGTCAGCGGCTCGACCTGGAGCAGCAGCGTGAGTGGTTCGAGATGCGTCAGGCGCTGGTGCGCTTCCATCGCCTCGCCTTCGCGATGCGCGAGGCCGTGGGCAGCCTTATCCGCCGCGAGGGCGCCCTCATCCCGGAGCAGCTGGCGCCCTACTACCAGGACGTCTACGACCACATCCTTCGGGCGAGCGAGACCGCCGACTCCCTCCGCGACCTGGTGGCCACGCTGGTGGAGACGAGCCTGAGCTTGCGGGACTACCGTCAGAACCAGATCGTGAAGAAGGTGAGCAGCTGGGCGGCGATTCTGGCCGTGCCCGCGCTCATCACCGGCTACTACGGCATGAACGTCCCGTATCCCGGCTCGGGCGATGCCTCCGGGGTTTTGTCGGCCACGGCGCTGATGGCCGGGTCATCGGCAGCGCTGTATGCGCTCTTCCGGCGCCTCGAATGGCTCTAGGACCGCCCGCTCAGCCGGTGCGCGCGGCAGCGAGTTCGCTGGAATGGCCCGGGAAGAGCCGAGCGGCAGGGTCGAGGTACCGCCGGGCGTGGCTCACCGCCTGGGCCGCCTGCGCGTAGCCGACAACGAGCAGCCCCCAGCGCTCCCGGCGCTCGGCGAACTTCGGCGTGGGGATACTGATGGCGCCGCTTCCGCCTTCCACGCGCTGCTCGGGGGGAAGCTCGAGCTTCTGGAGGTAGGTCAGCTCGGTTACGTCGCCCGCGGCGAAGACGCCGGGAATATTGGTAGCCATGCCGGGATCCACCGCCACGTGCCGGCCGGCGGCATCGAGCTCGAGCCCCCACGTCCGCAGCGCGCCGAGGTCGGCCTCGAAACCGAGGGCGAAGATGACGTCGTCGACTTCGAGACGCTCCTCTTCCCCGGTGCGATTGTTCACGATGGTGACCGCCTGCAGACGGCCCCCGGCGTGTTCGACCGCCTTCACTTCGCGGAAGAGCTTCACCGCGACCGGCGAGGCGAGGAGCTCGCGCACCGAGGCTTCGTGGGCGCGGAACGCGTCGCGGCGGTGGATGAGCGTGACGGCCGCGGCCCGGCCGCGAAGTGCGAGGGCCCAGTCGACCGCACTGTCGCCCCCGCCCACGACGAGGACACGGCGGCCGCGGAAGGTTTCGAGGTCGCGCACGAAGTAGTGGATGCCGGGGCTCCCCGGCTCGGTGCCGGGAATGCCGAGCTGTTTCGGTGTGAAGGCGCCGATCCCCGCAGCGACGATGACCGCGCGGGAGCGGTGCTCGCCCCGGTCGGTGAGGAGGAGGAAGCCCTCATCGGTGCGGTGGAGCTCCTTCGCCTCCTCTTCGAAGCGGAAGACCGGTTCGCCGAAGGTGAACGCCTGCCGGTAGAGGGCGCTGGCCAGGTCGCGGGCGAGGATTTCGGGGTAGCCGGGGGAGTCGTAGATGTACTTATCGGGGTAGAGGACGGTCAGCTGGCCGCCAGGCGTGGGCAGCCGTTCGATGACCTTCACCGACATCCCGCGCATGCCCGCGCAAAAGGCGGCGAAGAGTCCGGTGGGCCCTGCGCCGATGATGGTGAGGTCGAAGAGCCGGCTGTCGTCCTGCGCCATGGGAAACCTCCTGCGCCGTCTCCCTTCAGTTTCGGCAAGGCGGGGCGCTCCGTGGAGGACCGACCGGCCGGCAGCGGCGGGCCCGGTCGGCCGTTCCGAGGCTACTCGCCCGAGAGCTGGGCGCCCGCTGCCCGGAGCTCCTCGGCAAGGATGCTTCGGTGGCAGCGGGAAGCGTCTTCGCAGTAGCAGCCGATCGAGAACTCCGCCGTTTTCGAGAGCGCGGCGAGGAGCTCGAGCAGGTGCCGCGCGGCCGGCTCGCGCAGCTGCCTCCGATAGCCCCGCTCCAGCGCCTGCCAATCGCCTTCCTGCCGGAAGGCGCGGAGCAGCTCCTCCGCTGGGGCGAGCTCGGGCAGCCACACGTCGAAGAACCGCTCGGCCCGCTCCGCCTTTGGCACGCCGCGCGGCAGGTAGCGGACCGTGCCGATGCGGATCCCTTCGCCGGGCTGGCGCGGTTCGCCGAAGCGCACGACGCGAATCGCCACGGCCACAGCGTAGCCCGTCCCGCGGCGGACGCCGAGCCCGGCGCGAGGCAGCT
>DAOUCS010000146.1:0-2500 GCA_034431815.1 Dehalococcoidia bacterium
GGAGCGCCGCGGGGACGGCGATCAGCGCCGCCTCGGCCCCGGCGAGGAGCAGCACATGCCGGGACGACGCCCCGCGGCTCCTCAGGAGCGCCCACTCGTCGGCCCGGCGGTCGGCGAGGAGGCTCGACACGAGCACGAGGTATAGGAGGACGATGCCGACGATCTGAACGACGAGGGCGAAGAGCGGCAGGCGGGTGAAGAACAGCTTCGTCCGGTAGAGCTCGATAGCCGCCGGCAGTTCCGTATCGACCTGCGTGCGAGGCACCGCACGCGGCAGGTTGGCGGCAAGGGCCCGGAGGCGGTGCGCGAGCCCGGGAGCGTTGCGGCTGTCGATCGCCTCGGTGTCGACGACGGCGATCGTTTCGAACGCGGCGTCGATGCTCGGGAGGTAGGCCACCAGCGCGCCGGTAACGGTCGCCTCCGGCACGAAGAACGGGTAGGTGGGCCAGCGGGTGGAGGTGACAGCGAGGCGCTCTTCGCGGCTTCGCCAAGCCCGGTCGGCGGGGTCCAGCGGTTCGAAGATGCCGACAACTTCGACGTGAATCGGCTCGACGTCGAGAGCCCAGAAGGGGTGCAGGTCGAACCGATCGCCGACGGCGATGCCGAGCTGCTGCGCGGCCTGACTGCTCACCCAGGCTTCGACCGCCGGCGCGCCCTGAGCTGGAGGCGAGGCAGGCCGCGGCGGACGGCCGGCAAGCACCCGTACCCGAGCCTCGAGTCCGTCGAAGAACTGAAAGTGCGCCCGGGGGCGGTCTTCGTCCGGGGGAACAGGCGCCCCCGGCGGCGTGAGGAAGAACGTGGCGGTGCGCCCGTAGCGCAGGTACTCGGACGCGAGCCCGCCGAGGGCCGAGCGGAGGTGACGGCGTGTCTCTTCCTCCCGCACGGCGTTGTCTGTAGGGGCGAGACGTTGGCTCGAGCTGTAGACGGTGACGTCGAGGGCGTCGGCGGGATACCGGCCCAGGGCGTACGTAAGGCCGAGGTCCCGCACGGCGTCCGCGTACACGATCACGGCTGCCATCAGCGCCGCAGCAGCGAGGGCGCCCACCGCCGCGAGCGCCTCAAGGCGGGCGTGAGCCCGCACCCGCCGCACAAGGAAGGTGACGAACGCTGGAGCCATAACGCTTTGAGGGGAGCGTACACGACTCGCGCACACGCCGGGGGTTCGCGGCCGGGCTCCACGTTCGCTAGGCTGCGGGTGCCATGGTGCGCATCCTGCGCTGGCTGGCAGGGCTGTGGCCGCTGGCCGTTCGGCGAACTCCGGCGAAGGGCGCCCAGCTCGCGCTGTTGGCCCTGGGAATGACCGTTTCCTGCACGCTGCTGGCCGCAGGCCCGATTTACGCCCGGGCGCTGCGGTCGGCGGCCATCGAATTCGCCGTGCGGGAAGAGGTGAGCGACGCGCCGGGCATCGAAGTCATTGCCGGCGAGGCCGAGCCCGCCCAACCCGACGGCGGCGAGCGGTACGCGGCCGTCGCCCAGCGCGTTCGCGAACGCCTGGGATGGATGCTGCGCGCCGAGACCGCCGCCTTCCAGGGTCCGCGCTTCTTCCTCCTGGGTCCCGGGCTCAACGACGAACGCCCGCCCGTCGTCGAGCTGCGGGCAATCGGCGGGTACGAAGAACACGTCACCGTCGTCGACGGGGAGCTGCCCCGAGGCGACGACGGCGGGACGTTTCTGCCTCTCGTCATCAGCCGCGAGGCAGCGGCGGCCCTCGGGCTCGGCGCCGGCGATCGCCTGCAGCTGGCAGAAGACATCGATACCTGCGCCCGCATCATCCCGAGCCTCGACCGCCCGCCTCCGCCGCCCTGCGCACCGAGCGCCTCCCTTCGGTTCGTGCGCGAAGCCGTCGTCGCGGCCATCGTCGATCCCCGGAGCCCGGAGGACCCCTTCTGGGTTCGGGGTACGGCCGCATACTTCGCCCTCGGCCAGGCGCTTCCCGATACGGGACCGGTGGTCCCAGCCTTCGTGCCCCGTGAGCGGTATCTCCGGGCCTACCGGGAGTGGTGGCCTGGATACCTCGCCAGCGCAAGCTTCATCGTCTTCGCCGATCCGGGCCGTATCGGATCGGAGACGGCCGCTCGTGCCCGGGAGGAGATCGAGCGCCTCCGCGGGGAGCTGGACCAGCTCGGTGGGTTCGTGGTCGCGCCCGTGGCCGACGCCATCGAGCGGGCGGAGCGAGCCTCCTCGGTCGCCGAGGGCCCGCTCCTCGTTCTCCTGGCCGAAGTCTCGGCAATTGCGCTCTTCTTCGTGTTCACCGTGGGAGCGGCGGCGGCGGAGCGGAATGCCGACGAGATCGCGCTGCTGCGTGCCCGCGGGGCGAGCATCGGCCAGGTGCTGGGGCTGGAGGCGCTGGGCGCTGCCTGGACCGCCGTTCCGGCGTTCCTGGCGGGTCCGCTCATCGCAGCGGGGGCAGTTGCCCTCCTCGGTCTGACGCCCATCGTGCCCACGGGCGAGCTGCTGGAGACGCGGCCGACGGCCCTCGCCTACGTCCTCTCGGCCGGGG
>DAOUCS010000147.1:0-7981 GCA_034431815.1 Dehalococcoidia bacterium
GAGCCCAGCGATGACCGTCATCGCCGTCGCCAACAGCGTGAGTTCCAGCGCGGCCCGCATCACGCGGGGGTCGCGGCGCATCTGCCGCCAGCCCACCCGCCACCAGACATCGCGGATTTCGCCGCCGACTTCCCCTCGCGCGCCCCGCTCCTGCCGCCCGATGGCGACCGCGTAGCCGGCCGCGGTCACGAACAGGATCGCAGCGATGCCGAACAGCAGCCGGGGTTCGCCCAGAAGCCGCAAGGAGAGCGGGGCCAAGACAGCGAACCCCAGAATCTGCCCGAGGCCGGTGACGGCATGACCGATGGCGTTCGCCCGCACGAGCCGTTCGCGGGCCACGATCGCGGGAAGGATCGCCGCCTCCGCAGACGAGGCGAGCTGGGTAGCGGACGCCATAACCAGGGCGACCATGAAGTATGTCCACAGCTCCGGCTCCTGGAAGGCGAGCGCGCCGCACACCGCCGCCCGCGCGAGATTGCCCGTCACGATGAGCAAACGCTTCGGAAAGAGGTCTGCGGCCACCCCCGCGGCGAGGCCTGCGAGCGTCGAGGGGACCACGAGCGTGAGCACGAGAAGGCTGCTCATGAACGCTCGGCCCGTCGCATCGACGATGAGGAGGACGAGCCCGAAGTTCACAGCGTTGTTCGCCACACGCGAAGCGAGGCGTTCGACGGTGAGCATGCGGAAGGGACGCTCCTGGAGGAGAGGTGGCTCGCCCGCGACCGCGATGCTTCCCGCCATGGCTCAGCGTTCGCCAGAACTCACGAGACGCTCCGCCCGAGAATCGAATCGGTGCCGTTCGAGCATCACCCTGCGCCCGCAGCGGAGGCACTCGAGGCCGACATCGGCACCGACGCGGAAGACGCGCCACTCCCAACCGCCGCACGGATGGCGCCGCTTCATACGGAAGACGTCACCGACCGATACATCGGGGAACCGCGGCATGCGCGGGCTATCGTACCACAGCCGCGATCCGGTCGCGGAACGCCCGCGCAGTCTCCGCCGCCCAGGCGGGGTCGGCCGGCTGGCCCTCCGGATACAGGATGCTCCGGCTCGCGTTGAACACGATCGAGCCGGGACTGGCACCGGCTGCGGCAATCACGGCCTCGATGTCGCCGCCCTGGGCGCCCAGGCCCGGGACGAGCAGGCTCGCGTTCGGCGCAAGCCGCCGAACCGCGGCGAGTTCCTCGCGCTGGGCCGTTGCGCCCACCACGAGGCCCAATCGCTCCGGCCGGCTGCCAACCAGCCGCGCAACATGTTCGAAGACGCGCAGCCCCGAGGCGAGGCGCTCGGCCTGCAAGTCGGCTGCGCCCGCGGCCGACGTCCGGCAGAGAACGTACACTCCGCGATCGCCGTACTCCAGGAAGGGCTCGATCCCTTCGAAGCCGAGGTAGGGGTTAACCGTCACCGCATCGAAGCCCCACACCTCGAAGGCTGCCCGAGCGTAAGCCCGCGAGGTGGAGCCGATGTCCCCCCGCTTCATGTCACCGATCACGGGAATGCCGGACGGGACAGCGGCCAACACCCGTTCGAGGGCGAGCAGGCCGGGAACGCCGTACGCTTCGAAGAACGCGAGGTTCGGCTTGAAGCAAGCGGCGTACGGGGCCGTCGCTTCGACGATGGGGATGAGGAAGCCGGGCAGTTCCTCCGGAGCGTGGCGGTCGGGCTGGGGATCGAGGCCGACGCACAGGTACGAGCCGGTCGCACGGGTGCGGTCCGCGAGCCGTTCGAAGTAGTGCGTCATGCAGTGGTCTCCGCGCGCAACGGAAAGAGTTCGGGAACGAGCGAGAGGGCGACTCTGTCGAGACGCGCCCGCGGTCCGGAGGCGATGAGCTCGAATGAGCACGGGCCGGAACCGTCCGCCGCGAGCAGCCCCTCCTCCTGCAGCACGGCCGCGGCCCGCCTCGCGACGGCGTCGCTCGTGTCCACGACGGCAAGCCCCGGAAAGAGAGCTTCGATGTCGGGCGCGAGGAAGTGGTAGTGGGTGCAGCCGAGGACAACAACGTCCGCGCCTGCGGCGACGTGATGGCCGAGGATGCGTTCGAGGGCGTCGCGGGCCTCGGAAGTGCCGGCGCGCCCCTCCTCGACCAGCTCGGCAAGCCCATGCCCCGGAACCGCGCGGACGTGAACGCCGGACCCGTACTCTTCCCGGACCCGCCGGAAGAGCTCGCCGTCCAGCGTGTTCGGCGTGGCGAGGACCAGCACGACGCCGGACCGGGTCTGAGCGGCCGCGGGCTTCAGGCCCGGCACCATGCCCGCGAAGGGGACCGGGAAGGCCTCCCGCAAGTCAGAGAGGGCCACAGCCGAAGCCGTATTGCAGGCCACTACCACCAGCTTCGCGCCCCGAGCGATGAGGGCGTGCGCGGCGGTGAATGCCCGCTTGCGAATCTCAGCCGGCGGGCGGCCGCCGTAGGGAAACCAGGCCGTGTCGGCGAAGTAGAGGACCGGCTGGTTGGGAGCGTACGAGCGGAATGCGCGGACCACGCTCAGCCCGCCGACGCCCGAATCGAAGAACCCGACGGGCGAAACCATCGTGTCCGAGGATAGCACCGGGGCCTCGCTCGGCCGATACTGGCAGAAATGGCCGCCCTCCGCCACCTCGACGTCGCCCTCATCCCGGCCGAGGCCGCCACGATGGACGCCGAGTGTTATCTCGTGATCGACGTCCTCCGGGCGACGACGACCATCGCCGTGCTGCTTGTGCGGGGAGCAGCCGAAGTCCGCGTCGTCGGAAGCCTACAGGAGGCACGGGAGTTCGAGGGCGACGTGCTCCGGGCGGGCGAGGAGCGCGGCTTCCGGCCGGAGGGATTCGACCTGGGAAATTCTCCGACCGAAGCGGCTGCGGCTCCCGTCGAAGGGAAACGCATCGTCATGGCGACAACGAACGGCACGAACGCGCTGCTGGCGGCAGCGGGACGGGGGGCGGTGTTTGCCGCCTCACTCGTGAATCTCTCCGCCGCAGCGGCGGCCGCCGCCGAATACCGGCGGGCTGCGATCCTCTGTGCAGGAACACACCGCGGCACGAGGTTCGCACTGGAGGATTTCGCCGTAGCGGCGCTGCTGACGGTCACGCTAGCGCGCGCCGCCCCGAACCTGGAGCTGGGAGACGGCGCGAGGCTCGCGCTGGCCTGCGGCCAAACGTCCGAGGCGGCAGGGTTGGTCCGTTCGGCAGCGCACGCCCGGTACCTCGCCTCGATCGGCTTCGGAGCGGACATCGAAGCCGCGCTCCGAATCGATTCGTGGCCGGTGGTCCCGCACGTCGCCGCTTCGGGCGAGGGGTGGGCTGCCTTCCGATGCTGAGGGGCGGCTAGAGCCGGCGTTCTGCCGCCCGCCACTCCTCTTCGAGACGATGAACACCCGCCGCGTCCGGCGGCCGTCCGGCGTATCGGAACGATTCCAGGGCGTCGGTGATGCGGTCGGTGACGGGGTCCCCGATTGCCGTGCGAAGGGGGAGCCGGAGTTCTTCGGGCGTCGTGCCGGGCGTTCGGACAACCCCTCGCCGGGATGCGACGTCCACCACGCGGAGGTAGAGGGCAGCGATCGGATGGAGGGGGCGACGGTGACCCCGCTCCGGCCGGCGAGCGAGGCGGCGCAGCAATTCCCGCGCATCGTCGCCGAGGCCACCGGCCCGCTCCACTTCGGCCTGCAAGGGTTCGCTGCCCGCGGAACGCCGCCAGAAGCGGAAGGCGGCCAGGCCGAGGAAGGCGAAGAGGGCCAGAAGGAGCATGAGGACGGACGCGCGGCCGAGGTAAGCCAGGGCCCGCCAGCCGCCGCCGGGCTCGCTCCCGGGCTCGCCTTCACCGAGAAGCCCGCGGGCAAGTTCCCTCGGCGGCTGAAGCTCTGGCGTGTCGGGCCGCAGCAGGGCCAGCAGGCGCTCGATGACCCAGACGACCGGCGTGAGGACCCAGGTGAGGACGAAGACAGCGCCGTCGAGGAGCGCTGCGCCGAGCGTCGGCGCCGCCGCAGCGTAGGCGATGCCGAAGAGCAGCACGGCCGCCCCCGCCGCTCCCAGCGCGAGGGCGACGAGGGCGGCAGCGAAGGAGCCTGCCCGCAGGTCGCCGAAGGTCGTCCCGCTGCGCGCCAGCTGGGCGAGAATCAGCGCCAGCGCGCCGGCCGTCACGCTGGCGAAGGCAGCGGCCGCGACGGCCTCGGCCCGGTCCGTCGCGGCGCCGAGCGCCGCTGCGAGCGCCGCGGCAGCCATCGTCGGCGCTCCCGAACGCGCGAACGATTCCAGGTCGACGTCGCTCACCCCGCGATGGACGGCGCGCGCCCACAGTGTGCCCGCGAGCAGCGCTGCGATGAATGCGTCCGCACCGCGCTCCGCCGCCTGGTCGGCATCGGCGAAAACGTCCGCAACCCAGGCGAGGTTCCAGAGGGCGAGGTCACCCGCGTAGACGAACCGGAGCGAGCCGTACAGCACCGCGTAGCTTGTGAGCCCTGCCACCGCCCACCTGACCTTCCGTGGGAGCTCGAAACGCGACAGCGCGCTTCCGGCCCCAACTCCGGCGAGAGCGACGGCAACCAACGCGGCGAGCGGCATCACCTGCTGCCCGTCGCGGTAGCCGGAGCCGATCCACTGGGCGACGGCGCTCGCCAGCAGCGCTTCCGACAGCAGGGCAGCCAGCAGCGCCAGCGCCGTCACCGCGCCGCCTCCGCGAGCCCCGGCAGCCGCAGCACGCGGTAGACCGGCACCGGGCCCAGAGAGGCCGGGTCAGCGCGTTCGGAGGTGAGCACCGCCGCCGTTCCGGACCCCTGAGCGTGCAGCCGCACCACCTCGGCGGCGAGCTCTTCAGGCACGAGGCTCGCAACGAGGACGACGGTTGCGCCGAAGGGCCAGCGGCCGCTCTCCTTCCGGACTACGGCGGCGAGCTCCTGGAGCGTGAGCGGCTGAACCATCGCCAGCGCCTCGAGAATGCGCACCAGCTGGTCACGGCTGGCGGACGGCGGCAGCCGGAGGGGACGGTCCGCGTCGGGGAGGGAGCCGTTGGCGAGCAATCCCACCGGGTGGCGGTGCTCGTGGGCCCACGCCGCGATCGAGGCCGCCACGGTCACCGTCCGCTCCAGGTCGTCAGCCAGGTACCCCTCCCAGGAATGGGGGAGCGTGTCGACGTTGAGGAGCAGGTAGAAGTGCCGCGCAGCCGATGGTTCGTAGACGCGAGAGGTGAGCTCGCCCAGGCGGGCAGTGGCCTTCCAGTCGATGCGGCGGAGCGGGTCGCCGGGACGGTACTCGCGCAAACCTTTGATGCGCAGCGGATCTTCGAAGAGTTGCGCCCGGCCTTTGGCATCGCCGAACGGCCTGTCGGCGGGAAGCCCGAGCTCGGGAAGGGGGAGAATCCGCGGGTAGACGACGAGACGCTCCGTCGCAGGAACGGGAAGCGTCTGCGGCGCTAAACCGAGGATGTCCGACGACTTCACTGCCGCGGGGCCGATTTGGTGGTAGCCCCGGGAATCGCTGCCGACGCGGAACTGCCAGCGGGTGCGCGCGTACCAGCCCAGCGTGCCGTTTTTGCGGAGGAAGCTGTAGCCGGGGGCCGCAGCCGCGGCAAGACGCTCGCCTTCGACGCGGACGGGGTCGGCGAGGGCGACCTGCCATTCGAACCAGGGCAGCGGAAGCAGCTTCCGGTTCTCGAGCTCGACCGTGAGGGTGGTCTGCTCGCCGGGGAAGAGGCGGCGCTCGGCGGCGGAGACCCGGAAACGCGTGCCGGCGAAGAGCTGTCGGTGCCAGTACGCCGCCGCCAGGCCGAGGAACGCGAGGAGAAACCCCAAGCCTCCGACCAGTGGCACGTCGGCCACGAAGCCGAGGAGAACGGCGAAGGCGCCGAGGAGGGGAAGGACGGCGCGCATCGTCAGCCCTCGATGGGCACGGGCACCCGCTCGATGACCTCGCGGAGGACGTCCTCGGCGGTGCGCCCCCGAAGCCGCGCCTGGCTCGAGAGGATGAGGCGGTGGGCGAGGACGTGGGGGGCCATCGCCTTCACGTCGTCGGGGAGGGCGAAATCCCGCCCCTCCAGGGCTGCATGGGCGCGGGCAGCTCGAAAGAGGGCCAGGCTCGCCCGCGGGCTTGCGCCGAGCTCCAGGGCGGGCTCCTCCCGCGTCGCGCGGACGATCCGCACCGCGTACCGCCGCACCTCGGGGTCGACATAGAGGCGCTGGAGGGCGGCCGAGAAGGCCACGATCTCCTCGGCCGACAGCACCGGGTTCAGGCCTTCGAACGGGTTCGACCGCCCGTGGCGCTCCACCATTTCGTCCTCGGACGACTCGTCCGGGTAGCCGATGCGCAAGCGCAGGAAGAAGCGATCGAGCTGCGCTTCGGGCAGCGGGAACGTGCCCTCCAGCTCGATGGGATTCTGCGTAGCGATGACGAGGAAGGGGCGAGGGAGGACAGTGGTGACGCCCTCCACAGTGAGCTGGCGCTCCTCCATCGCTTCGAGGAGCGCCGACTGCGTGCGCGGCGTGGCCCGGTTCAGCTCGTCGGCGAGCACGATGTTCGCCACGATGGGCCCTTCCCGGAAGCGGAACTCGCCGGTCCGCGGGTCGTAGTAGTGCACGCCCGTGATGTCGGCAGGCATGAGGTCCGGGGTGAACTGGATGCGGCGGAAGGAGCAGCCGAGCGACTGGGCGAGCGCCTTGGCCAGGGTCGTCTTCCCAATTCCCGGCACGTCCTCGACGAGGACATGCCCTTCGCAGAGGAGGGCAGCCAGGAGGAGGCGGATGACCCCGCTCTTGCCGACGACCACCCGTTCGACGTTCGCCTGGACCCGGTCGAGGGCGTTACGGATGGCCGCGACATCGGCGGCCGCGAGCCGGTCGGTCGTCGGAGCGTCGGACACGAGCGTTCCTCGGGGCCATCGTAGCGGGTCGGCTGGGCGCCGAACACCGGCGCGCTCACCTCGGCTCAGCGCAGCCAGCGCACCAGCCAATCCTCGGCTGCGCCGATGACGTCGGGGCCGATTTCGAAATGGCCGCCCGGCAGCCAGACGATGTCCTTCTCCCCGGGGAGCGCCTCGTACAGGCGCTCGGTGGCCTCCCGGGGGATCAGTTCGTCGCGCGTCTTCGCCACGATGCGCACGGCGGTGGAGGCGAGGCCTGGAAGGACACTGTCGGGGCCTGTGGCCGGTCCCACGAGGCCGCCCTCGCCCACCAGGCAGAAGACCGCCGCCCGGAACCCGCCGTGGCCCGCGACAGCAGGAATTCCGAACATGCTCCCGAGGGAGTAGCCCACGAAGCCGAGCCGGCCGCGGTCGACGGGGTAGCGGGAAGCGAGGCAATCGACGACAGCGGCGAGTTCGCGCGCGTACCGCCGGCCGGCCGCCGCGAGGAGCTCACGGTCGCGCAGGAGCGCCACGGGGTCGTACGGTTCCCGGTCGCCATGGTAGGGGGCATCGAATCCGCCGACCACCCAGCCCCGGTTCGCCCATAATCGAGCGGGCTCGGCGACGAAGTAATCGTCTTTGCTGCTGGTGGCTGGGTGCTGGAGCAGGACCAACGGCCGCGGGCCCTCGTCGCCGGCCGGGACGTACACCATCCCCGGGACGCGCTCGCCTTCGACCTCGACGGAGAACTCGGCGAACGTAATGCCGTCGAGGGGCGTTTCCCTGAATTCGGCGCCGTGCATGCTCGCAACAGTGTAGGAGAGACCTCAGCGCGTCGTCCGCTCGATGCGTCCCCGTTCGAGCTGCCGCGCGTGCTCGGGGCAGAGCCAGGCCCGGCTCCCACCCATGATGAGCACGCGCCGTTCGGGGCGGGCCTTGCAGCCGGGAATCTCGCATTGCCCAGGAGGGAACATATCGAAGAAGCGCATCCCAGCCTCCGAGACGTCAACGGATGATGCCGGCCGCGCGAAGCTCGGCGATCCGCTCGCTGGAGTAGCCGAGCCACCCGCGGAGAACTTCCTCTGTGTGCTCCCCATGGCCGGGCATCGGCCGGCCGACACGAGCAGGCGTCTTCGAAAGGCGAATCGGGGTGTTGGGTAGCTTCAGCG
>DAOUCS010000148.1:0-7095 GCA_034431815.1 Dehalococcoidia bacterium
TACACCACCGATGCGAACGGGACCGTTCGCCGCTTCAGCGGGCAGCTCTCGCTGACCCTCTCCCAAGCGGGCATCGATGCCCCGCTCATGAACCCCGCCCCGGCGCAGCCGTTCGGAGACGGACAGCTCGCGTTTGCCGATCCCGCGAACGGGCGCGTCGTCGTGCTCCGCAGCGACGGCACGTTCGATCACCAGTACCGGCACCCCGAGTTCCAGGCGGTGAGCGCCCTCGCGACGGGCACCGATGGTACCGGGTACCTGTTCGCAAACGGCCAGCTGTGGCGCGTGCGATGGTAAGCTGCGGGAAACGCTCCCTCCGGAAGGAACGGAACGCGCGATGACCATCCTCGCTTTCACCGACGGCTCCGACCACGCGAGCCGGATGCTTCCTCATGCCGGTGCCCTCGCGCGGGGGACGAACCGCCCCCTCACCGTCATTCGGGTGATGAACCGGCTCAAGGATCTGTCGGGCATCGTCGCCCCCTCGACGGAAGAGACAGCGGCCATTCTCGCCAACCGCTGGGAGGCGGAGCTGCGCCAGGAGCTGCGCATGCTGGGCGTGCAGGCCTCCATCGCCATCGAACCGCAGCGGCCCGACGAGGATACCGCCGCCGCCATCTGCCGCATCGCCAGCGAGCGGAGAGCGCAAGCCCTGGCCTTCGGCAGCCACGGTGCCGGGCTCATTCGCCACCTAGTCGTCGGCTCCACCGCCCTCGGGGTCCTGGCGCACACGAACCTCCCAGCGCTCGTCGCCGGGCCGAACGTCGAATCGAGCGCCGCTGACCTGGACCGGCCGTACCGGCTCGTGGTGTGCAGCGACGGTTCGCCCGCCGCTTCGCGGGTGGCCGATGCGCTGCGGCCGCTCCTCGAAGGAACCGCGGTCGCGGTCTCCCTCGTATCGCTCTATGAGCCCCGCCTGGGCGATCGGGGACCCGCCGAGAAGAAGGCCGAGCTCCGGGCCCGACTCGAGGCGTTAGCTGAACGGCTGCCGGCGGTGGGATCGCTGGAGATTGCCGTTGAGGACCTCGAGGACTTGGAGAGCGTCGACCACGGGATTCTCCGGGTGGCCTCGGCGCGCCGGGCGAACGGCATCGCCCTGGCGACGCATGGGTACAGCGCCCGCCGGCATCTGGTGAGCGGCAGCACGGGCGTGGGGCTCATCCAACACGGCCACATCCCGACGATCCTCGTCCGCAGCGCGGACTGAGCCGCAGCAGCGTCATCCGCGGTACCCTCGAACTGTGAACATCCTCGCCATCGAGACCTCGTGCGACGAAACGGCGGCGGCCGTGGTCAGCGACGGCCGCACGGCGCGCTCGTCGATCGTCGCGAGCCAGGCGGAGCTCCACGCAAAGTACGGCGGCGTGGTCCCGGAAGTGGCGAGCAGGCGACACCTGGAGACCATCGGACCAGTGGTGCAGGAGGCGTTGGCCGCGGCAGGCTGCAGCCTCGAAGACATCGACGCCGTCGCAGCTACCCGGGGGCCGGGCCTGGCCGGCTCGCTGCTCGTGGGATTCAACCACGGCAAGGCGCTCGCCTACGCTCGCGGGCTCCCCTTTCTCGGCGTCAACCACCTCGAAGGCCACATCTACGCGAACTGGCTGGTCGAGGGGCCGGAGCCTGCCTTCCCCGCGCTCTGCCTCGTCGTCTCGGGCGGCCACACCGACCTGGTGCTGATGCGGGGGCATGGGCGGTACGAGCGCCTCGGCGGCACCCTCGACGATGCGGCCGGGGAAGCGTTCGACAAGGTGGCGAGGCTGCTGGGGCTTCCCTACCCTGGCGGCCCGCACATCGCCCGAGCGGCAGCCGAGGGCGGACCTTCTGACCTGAGCCTTCCCCGGGCATGGCTTCCTAGGACGTTCGATTTCAGCTTCAGCGGGCTGAAGACCGCTGTGCTCCATGCCGTGCGGGCCGGCCGGTGGAGCACCCCGGCCATCGCCTGGGAGTTCCAGGAGGCAGTCGTCGACGTCCTCGCGGGGAAGACGGCCCGCCTTGCCCGAGAGCTTCGCGCCGCCGAAGTCCTGCTCGCGGGGGGCGTGGCCGCCAACGCGCGCCTCCGCGAGGAGATCGCCATCCGTTCGCCCGTGCCCGTGCGGGTGCCGCCGCCCCACTTCTGCACCGATAACGCCGCGATGATCGGCGCGGCCGCCTACTTCCGCCTCTCGCTCGGCGAGCGCACCCCATGGGACACGGACATCTTCACCGCAAACGACTGGTCGCGAGTGGGAGCGTGCTCCTAGCGGGACCGCTCCCACACCTCGCCGCGCGCCACAGCCGCAACCGAGGGCTCCAGCAGCTCGCGTGAGACGGGGCCCGCCCAGCGGTCGTAGATGATGCCCCGCTTGTCGACGATGAACACCCACGGTTCGCTGAAGCCGCCGTCGCTGCGCACGAGCCATTCGCGCACGGTCCGGTGCACCTGGCCGGCAGCGGGGTTGGCCCACACCTCGATATGGACGAACGCCACCCGGCCGCCGTACTCGTCAGCCAGCGCCTGAACCTCTTCGACGACGGGTCCGCAGGCCATGCTCGTGCAATAGGCCGGCGTTGCGAAAACCACCACGAGCGGCCGCCCTTGGGCAATTGCGTCGCGGATCTTCCAGCTGTGCATCCGGTTCGGGGGATCGCCCGAATCGATGGTCCGGATATCCGTCACTTCGGCGGCGGTGAGGTTGTCGCTGCGGGGCGCGGGCTGCCCGGGCGCCGCAGCCGACGGCTTGGTGGTGACGGCGAAGGCCACCCGGGCAACACCAGTTCGTCCGTCCCGGAGAGCAGCCCGGATTTCGGCGCCCCAGAGCCCCGCTGTTGGGAACTCCGCTCGGGCATAGTAAGCGCCCACACGCGGGTCGCTCGCAGGAGCGCTCTCCGCCGCAGCTACCTCGGCCACCCGCACCGGGCGTTGGCGGTCGCGCAGGTCGTAGAAGGTCAGCGATACGTGGGCGCCGCGGATGGGGAGCCCGTCTTCCCCGAGGAGCGCCACGCCGAAGTTATTGGAGCCGACGATCCACTCGCTGCCCACGGGATAAGCGCGAAGGGGGACCGCCTCGCCAGACTGGTCGGCCGCCGACCACGGCGTGGCAGCGACGCCGGCATCCGGAGGCGAGCCGCAGGCAGAGACGGCGATAGCCGCCCCCGCGAGGCCCGCGAGCGCACGGGAGGGCATCCGAAGCCTGGGCACGAGGGAATCGTAGCGCGGGAGCGCCGCCAGGCCCGGGCTCGTGCGCGCTCAGGCTTACCCTTCCTTTCGGGGCGCGCGAATCCCAGCCGCCTCCGGATGCAGCCGCGTGAGGACGCCCTCCGCGTCGGGAAGCGCACAGCACTCGACCGCCTCGTGGAGCGTCTGCGTTTCCGGCTGCAGGGTGACGTGGGCGATCCCGTGCCGGCGGCGGAGCACCTCGGCCAGGTCTGCAATCACACGCTCGCAGCCCTCCATCGTCGCCACTTCCACGTGAGCGCTGAGGGCGACGAAGTGGGGCGCGAGCGACCACACGTGGAGGTCGTGGAGGGCGATGACGCCCGGCACGAGCCGGGCATCCTCCTCGATTTCGCGCAGGCTGAGGTGGCCGGGCGCCCCTTCGAGGAGGACCTCGACCGCGTGACGAAGGAGACTCCCCGCACGGGGAAGGATGAGCGCGGCGATGCCGAGGCTGGTGATGACGTCGATTGCCGTCCAGCCAGTGGCCGCAATCACCGCGCCGGACAGGATGACGCCGACCGAACCCACCGCATCGGCGGCGACTTCGAGGAGCGCGCCGCGAGCGTTCAGGTTCCGCTCGCTTTGCTCCACGAGGAGACGAATCGCGATCAGGTTCACCATGAGTCCCGCAGCGCCGACGAAAACCACCGGCCAGGCCAGCACCTCCGGCGGCTCGCCGATCCGCTGGACGGCTTCGTAGACGATGTAGCCCGCGATCCCGAGCATGAGCAGCACGTGGACCGGCACCACGAGTACTTCCGCGCGGGCGTAGCCGTAACTTCGCCGGGAATCGGCCGGGAGCCGTGCCACCGCCGTCGCCGCCAGGGCGAGGAGCAGCCCCGCCGAGTCGACGAGCATATGGCCCGCATCCGAGAGCAGCGCGAGGGAGCCGGCCGCAACGCCGACTGCCGCCTCGACGGCGGCGAACCCGAGCGTGAGGGCAAGCGCCACGGCCAGGGCGCGCCCGGGGTCGGGGCGGTGTCCGTGCACGTCCTCAGTCTACGCCGGCCTGTTGGGCGCGGGCAGCGGCGCTCCGGGTAGAATCGTGCCGACCCCATCTGCCGGAGCCGCCATGCCTGTCCACGTTCGCTGGTTCGCTACGCTCGTGCCCCGTACCCGTTCGAAGCAGCCCGAAACGGAAGTCCCCTGGCGCGAAGGGCTGACCCCGCGCGAGATCCTGAGGGCGGAAGGGTTTTCCGATGTCGACATCGAGGCGATCATGGCCGTGCGGGGCGATGCCCAGGCGGACCTGGACGCGCCCCTGCTCGACGGCGAGCGCATCGAGTTCCTGGTGAGCATTCAGGGCGGCACCGCGGCCTAGAATGGCAGCGTGGTGACGCTCGCCGCCGCCCTGCTCCTCGTCCCGTTCTTCCTCTGGTCGTGGCTGCGCGGCCGGAACGAGGAAGACGGTATGCTCGCCCAGTCGGCGCTGGGGCTCCTGGCCCTCGCCGGAGCAGGCTTCGGAATCGCGAGCTGGGCTATCGGCTGAAGGAGACGCACGGGAGGTCGCCGGCATGGATCTTGGGCTCGAGGGGAAGGTCGCGCTCGTGACCGGGGGGAGCGAAGGCATCGGCAAGGCCACCGCAGCGCTGCTCGCTCGCGAGGGGGCGCACGTCGCGATCTGCGCCCGCCGGCCCGACGTCCTGGCCGCAGCGGCTGACGAAATCCGCGCGGGAGCCCGGGGCGAGGTGCTGGCCATCCCCGCCGACGTCACCGTTCCGGGTGACCTGGAGCGCTTCGTGGGCGAGGCGGCCGGGTGGTGGGGTCGCATCGACATCCTCGTGAACAACGCCGGCACGGCCGCCGCCGCGCCGTTCGAAGCCGTGAGCGACGACGCCTGGCGGGCCGACCTTGACTTGAAGCTGTTCGCCGCCATCCGCGCCAGCCGGCTTGTCGTCCCGCACATGCGCCGTGCCAGCGGGGGACGCATCGTGAACATCACCCACGTCGGAGGGAAGACCCCCGGACCCGCCTCGCTCCCGAGTTCGGTGAGCCGGGCGGCCGGCATCGCCCTCACCAAGGCCATGTCGAAGGATTTGGCGGCCCACAACATCCTCGTGAACACGGTCTGCGTCGGCATCATCGAGAGCGCGCAGATCGCCCGCGCCGCGCGGCAGCGCTTCCCTGACCTTCCTTTGGAGGAGGCGTTCGCCCGCATGGGCGCCACGGTGCCGCTGGGCCGGATCGGCAAGGCGGAGGAGGTAGCGGCGGTCATCGTGATGCTCGTCTCGAACGCGGGCAGCTACGTCACGGGAGCGGCAATCAACGTCGACGGCGGCATGGGCGCCGCCTGGTGAGCGCTCGCAAGCGGCTCCCAAGCGGCTAGACTTGGGCCACCGTTTGCCGACGAGGAGGAACAGCCACATGGAGTACCGGCCGCTGGGGAGAACAGGAGTCCGCGTCAGCCCAATCTGCCTCGGCGCGATGATGTTCGGGGCCCGCACGAGCTTCGAGGATGCGGCCCGCATCATCGACCGGGCGCTCGACGCCGGCATCAACTTCATCGATACGGCGAACGTGTACGCCGGCGGCCAGAGTGAGGAGGCGGTGGGGCGGGCTCTCAAGGCGAACGGAAAGCGTCACCAGGTGGTGCTGGCCACGAAGGTCCACGCCCGGGTGGGCGACGGCCCGAACGACTGGGGAAACAGCCGTCGGCACATCATCGAGCAGTGCGAACAGAGCCTGCGTCGGCTCCAAACCGACTACATCGACCTCTACCAAATCCACCGTCCCCAGCCCGACATTCCCATCGACGAGACCCTGCGCGCGCTCGACGACCTGGTACGCGCAGGCAAAGTGCGCTACATCGGCACGTCGACCTTCGCCGCCTGGCAGATCGTCGAGGCGCTCTGGGTGTCGAAGGAGCTCGGCCTGAACCGGTTCGTTACCGAGCAGCCGCCCTACAACATCCTCGACCGGCGCATCGAGCGGGAGCTCATCCCCATGGCGCAGACGTTCGGGATCGCCCTCATCCCCTGGAGCCCCCTGGCCGGTGGCCTCCTCACAGGGAAGTACCGCCGAGGCGAGCCGCCCCCGCCCGACACGCGCTTCGGACAGCCGAACCTCACCGGGCTGCAGCGGCGGCGCTGGACCGAACGCTTCTTCGACGTCGTCGACGGGCTTCAGCCCATCGCCCAGGAGAAGGGCTGCACGCTCTCGCAGTTCGCGCTCGCCTGGTGCATGCATCAGCCGGGGATCACGAGCCCGATTATCGGCCCGCGGACCCTGGAGCAGCTCGAGGACAACCTCGGCGCACTCGACGTGACCATCACCGACGAGGACCGACGGCGCGTCGACGAGCTCGTTCCTCCGGGGAGCATGGTCTCGCCGTTCTACGAAGCGAACTTCGGCCCTCACCCGTACCGGGTAACCGTTTAGCGTACGCCCGAAACCGCCGGTTGTCTCCGAATTCCCCTCGCGTCAGGGTCTTTCCCGATCTGCAACCCTGCCGATTCTTCCGATTGAGGGCGCGATTTCCCATACCTTCGTCACGTCATCATGCGCCCGAGGGGGAGGAGCCATGCAGGCACGGTTGCAGCGGCTGGCGCGGCTTGCCGGCCAGCCCACACCGACGGCGAAGGACGTCGTGCGGGCGGCGAGTGCCGTCGGCCGGTACCTCGGCGCCGCCGAGGCGTACGTCATCCGCTCGGGCGACCCGCACTTCATCCGCATCGGGTGCTCGTGCCCGCCGGACGGGTACGAAGTCAAACAGCGGGGATACTGGCTCATCTGGCGGGAGCTCGCCAGCAAGCCGGAGACGCTCGTGGCAGCGGTGCAGGCCGACGGCGGGTTCGTCCTACAGTGCGTCCCGGCGACGCCCCACGAGCCGGCCACGCATGTGGCGATGATCCTCCCCAGCTACGAAAGCTCCTCCGAGCTCTTCGTGGCCCGCGGGCCCT
>DAOUCS010000149.1:0-1742 GCA_034431815.1 Dehalococcoidia bacterium
CCTTGCGGTGTTTCCCGGCCCGCTCGAGGTCGAGGGCGCAGGCCGGATACAGACGGTACGCAGGACATGGGCCACTTCGATCCCCAAAACTAAAGACGGGGTTCAGCGGCCTTTCCCGTTTGTGAACCCCGCCCCGCTCTCGGCGGCAGCTATACTCGATTGCAGGAGGTAGCCACGTCCCACCCATGAACTTCGTCAAGACCACCGTCCTGCTCGCTGCCCTTACCGGCCTGCTGGTTGCCGTCGGCGGCTTCATCGGCGGTACCGGCGGAGCCCTCGTCTTCCTCATGTTTGCCGGCGTGATGAACTTCTTCGCCTACTGGTTCAGCGACCGGCTCGCCCTCGCCATGGCTGGCGCACACGAAATCTCCGAGGCCGATGACCCGCACCTCTTCGCCATCGTCCGCGAAGTCGCCGAGGCCGCCCGGATGCCCATGCCTCGCGTCTACGTCGTCGAAAACCCCTCGCCGAACGCCTTCGCTACCGGCCGCGACCCCAACCATGCCGTGGTCGCCGTCACCACCGGCATCCGCCGGCTCCTCACCGACCGCGAGCTGCGCGCCGTCATCGGCCACGAAATGGGCCACGTCAGGAACCGCGACATCCTCACCAGCTCCATCGTCGCCACCATCGCCGGCGCCATCTCGATGATCGCCCAGGTCCTCATGTGGACCTCCCTCTTCGGCGGCCGCGACCGCGAGCAAAACCCGTTCGTGGCGCTTATCGTCATCCTCATCGCGCCCATCGCTGCCACGCTGCTCCAGCTCGGCATCAGCCGCTCGCGTGAATACGCCGCCGACGAGACCGGCGCCCGCGTCACCGGCGACCCGCTCGCCCTGGCCAGCGCCCTCGAAAAGCTGAAGCTTGGCATCGCCGCCATGCCGATGGAGCCGACTCCCGCCCAGGAGGCCGTCTCCGCCCTCTACATCGCCAACCCCTTCCGCGGCGAAGGCCTCGCCAACCTGTTCAGCACCCACCCGCCGCTGGATGAGCGCATCCGCCGCCTCCGCGAGATGGCCGGCCGCATCTAACGCGCATCCCTCGCAACGAACAACCGCGGGCCGCCCATTCGGGCGGCTCGCCCTGTTTCCGAACGTCAGCTCCCCTCGAGGTACTCCAGCGCCACCGCTGCCGCTCCGAGCAGCCCCGCGTTCTCGCCCAGCTCGCTCAGCCGGACGTTCGCCGCACCCGCCGCCCCGTACACCATCGACCGCATCGCCGCCCGCATCGGTTCGAGCAGCATCTCCCCCATCGCCAGCAGCCCGCCCGAGAGCGTCAACGCGTCCGGGTTCAGCACGTTTGCCAGGCTGCCGAGTGCCAGCCCGAGGATATGCCCGCCGTTCCGGACCTCCGCCTCGCAGGTCGGGTCACCCTTGCGCGCCGCCTCGTACAGGTGCGCTGCGGTCGGCTCCTCATAGCTCACCACCTCCTTCAGCACCTCCGACTTCCCCAGCTCCAGCAGCCGCCGCGCCCGCGCCGCAAACGCCACCCCGCTTACCATCGCCTCAAGGCACCCCCGCGACCCGCAGGCGCACCGCGGTCCTGCCGGGTCGACCACCATGTGCCCGATCTCCCCCGCAAACCCATTCGCTCCCCGGTAGAGGCGCCCGTTGATCACCAGCCCCCCGCCAATGCCCGTCCCCAGCGTCGCGTGCAGCAGGTGGCGGGCGCCTCTCCCGGCGCCGAACCGGAACTCCCCCAACGCCGCCGCCGACGCGTCATTCTCGATGTACGCGGGGATG
>DAOUCS010000150.1:0-6998 GCA_034431815.1 Dehalococcoidia bacterium
AAGCGACATCGTCGAGCGATGCACGGGATGGGTGACGATTCCCGCAGCCTACCCATTTGAGGTGGAGGTGCGGTGCGTATTCGGCTTCGACGTCTTTGAGATAGAAGTCGGCACGGAATTCTTCGCCAATGCGAGCTACCCGATCAGAATCCGCGTGACGGTCATCCCGCCTCGCGGTTTTCAGGGGACTGCAAACGGCTGGCTCTACTTCGATGGCGACTCGGAGACGTTCGGTTGGCCCAGCGACTTCTTCTTCCGAGAAACGTATCGTGGGACCTATTGGGTGAGTGTCGAGGCCGCTCAAGGTTTCGGCATCTTCCAGACGGTCGCCTCGGGCTCCTTCACGATCCGCTAGCAATCCACTCGGCCGCCGACGGGACGCCGCCGAGTCCGCGGGCCGCACGGATGCTCCGAACGAGCGCCGCCTCGGTGGCCCGCTGCACCATCACCGCCAGGGTCAGCACGTCGCTGGGCTCGACCGTCATGGCGCCCATGGCGGCGACCCAGGCGATGTCGCCGTCGCCGAACGTGTGCGCAGGGACGACGCACCGCGCGATGGCATCGTGGACGGCCGCCGTCAGCCGCTGAAGGACGTAGTGGTCAGCTGCCGCATTCGTCGCCGCCACTGCCAGCGTCGTCGCCTCCCGGGCGAACATCCCCTCCGGGGGGCGCCGCGCCAAGGCGTGCTCAAGGTCCCACATCTCGCCCGGCGTGTCGCCCCTCGGCCCCGCCACGAGACCGCCCGTGGAAGGGTCGACCACGACTCCGAGCGCGTTCGTGACTACCAGTGCTCCCGCCACCAGGCCCTTCGGCCCGGCGAGACTGGCCGTGCCCACGCCGCCCTTCAGCGCCCGCTCCGGGCCGGCTAGCTTTGCGACGGTTGCGCCGGCTCCAGCACCCACGCTCCCCTCGGCCACGGGGCCAGAGCGGGCGCGGGCCGCCGCCGCGTAGCCATCGTCGTCAGTCGGCCAGGCGTCGGCACGTCCGATGCTCAGGTCGAAGAGCACGCCGGCCGTCACGATGGGGACCTTTCCCGCCCGCGTGGGAAACCCCTCGCCGCGTTCGCGCAGCCAGCGCATGACCCCGTCGGCAGCGGCGAGGCCGAAGGCGCTCCCGCCCGCCAGCAGGATCGCGTCACAGCGGCGGACGAGATTCGCGGGTGCCAGCACGTCGGTCTCCCGCGTCCCGGGCGCGCCGCCCCGCACATCGACCGCGGTAGTCGCGCCGCCGGTGAGGATCACCGTGCAGCCGGTCGCGGCAGCACGCTTGGTCACGTGTCCGACGCGGACCCCCTCGACGTCGGTGATGGCATTCCGCCTCCCTGGAACGAACAGGCGGTCAGTCACCGCCCCCTCCGCGGCCCTCCAAGTAGGCGCCCAGAAATCCCCGCGCGATTGCCACCAGCTCGGCGGTGGTGTCGGCGACGTTTGCCGCGTCCTCCTCGCGCAAGGCGAGTGCTGCCACGCCGTCGACCACCGCCCAAACGGCTTCCCAAGCGTGGCGCCATTCGTTCACCGTTCCCAAAAGGAACCCGTCCCGTTCGCTCAGGGCCACGAGCGGCGTAAGCCAGGAGAGGTCGCCGAGGGCGCGAAACCGCTCGGCATGGGCGAGCCCCGCGGAGCCCAGGCCGAGGTCTCCGGCGATCACTTCCGGGGCGCGCGTTGCCGCTCGCTGGATGAGTTCGACCCACGCGTCCGTCCCCAGCATCGGACCCATGAGGCGCTCCGCGACCGGTCGGCTCCGGTCCTCCAAGGCCCGCGCGACGGCCGCGAGCTGGCGGGCCGCCCGGCCGGCCATCGCCCCGAGCGCCGCCACGAGCACCGGACGGTCCGCCTCCGCGGCGGTCACCAGGGAGCGCAGCAACGAATCCGACGCCACCTGCGGCACGCGCAACGTCGTCCGATGGTAGGCGCGGAGGAACTCCAGCTCGCTCAGTCCGCCCGGGTATTCGCCCACGGCTCGCATTCTACGCAGGCCACGAGGCGGAACGGATGGTGGCGGCCAGGGGTTGCCCCCGGCGGGTTCTCGAAACGCCCGCTCGATGCGCCGGGCTGCGGTCACCAGGCGCTCCGTGGCGGCATCGTCTCCGAACACTTCGACCTGAGGTCGCGGAAGGAGGAGCAGCTCTTCCGCGCCCCAGACGGTCGCCGGCCACATCGACGAGGTCACGTGCCTCAGCGATTCCGCGCCGCTGACCGCACCGCTCGGCCAGCGCCGCGCGCTCTTCCGCTGCGAGGGCGGAAGTGGCAATGAGCGCCGGCGCGTCGAGCAGCTGCGCCCCGAACCCCGCCTGCGCGCAGTCGACAACCCAAACGCCCCCCGCGTCGAATAGCGCATTCTCGCTGGTGGGGTGGCCTGGCACGAAGCCGGCCGGGCACGAAGCCGAATGGCGTGTCGGCTAGAAGCTCCTGTGCCGCGGCAAAGATCGGCTCTACGGGCGCTCTCGTGGGCCGCGAACCCGAGACGAAGGCGCGGAGGCGGAGCGAGCGGCAGCACTTCCCTGGCCGTGCGCTCCCAGCGCAGCCCCGCGCGAATCCCGCTCTCCTGGAGCAGGGCCAGCGCGTCGACAGCTTCCGCCCACAGTTCGACTCCGAGAACGAAGCCGGTGGCGGGGGGCGCCCCCGGGATCGATGTCGATGGGCACCTCACCTGCGAAACCTGCGCTCCGGGGAACGCAAGGTAGCTGGAGCGGTTGGAGCGCCTCCTGCGCGGCGGCGTGCTTCGCGACCTCCTCCGAGTCGGCGAACCGCCGCACGGTGTTCCGCCGCAGCCCTCGCCGTTCTCGGACCTCGACCTCGAGCGGAGCGACCTGGCTCGGCACCCCGCTTCGAGGCGCACGGTCGTCTCGGTCCCCAGCCGTAGCGCGCGGCGGTCCACCTCCTCGTCGAGGGGAACGCTCATCGCTCCCTTTGCGCTTGACTCAGCTGTGGCTGGCAGTGCGGGCAGAAATGGGAGCTCCGTCCCCCGACGACGATGCGGGAGATCGGCGTGCCGCAGCGGTAACAAGGCTTCCCGGTTCGCCGGAAGACCTGAACGTACATCTGCTGGGCACCCTCCTCCCCGTTGGCATCCACGTAGTCTCGGAAGCTGGCTCCTCGCCGCTCGATTCCCCGCCGAATGACGTCCCTGATCGCCTCGTGGAGCCGTCGGACTGCGGCTGCCTCGAGACTCCCTGCCGGCGTGTCGGGCCGGATTCCGGCGGCGAACAGCGCCTCGTCCGCGTAGATGTTTCCCAGGCCCGCGATGCGCCGTTGGTCGAGGAGCACCGCTTTCACCGGCGCCCTGCGGCCTCGCAGCATCGACGCCAGGGCTTCGACCGAGAACGACGGGTCGAGTGGCTCGGGGCCGAGCTGTCCGAGAACCTCGTCGTCACGTGAAATCAGCCGCCAGCGACCGAACTTCCGAAGGTCGCACCAGCGGAGGTCGTGTCCGCTCTCGAAACGCACGAAAGCCCGCTCGTACGGCTCCGGCGGCGCGTCCGACCGGCGCCAAACCAACCTGCCGGTCATGCGGAGGTGCGTGGCCCACGACCGTCCGTCGTCCAGCCGGAAGAGCAAATACTTCCCCCGGCGATCGATACGGAGGATGCGCCGGCCGCAGACTTCGTCACGGAAGGCCTCCGGGCTTCCGTCGAGGAGCAGGGGAGCGGTCGCCGGCTCGACCCACGCATCGACGATGCGCTCGCCGATGGCGAGCTTGGCGAGGTCGCGGCGGATCGTCTCCACCTCGGGGAGTTCCGGCACATCACTAAGCGTACGGCCTGGGCCTGCGCGGCTGCGAACGCGCCGGCATACTTGTGCCCGATGATCACGCACCTCGCCGGCCGTCTCGCCCGGCTGGACGTCGCCGGACCCGCGGTGGAAGTGGATGTAGGCGGCGTCCGGTACGAAGTGCTCGTGCCGCTCTTCCTGTGGCCCGAAATCGAACGTCTCGCGGGCGAGGCCGACCTCGAAGACGAGGATGCGCGGCCCCCGATCGCGCTCCACATCTCGTACCACGCCTCCCCGAACAACCCCGTCCCCGTCCTCGTCGGATTCCTCCGTCGAGCCGAACGCGACTTCTTCCGCAAGTTCGTCTCGGTTGAGGGGATGGGTCCGGCCAAGGCCGTCCGCGCACTCACGGTCTCCGTGAGCGTCGTGGCGCGTGCCATCGAGCAGGAGGACCGCGCTCTGCTCACGAAGCTCCCCGGTATCGGAGGCCGGCAGGCCGACAAGATCATCGCTGCGCTGCGCGGGAGGGTCGTGGCCGAAGCCGCCATGCCCGATGCCCGCATCGCTGAGCCCGTCGACCCTGCGGTGCTCGAACGGGGACGCGTCGCGGCCGACGCGATCGCCGCCATCACGGGCCTCGGCTACTCTCGCTCCGAGGCGAAACGGTGGGTGGAGGAGGCGTTAGCCGCCGACCCCTCCCTCGATTCGGTCGAAGCCCTTACGCTCGCCGTCCTCCGCGCCCGCGGCACGGAGCGCGCCTGAAGGCGAAGCACGGTACGATGCAACCGATGGAAGACCTCCCCAACCTCGAGCCGGCTGAGGTCCAGCAGCCGGCGCAGCCGGCGAAGGAGCACGACGAGGGGTTCGTGTCTGCCCGTCGTGAGCCTCCCCTGTGGACGGCGTTCCTGACGCCGGCCTCCGTCCTCGTGGGAGCCCTTCTCATCGGCGCCGTCCTTTGGGTTCGTCTGGACGGCAGCGACGCATCCCCTGCTTCCCCGGAGCTCGGCGGCCTCTCCTCCGTGACGCCCGAAGCGGCCAGCGGAACGGGCGGCCCGGGCTCGCAGCGCACGCTCCTCGACGCGTTCCTCGCATACGCGGGCGAGCTGGGGCTGGATGGCGACGCCTTTCGCCAATGCCTCGGCGACGAGACGAAGGACGACGTCATCCGCGCCCATTACGAGCGAGGAGTGCAGTTCGGCGTGACCGGCACGCCAACGTTTTTCATCAACAACAAGAAGGTCGTGGGCGCGCAGCCTGCTGCCGTCTTCGACGAAGTCATCGCGGCCGAACTGCGAGGAAGCCCGGCCAGTCTCGACGGGTACTCCGAGACCATTCGCCGCCTCGCCGAGACCGGCCGCTTCGCGATCGTGGAAGCAGGTCCCGACATCGCTGACGCCCCAATCGAAGGCAGCCGGGCTGCGAAGGTCATCATCGCTGAGTTCAGCGACTTCCAATGCCCGTTCTGTCGGCAATGGGTCGAACGGTATCTCCCGTCGCTCCGGCCGCGGCTCGGCGAAGAGATCGCGCTCGCCTACCTTCACTTCCCAATCCAACAGGTCCATCCCAACGCCCCGTACGCGGCGCTCGCATCCATCTGTGCTGCGGAACAGGGGAGATTCTGGGAGATGCACGACCTCCTCTTCCAACGCCAGGACGAGTGGGCTTCGCTCCCTCTGAACTGAGGCGCGAATCAGCCCGCGGCCGATTCCCCCAGCAGGTGGCGTTCCGCCTCCCCTTCCAATCGGTCGAGGATGTGACGCACGACTCGTCCGGTGCGGTCGTGGCCGGCCGAACAGTGCACGAGAACTGGCTTCGGCAGCTCGAGGAAGAGCTGCCACGCCCTCTCGTACTCCTGTGGTGTGAACGGCTCCGTCATCCCGTCTCGGGCGGGAAGGTGGGCGACCGTGAAACCCTGCTCCTGGTAGAACGCCAGCAAGCCCTGCGGGAGTGCTCGGTCGTAGAGCGGGAGCTGGTCGTCCCCCAGGAGGCAAAGGATCGAACGGATTCCCTGGCCCCGGACACGCTCCAGCCAATGGTCGATCTCGTGCCGCTCCACCGCTCGCTCGTCTCCCGGTCGGTAACCGGGCCGGGTCGCGATGGCCAGGACGCCGCGGATCACCCAGTGCGCCACAGGCCCAGTGTATCCGACATTCCTTTTCGGGCGCTTGCCCGCTCGCGTGCCGCCGGAGTAGGCTCGCCCTGTGGCGAACGTCGGGCCTCCAGTGCTCTACCTCCCTCCGGGAGTAATCGTCCCCGCGGCGCCGGTCCCACCCCCGAATTCGCCGCCCTTCGACCGAGGCTTCTTCGAACGGGTGCTCCCGGAGGCGGTGCGAGCGTTCTGCGAACAGGCGAAATGCGAGGAGCCCGTGGTCGAGCTGCTCACCGTCGACGGGGAGCGGCACTACGTCCGGGGGATCTCCGGCGTGGCTGACCAGTGGGTCGCCCTCCATACGGTGAGCCCCGACCATCCGCATCCTGTGCAGGTGTTCGTCCCCTACGCCACCGTCTACCGGGTGGAGATCCATCCCGAGCGGGATGAGCGCCGCGGCATCGGGTTCGTGCAGCCTCGGTCCGACCAGGAGTAGGCGCTCGGCGGCACAATAGGGGCGATGGAACCGCCCCTCGGCCTCTTCGCGCCCCCGACGCGGCTCTGGTTCGAGCGCGCCTTCGCCTCCCCTACTCCCGTCCAGGCGATGGGGTGGCCGGTCGTGGCGGCCGGGCGGCACGCGCTCCTGTTCGCCCCCACCGGCTCGGGGAAAACGCTCGCCGCATTCCTCGCCGCGATCGACCGCCTGGTTCGCTCGAAGCTGTCCGGCGAGGAGCGCCCTCCGGGTGTCCGTGTCCTCTACGTCTCGCCGCTGAAGGCGCTCTCGTACGACGTCGAGCGGAACCTGCGAGCGCCCCTCACTGGTATCGGGCTCGCCTGCGAAAGCCTCGGCCTACAGGCGCCGGCAATCCGGACGGCAGTCCGTACGGGAGACACGCCACCGCGTGAGCGCGACCTGCGGCGCCATCCGCCGGACATCCTCGTCACGACCCCCGAGTCCCTCTACCTCATCCTCACCTCGCGGCAGCGCGAGGCGCTGCGGAGCGTGGATGTCGTGATCGTGGACGAAATCCACGCGGTCGCGGGCACGAAGCGCGGCGCGCACCTCGCCCTCACCCTCGAACGACTCGCGCACATCGCCGAACGGGACCCGCAGCGTATCGGCCTCTCCGCCACGCAGCGCCCCCTCGACGAAGTCGCCCGGTTCCTCGGCGGCGACCGGCCCGTCGAGGTGGTCGACG
>DAOUCS010000151.1:0-9938 GCA_034431815.1 Dehalococcoidia bacterium
GGCCCGGCGGCAGTCGGCGTCGGGGTCGGCGTCGCGCCGTCCTGAGCGGCGAGCACCTCGCTCTGGTTCTCGCCCAGGAGTTCGACGCCGCCGGAGCCGCCGGCCTGGAGCTGGGAGAGGAGCTGGGGGAGCCGCGAAGCGCCGGGCGTGGCGCCGCCGGGCGGAGCGGGCGTTGCCGCGTACGGCGAGGGCGAGTAGGCGAGGCACGCGGAAGAGAGGAGCGAAACCAGAATCGCAGCAGCGGCGAGGCTCGCGGCCCGGCGGCGCTTCATGCCACGACCGTAGCCGGAACTGGATCCGGGGCGAATCCGGCGGATGTGGTACGAGGCCTGGGCGAATCCCCGATTTCCGCCCGCCGCGCGCCTCATCGAACGACGAGCGAAACCGGGGCCGGCATCTGGAACGAGCCCGCGGGGCCAATCACCACCGCCTGGACTTCGACCTCCACACCTGCGAACCGGCGGCGCGATGGCCCAGTGATGGGGAGCTACCAGCGCAGCCCCGTCCTCGCGAGCGAGTTTGCCGCCGGTTCGAATTGCCAGGTGCCGGCGGCGGCGTTCCAGTACGCGCCGTCGGGCGCGCGGCGGACGATGAGCCGGACCTCGGTGGCCGCGATGCTGCCGGTCGTGACCGCGAAGACGAGCCGGCTGCGACCGATGACCGCGCTGGAGGCCGGTGGGCTGAGCAGCGCGATTTGGGCCGAAGGAGTCGGCGTGCCGGTCGGAGAGGGACTCGGCGAAGGTGAGGGGCTCGGCGACGGGCTGGGCGAGGGGCTCGGGATCGGTGAGGGACCGGGAACCGTGAGGGCGAGCCCGTTCGTCCCGCCGCTGTTGTAGCGTGCGGTCACCGTGTAGCTCCCCGGTGCCGTGGGAACGAACGCGATCCCGCTCTGGCCCGCACCGCAATCCGAAGCAGCGCCGAGCCCGGATACGCCGGGGCCCGAAACGGTGAAGTCTTGGGATTGAAGCGTGGCGGCATTCGATGCTGAGCCGCGCATGCGGAGCGCATCGCCCGGCTGGCGTGCTCCGGCAGCGGCCGTTCCCGGAACGTCCACCGGAACGTCGGCCGTGCAAACGACGGCGGGAGATCCGACCGCCGGGGAGCCGCTGGTGCGGAAAAGCCCCAGCTCCAGCACCTCCACAGGAGCCTCGATCAGCGTGTCAGCGTCGATCCCGAGCACAGGCGCAGAAAGGTCGAGCACGAGATCGGAGCCGCTGTCGGTATCGGCAGCCGCGAGGACGAGGGTCATAGTGAGCATGCCCGCTGGCTGAAGTTGAGCATTTGTGCACGCCGCCGCCGCGCCGAGCGCAGGGACGCCGGCCGTGCTTCCCGAGGAAGCATCGCATTGGAGGTCGAGGACGGCGGCATGTTCGACCGCAGCGGCGATGTCGAACGTGGGGGTCGCCGCCGAACCCTGGTTGGCGAGCGAGACTGTCGCCGTGAGCGCGCCTCCTTCGAAGACCGACATCCGCGTGTACGCGACCGACAGCTCCAGCTCAGCCGAGGCCGCGATGGTCCCAGCGCCGAGAAAGCGGTCGTCGCCGGCAGAGGCATCGTCGGGTTGGCCGTCGCCGACCCCCGCCCGCATCCGCACCTGGCTCGGGGCGGTGACAGCATTCGCGCCCTCTGCAGCCGTGAAGGTGAGCCTCAGCGGCACGAGCGACCCGGCCACCACGGAACCGGAGTCGCAGCGGACGATCCCCGAACCGGGCAGGTTGTCGGTGCAGGCGACGCCCGGGGGCTCGGAGACGCCCGAGGAGAAGGCGAGACCGTCGGGATAGTCGAACTCGAAGAAGAGGCTGGCGAAGTCCCGAGCCGCAGAACCGGTGACCTCGAAGACCACGTTGGATCCCGGCGCCACCAGGGCGGGGGCGTAGGGCGCTTGAACGACGGTGAAGGTGACGTCGCCGTCGTTCGTGATCGCCGACGCGGGCGTGCGGGCTAAGGCCGCGAGCATCAGCAGCGCCGCGGCTCCGGCGGCCGCGAGGGCAGCCGCTGCGCGCGTCACTGCGTTTGCCCTCCGGTGTAGGAGATGGTCACGCCGCGGAGGCGCGTCGCGGGGCCGCCCGTGAGATCGACATTCAGGAAGTAGACGTTGGCAGCGTTGTCGACGACGTGGGGATAGGCCGGAGCAGTCTGCGGCGATGGTCCGGCGGAGGAGAGGACTTCGGCCAGCTTGTAGACCTGCGCAGAAGCGCTTCCGTTGGCGAGCGGGGTGAAGTCGAGCCGGAGCGCCACCTCGCCGCTCGTCGCCACGAAGTACGCCTTCATGGAGGTGACCACCGCGCCGTCCGGCAGGAATACCGGAGCGTAGAAGCGCTGCGAAGATGGGTCGGTGGTGACGGGGTAGATCTCGTTGAAGGACTTCTCGTAGAGGGCCAGGTCGCTGGCAGGCACGAAGGCGCTGGCCGGAATGGAGACCGTCCCGGCAAGAGGACCGGCGGCGCTCTGCGATGTGGGGAGCACCGCGCCGGCCGCCGTGACCTTGAGCCAGATGACGTCGCCGGGACGGAGCTGGGTGAGGGTGTTGGCGAAGGCAGGAAGCTCGGGGGCGTACAGCTCGTACTGCTGGAGGGCCGCATTCCAGCGGTAGACGACGTCGTACTTCCCTGCGATGGCGGAGAGGGCCTCCGACGGGGGCCCGGCGACGCCGAAATAGGCCACGTTGTTCCACCCGAGGGGGAGCTCCCCCGGCGCCGCGCTGGCACCGGGGCCGAAACCGGCCACAGGGGAGGCGGCCGCGAGCAAGGCGACGATGACAACAAAAGCGCGGATTCGGGAGGCCACGACGCACCCTCCTGGGCAGGGAGGTCCGGGCTCCACGCTAGCGCGAAGGATCGCGGCACCGCACCGGGCAGCTCACCGATGCAGGCGTGGGAGAATCCCGATGCCGGGGCTGGGGGAATCCCGATTCTGCGAGGGCTAGCGCACCCGTTCGGCGATCACGACGTCGCGGTGCAGGTACTCGCCGGGGCCACCGGGACGGATGGGGACAAACTCGCCGCCACAGGTAATGAGCGTGATCCACTCCTTATCTGGCGGTTTGTTTGGAGCGTCGATGAGGTCGCCGGTCGGGATCTCGTCCACGCGGTACCGCTGCTTGGCGATGACGCGGTAGACGTATTCGGGCCCGCCGTCCATCACGACGATGATCTCGTCTCCCGGGTTGAGATCCTTCAAGTTGTAGAAGGGGCCGCGGATGTTGGGGTAGTAGTCCACGTGGGCAGAGAACACGGCATTGCCGCCCCACCCTGGCTTGTCCCAGATGTAGTACCAGCCCACGTTGTGGGGATCCTTGGGCACGTCCATTTCGTTCGTGGGCAAGAGCCCGATCGCCTCGATCGCCGCGTCGACGTTGAAGCGCGGAATTTTCATCCGCGCCACCATGCCGTCGAAAGGCGTGGGCGTGGCCGTGGGCGTCGCGGTAGCCGTCGGGGTCGGCGTCTCGGCAGCGGCCGTTGGGGTGTCGGTAGCCCGGACGTCGAAGCCTTCGAAGTCGTCGGTCGGTTTGTCCGAGTTGCCCGATGAAAACGCCATGACCACGCCGAGCGAGAAGACGGCGACACCGATGGCAAAGGAGGCGAGCGCAGAGATCCTGAGGGCCGAGAATCGCACCATAGCGCTCCGTTCGGGCGGGCCGCCGCCCGCCTTGGTCCGATGATACGGGGAGAGCCCGAAATGTCCCAGTAAAGAACCCCTTATGCGATTAATCGGAGCTTCCGCCCGGAGACCGCAGGGCGAACGGTGCGCTACCGGCGCCGGCGAGCAAGGCGCCATCCGAGGGCCGAGGCGCCTGCAGCCGCCAAGGCGGCGCCGGCCGCAACCCATGGCCACGCACCGCCCCCTTCGTGTGCCGGCTCAGCTTTGCTCTCGCCGCGGGGCGTGTGCGCGGCGCTGGGGGTCCGCTGTCCGCCCGCGCCGGCGACCGACGGCCGCGGAGCGGCGTCGTCGGTCGGAAGGGGAGATGGTGAGGTGACCGTCGTCCCGGGAGACGCACCCCCGGCAGGCGGGGAGGGTGGAGTGGGTGTCGGCGTCGGTAGCGGTATCGGGTCGCCGGCGCCGGCGCTCAAGTCCACGTGCTGCGGGCCGAACTGCCAGACCGCCGTTTGGCGGGCCGGCCGTCCGGCGATGGTGAAGGTGACCGTCTTCCCGGGAGCGCCGCAGCCGGGGACCTGGGACTCGTGGACGACCGCGATGGAGTAGGCCGACACGCCCTCGACCGTGATGGTGCCCCGGTACGAGGGGCCCCGCTGGGTGCAGTCCTTCCCATCCACGAAGGCAAGCACCTCGGTCCCGTCGGGAACCGGTCGCCCGTCGACCGTCACCGACCCGTAGAACGTCGCGGGAACCTGTGGCTGGGCAGCCGCCCGCCCCGCGAGCAGCGCCCCGGCCGCCCAACCCAGCATGAGGACGAGAACGCCACGCATGGACCGATGGTACGGGCCGGTGCGGGCCGAATCGAACTGCGGGATCGAACGGCGCGTCCAGCATCACCGATGTGCGGTATGCTTCCGCGTGACTTGCAATGGCCACCATCGGCGAGACGCTGCGTGCAGCCCGTGAGCGGCGCGGCCTCTCCTTGAGCGAGGCGTCGCGGCTTACGCGGATCGCTCCGCGCTTCCTCGTCGCGCTGGAAGAGGACGACTACGCCGCGCTTCCGGCGCCGGTGTATGCGCGGGGATTTCTCCGCTCGTACGCGGCCCTGCTCGGGCTCGACCCCGAACCGCTGGTTGCAGCGCTCCGCGCCCAGCTGGAGCGTCCGCCAGACGTCGTGGGGTACGAGGAGAGCGAACGGTTCGCCGCCGGACCCTCCGAAGAGCGGACGGCGAGCACCCGCTGGCGCGCTGCCCAGCCCTCGCCGGAGGAGCTCCCGTTCCAGTGGGGAGCCGACGTGCTCCGCGAACGGCCGCCGAGCGGAGTCGGCAAGCTGTGGGTCGCGCTGCTTCTCGGCGCCATCATCCTCGCCGTGGTGCTCTTCGCGGTTGCCCTCTCGCGCTGCGGGGGCGCAGGGGAGGGGCAAGCTCCACCTGCCGCAGCGGATCTGCCGACGGCGTCGCCGGGGGCCACGGTCATCGCAATCGTTCCGGGGACGGATACCGAGGGCCCGACACCGAGCCCCGCGGGTTCACCCGCAACGGAAGCGCCGGGCGGGACGGCTACCGGCACGGCGACCGCGCCGCCTGCGGCGTCTCCGATTTCGACGCCGCCGCCAGCGGCAACCGCGCCGGGCTCCGCCACCCCGACTCCCACTCCGCCTCCCGCAACGCCGACACCAACGCGCACACCAACGCCGACGCCCACACCCCCTCCGCCCCCGGGAGTGAGCGGGTTCGCCGAGTGCCCGCGAGAAGGCGCGTCAGTCCGCTGCCCCCAACAGGAGGAGTACCGGGTGGTGTGCTATCCGGGCGGATGGTTCCTGGACCTCGAACCCTACTACCCCGTGCCCGACGCGCCGGGCTGGCGGGTAATCGTCCTGCCCGACTGGCGCGATGCCGTGGGGCGAGACCCCTGCGCGTCCTGACCCTCCTCTCTGCTGGTCCGTGACGGGCGCGATTCACTCGTGCGTCACCGAAGTTCCCGATTTGTGACCGGCACGGCGCGACAGCGTTGCGCGCCCCATAACCGTCACGCGGTCGCCGCCTTCGCCGCCCGGCGGGCGCCGGCACCGGCCGTCGAACTTCCCCGCGAGGATCTGCCGCCTTCGCAGCGGCGGGACGGGGAGGTGTCGAATGGCCACGTTCGAGCTCGGTTGGGTCCGGACCGCGCGGGCCGGCGCAAGGCAGTTCGTTATCTCGCGGTTCGCCCCGCTCTATCTTGCGGGGCTGCTGGCAGGCGCAGGCGTGGGAATCGGCTTGGCGACGCTCGACGCCGGTCCGGATGCCGGTACCGCGGCCCCTGTACGAGTACCCGCGGCGGCACCTGCAGCGGAATTGCTCCTGCCGCGGGAGGTGCGCTCCGCCGAACCGGTCATCCATGACACGGGGCCCGAGCTGTTCGTTCCTCCGGGTCTGCCTCCCCTGAGCGCGGAGATCGCGCGGTATTGGGAGGGCATCGAGGCCGCCCTCAAGGAGGAGGCCGCCCGGAGGGCCGAGGAGGCGCCGGCCCCAACCGTGGCTCCGGCAGCTCCGCCGCAGGCGCACGCGCCGGCAGCGCCCAGCGCAGCATCCCAACCCGCGCCGGAAGCGCCGCCGGCGAAACCGAACTTCTACGTGCCCGACGTGCCGAAGGGACCGGCTACCGACCTCGAGTGGCGGCTGTTCGTGGCGGCGAACGCCGAGCGCGAGAAGGCCGGCCTACCGCCCCTCGCCTACGACCACGGTCTCTCGATCATCGCCCGGACCCGGGTTCAGCAGCTCGTCGACCAGGGGTACTTCGCGCACGTCGACCCCTACGGGTACCGGATGTACGTCGAGCTGCTGGCGCATTTCGGGTACACGTCGTACGCCTGGGCGGGGGAGAACCTGGCGATGAACAACTACAGCGTCGCCGAGTCGCCCGAGCGGGCGATGATCGCCCTCATGAACAGCCCCTCGCACCGGGCGAACATCCTCTCCGGCGACTTCAGCCGGGTAGGGATCGGCGAGCTGACGACGCCGGACGGGCGGCACTTCTACGCGATGATCTTCCTCGGCTGATGGCCAAGGATTCAAAATTCGGCCGGAGGCGCCGGGGGCTCGCCTCCCCGCGTCTCGCCGTCCGCGCGGCGGCGGGCGAGGGCGTAGCCGACGCCGCCCCCCACCAGGAGCACAGCGCCGAGCGCCCCCAGCACCGCTGTCCAGACGGGAAACCCGCCGCCCTGACCTTGTTCTTGACCCACGAGCGCGGGAGTCGAGCTGGCGAGTCCGCCCGGACGAGTAGCCGCAGCACCAGGTGACGCGGTCGCCCCCGGGGACGGACTGGCAGAGGAGCCGGGGCCCGTCGGCGATGCAGCAGGAGCGCCGGGCCCAGTCGGGGAGACACCGCCCTCCGTCACGGGAGTCCCGGGCGGAGGCGGCGTGGGTGTGGCTGCCGGCGTGGGCGTAAAGGTGGGGATGGGAGCAGGCGTCGCATTCCCGAAGGTGATGTCGTAGCGGATGGGATACCCCGAAGCCCAGGTGACGGTACGGGGGGCGAAGCGGTCGCCGACCTTGATGCGGATCTCGGAGCCAGGCCTTCCGCAGCCCTTCTTCGCCCCCTGCCCATCGCCGTCGGCGAGGACGTTGATGGCATACACCGTGACGCGGGCCGCGCCCTCGCCCGTCTTTTCCGTCCTCGATTCGCCGCAGAGGAGGTCGCCGATGTAGGCTTCGACCTTCACGCCGGCAGGGATGTCTCCCTCGGAATCGGCGATGGAGCCGTACACAGTGGCGGGGGGAGGGCCGATTTGGGCGCGAGCGTCGGCAACACCGGCAAGCGCACCGAGGGCGAGAACAGCAGTGAACAGCCAACGAACCATCGAGGCGGGCCCCGCAAGGAGATCGGCGAGGTTTACCCTAGCAAAGCGGCCGCTACAGGCACCGCTACGGTGCGGACGGCGCGTAAGAACTCGGTAATCTCACCATCGGCAGCGGATTGCCGCGAGCGTCATACAGCCGGCCGCGGCGAGCGCGAGGCCGACGAGAGCCAGCACCGCGCCTCCGCCGGAGGCGGTCACGGGCTCGAGCCCGGTACCGGCCGCCGGCGGACGCGGCGTCCCGGCCGGGCCCGGTATGCGCTCGCCGGCCACCGCTTCGACGGGCGTCGGCGTGGGCGAGGCGGAAGGCAGCGCGACCACCGGGCACACGTCAACCTCGAACTCGGCCAGCGAGCGGGGGCCGAAGATGGAGACGCTGGTCACGGCGCCCGCCGGCTGACGGACGGCGAAGAAGCGCCCCTCGCTGCACGAGAGGCCGGTAACAGCCCCCAGAACCTGCCGGACCGTGTACGTCCCGTAGGGGAGCAGGATGGTGTCCGCGGTGCCGGGGTAGCCGCCGCTCGCAGCGACATTCACCCGAGCGACCACCTCACCAGCAGCGTCGGCGACCTCGAACGGCCAGGTTCGCGAGGCGCCTTGTACGACGTCGTGGACGGTGAGCTGGATGCGGACCCGCCCCGCGATGATTGCCTCGGCGCTGGCGCTGGCCGAGACCCCGCCCGCCGAGGCATGAAGCGTGACGATCCCGGGGGTGTCTCGGCGGACATAGGCGACGGCCTCGAAAGTCTCGGGCCCGACCTGCGCAGGAGCCAGAAGGCCGACGAGCACGCCGCCCTCGACCTCGTAGCGGATCTCGAGGGCGGCAGCGTCGGCGCCGCTCACGCGGACGACGAAGGGCGCCTCCTCCCCGACGCCGATGGGGGCGTCGACCGGCGCGACCGAGATGGTGAGCTGAGCCTGGGCCCATGCCGCGGGCGCGAGCGGCAGGAGAGGCGTGCTGAGGAGAGCGGCGAGCACGGCGGCGAGCCATCCGCCGCGCCGGAGCAGCGTCGCGAAACGCACCTGGTCGTCCCCTTCTCTCCCCGCCGCATCCACCGAGCGGCCGCTTCGGTGGACACACCGTGAATCTACCGCGCCGGCGCGCCGGGAACCATAGGAAACGCATAAGAGTCGCCAGGGGCTTCCATAGCCGGCCGGCATCGGTTTCTTGGGAACCATATCGTGGACGGGGCCGAACGGCGGGACGTACGCTACGAGACGAGCACGCTGCCCCGGAGGCGCCCATGACGAAGCCGCAAACCATCATCGAGAAGATCTGGGAACGGCACGTCGTCCACCGCGAGGAAGGGAAGCCCGACCTCCTCTACATCGACCTCCATCTTGTGCACGAGGTGACCTCACCCCAGGCGTTCGAAAGCCTCCGCCTCGCCGGCCGCCGGGTGCGGCGCCCCGATCTCACCCTGGCGACGGTGGACCACAACGTGCCCACCATCGACCGGGACAAACCGTGGAGCGATCCGCTCTCCGTCCAGCAGGTCGAGACCCTGCGCCGGAACTGCGAGGAGTTCGGCATCCCTCTCTTCGGTGTCGAAGACCGCCGTCAGGGCATCGTCCACGTCATCGGTCCCGAGCAAGGGCTCACGCAGCCGGGGATGACCATCGTCTGCGGCGACAGCCACACGTCGACTCACGGAGCATTCGGGGCACTCGCCTTCGGCATCGGCACATCGGAGGTGGAGCACGTGCTCGCCACGCAGACGCTCCCCCAAGCCAAGCCGAAAACGATGGCCATCGAGGTGAACGGCACACTGGGGCGCGGCGTGACCGCGAAGGACGTCATTCTGGCCATCATCCGCACCATCGGGGTCTCCGGCGGCGTCGGGTACGTCATCGAGTACCGGGGCGACGTCATCCGCTCCCTTTCGATGGAGGGACGGATGACCATCTGCAACATGTCGATCGAAGGCGGGGCCCGCGCCGGCCTTGTCGCGCCTGACGACACCACCTACGCGTACATGGAAGGGCGCCCCTTCGCCCCCAAGGGCCGCGACTGGGAGCGCGCCCTGGAATTCTGGCAGTCCCTGCCCACCGACGAGGGTGCCGTCTTCGACCGCGTCGTGGTGCTCCGCGGCGAGGAGATCGAGCCGTGCGTAACCTGGGGCACGACGCCCGCCCAGAGCGTGCCCGTGACGGGGAAGGTTCCGGACCCCTCGGAATTCGCCGACCCGAAAGCCCGCGAGGCGGCCGAACGGGCGCTGCGCTACATGGACCTCGAGCCCGGGACGCCGATTCAGGAGATCAAGCTGGACCGCGTGTTCATCGGCTCCTGCACGAACTCTCGCATCGAGGACCTGCGTGCCGCGGCCGAGATTGTCCGCGGGCGGACGGTCGCCCCCTGGGTGCGGGCCATGGTCGTGCCCGGGTCGGGGCTGGTCAAGCAGCAGGCGGAAGAGGAGGGCTTGGACCGGATTTTCAAGGAAGCGGGCTTCGAGTGGCGGGACGCGGGATGCTCCATGTGCCTGGGGATGAACCCGGACATCCTCAT
>DAOUCS010000152.1:0-8521 GCA_034431815.1 Dehalococcoidia bacterium
TTATCCTGACGAATAAATTCCAGTTCCGATGCAGACAGATTGGGATGAATTTCCGGATCGCGATACAGCAACCACCAGAGCACTACCCACGCCCGGTGCAGCGCTATCTCCTCCGGCGTCACCCGTATCGACCGCCCAAGAACCGGGTCCTTCGCCAACCGCTCGATGTCGTCCGGCGCACGCCGCGCCCAGGCACGAACCATCCCTCCCACCATCGCACACTCCTCCGCCGTAAACGCCCGCCGCCTCCACCCCTCCCGCACCAGCGGGTCCGCCTCCGCCGTCCCCCACCCACGCACCAGCACCAGCACCCCAAACGTCACCCCAGCCGCGACCAGGCTCACCACCGCCAGCTGGGCGAATTCGGTAAACCGAAGGCGAATCATGATGCACCTCCAATTACGTTCATGGCCGGAAATACGTCGGTGACCAGCCCTGTTTGCCTGCTATCCTGTGCCCTCGCCGCATCGCCCGGCATCCTCCGTTTCGGAGGATTTCCCCCAAGCACGCACCGGTGACGCCGCGACGCTTTACCCCCTCTTGACGATTCCCATTGGGTCGACCGATGAGGGGCTCGTGCATGGGTTCCCTCGGCTGCGCGCTACCCTGGTCGGGGCGGGGACCGCGTCCCGCACGCGGACTTCGGTTCGGGTTCCAGCGCGGAGCACGCGGCGCGACCACGGAAGACGAGGAGCACGACGGACCGCATCCTCCGCGTCAACCTGACGCGCCGCACCCTCCCTTCCGCGCCGGACGCGGCGCGGTTCCCCAGCACGCTCACTCTTCCGGAGAAACGCTCGGATGGACGGCCCGGTGCCACGAGCGGAACCAGTCAGGAAGCGAGTCCCAATTGTTGTAGACCCAGTCCGCGAACGAGCCCGCGCCAGGCTCGAATAACGCGTACAGCACCGCCTCGCCGTCCGGCGACTCCCGCATGACACCGCGGACCCCGTCATCGGGGCAGCCCGCATCCAGCCAGGCCAGCGCCTCCGCCTCCTGCTCATTCCACCACCGCCGCTCGAGCCGCAAGAACTCCATGTGGTGCTCATACAGGGTCCCGACTTCATCGGCCTCCCTTCCACGCATCTTCAGGACTTCCCGCAGGTTCCGCTCGTTCTGTCCGAGCACCAGCTCAAGCCGCTGGGCGGATGGGGACCGGACCGGATGCGAGCAGGCGTGTACCATAAGACGCAACCATCTCAGCCGAGGTGCACGATGGACCGCATCCTCCGCGTCGACCTGACGCGCCGCACCGTGACCGACGAGCCCGTGCCCGAGCGGTACCGGTTCCTCGGAGGACGGGCGCTGACGGCGACGATGCTCCTCGACGAATGCGACCCCACCGTCCACCCGCTGGCACCGGAGGCGAAGCTGTTCATCGCCCCCGGGCTGCTCGGGGGCACGGCCGTCACCACCAGCGGCCGCACGAGTTTCGGCTTCAAGAGCCCGCTCACCGGGGGCACGAAGGAGGCGAACGTCGGCGGGCTGCTGGGGCACCGGCTGGCCCGGCTCGGCATCAAGGCCATCGTGCTGGAGGGAGCAGCGCCGGACGGCTGGCTCCTCCTCGAGATCGATGCTCAGGGCGCCCGGCTGCGCCCTGCCGACGACCTCGCGGGGAAGTCGAACTACGAGCTCCACCGCCTCCTGGTGGGCGAGGCGGTGCAGTCGAAGGCAGCCGCCACCATCGGCCCGGCGGGGGAGCACCGCCTCGCGGCCGCCTCGGTGGTGGTCACGGATCCCGAAGGACGGCCCACACGGCACGCCGCCCGGGGTGGCCCCGGCGCGGTGATGGGGGCGAAGGGGCTGAAGGCCATCGTCGTCGACGACAGCGGGGCTCCCCGCGTGCTCGCCGGCGAGCGGAAGGAGGAGTTCAAGCGGGAGGTGGTGGCCTTCAGCAGGGTCGTGCTGGAGGACCCGCGCACCCACAACCTCAGCCGGTACGGGACGGCGGGGGTGGTGAAGTTCGTGAACCGCGAGAACGTGCAGTCGATGCCCACGAGGAACCACCGCTTCGGCCGGTGGGAGCGGGCCGACGCCATCAGCGGCCAGCACATCGAGGAGCTGGGGAAGGCCCGCGGCGGGAAGATGCTTCCCTGCATGGCGGGGTGCATTATCAAGTGCGCCATCCTCTTCAACAACGAGCGGGGCGAGCACGTCACCACGGCCCTCGAATTCGAGACGCTCGCCCTCTTGGGGTCGAACCTCGAGATCGAGCCGGCGGACCTCGTCGCCGAGCTCGACCGGATGTGCGACGACATCGGGCTGGACACCATCGAAATCGGGAACGCAATCGGCGTGGCCATGGAGGCCGGCGTCCTCCCCTGGGGCGACTGGGAGGGGACGAAGCGGCTGCTGGAGGAGATCCGCGCCGGGACGCCCCTCGGCCGCATCATCGGCAACGGGACCGAGCACACCGCGCGCACCTTCGGCATCGCGCGGGTACCGGCGGTGAAGGGTCAGGGGCTCCCGGCCTGGGAGCCGCGGACGCTGAAGGGCATGGGCATCACCTACGCGACCAGCCCCCAGGGGGCCGACCACACCGCAGGCATGGTGACGGCACGGGGGGCCACGCCGGAGACGCTGGTGAAACAGAGCCGGCACGAACAGCTGGTGATGATGGCCATCGACTCCATGGGCCTCTGCCAGTTCTCGAACGCCCTCCCGGCCGACCTCGCCCGCTTCGTCAGCCGCCGGTTCGGAGTCGAGTGGAAGGACACCGACGTCCTCGCCATGGCCCGCCGGGCCATCGAAGCGGAGCGGGAGTTCAATCGGCGGGCAGGGCTGGGCCCGTCCTACGACCGGCTCCCGCGCTGGCTGCGGGAGGAGCCGCTGGAGACCCCCGACGGCCCCATGGTGTTCGACATCCCCGACGAGCTTCTCGACCGGGTCTGGGGCGAAGGGTAGCGCTGCGTACGCGCCCCGGCGGCGGACGCGCGCCGCGAGGAGTGCGTTGCCTTCTGCAACGCACTCGGCTAGCATCGCCCCATTCCTTCCGGGAGGAACGGCGCCATGACCATGCCCCAGGAAGAGCGGGAGCGGATCCGCAGCTATCTCGTCACGGTCGCGAATCGGCTGAGCATCCCGGAACTGGTGGAGAAGGTTCGGCAGGATGTGCTCCCCCTGCGAGAGGCGGCGCTCGCGGTGCCGCCCGAGCGCTTCACGGAACGCCCCGCGCCCGGCGAGTGGTCCGCGGCCGAGGTGCTCGGCCACGTGCTGGAGATGAACGAGTGGGGCGCCGAGAGCATCGAGGCAGTCCTCGACGACCGACCCCTTCCTCCGCCGCCGAGCGACGAGGTCGGGGCAACCGCCCGCTCGCTCCCGCCGTCCGCGGCGGCGTTCTGGGACGCGTTCGAACCCCGGCGCGAGGCGCTCCTGGACCGGGTGCTGCGAGCGGAGGGGAGCGAGCACCTCGAACGGAAGCTCGGGCATCCCCTGTTCGGCGACCTCACCTGGCGGGAGTGGCTCCTCTTCATGCGAATCCACGACCTCGACCACCTGCGGCAGCTGCAGGCGATCGCCCGCGCCTTCGGAGTCCCCGGCTGAGGGCGGCCGTGCGCGTGGCCATCGGCATCGGCGCATGGGGCGGCGATTGGATGCGCGAGGCCCGCAACCTTCGCGACGCGGAACGCCTCGGGGGCGCCGGCGCCTGGTCGAGCGAAGCGTGGGGCTTCGATGCCTTCACACCCATCGCCTACCTGGCAGCCCGGACCGAGCGGCTCCTGCTCGGAACGGGCATCGCCCAGGTCGGGACGCGCACGCCGGCGGTGCTGGCGATGACGGCCCTCACCCTCGCCTCGCTCGCGAACGGGAGGTTCCTGCTCGGCCTCGGGGTGAGCGGGCCCCCGGTCATCGAAGGGCTGCACGGAGTTCCCTTCGAACGGACACTGACGCGACTGCGGGAAACGACGGCCATCATGCGCATGGCGACGCGGGGAGAGCGGCTGGTCTTCGAGGGCGAGCGCTACCGCCTCCCCCTGCTGGGCGGCGAGGGGAAGGCGCTCCGGCTGGCTGCGCCGCCGCGGCCGGTGTCCATCTCCTTCGCCACCCTCGGGCCGCGGGCGCTCGAAGCCGCCGGGAGCTGGCCCATGGCTGGATCGCCAACGCCTTTCTCGCCAGCCGCGGCCAGGTCTTCGTCGAAGCCGCCCGCCGCGGGGCGGAGCGCACGGGACGCACGCTCGAGGGATTCGACCTCCAAGCCGGGGGTGTTCTCAGCTTCTCCGACGATGTCGCACGGCTAGCCGCTGAGCGGAAGCCGGGGTTCGACTTCGAAATCGGAGCGATGGGTTCGCCCGGCGGAACTTCTACAAGGACGCCTACGCGCGGCACGGCTAGGGCGACTTTGCGGAGCGGGCCCAGGAGCTCCGGCCCGCAGGGCGCCTCGAGCAGGCCGCAGCGATCGTTCGGGACGAGTTCGTCCTCGACGCGAACCTGCTCGGCACCGCAGCGATGGTGCGGGATCGGGTGCGCGCGTACCGCCGCGCCGGCGTCACGACGCTGCGACTGGAGCCGGCAGGGGGACGCTCGACGAGCGTCTCGAGACCCTCGCCGAGGTCGTCCGGCTGGCGGCCGAGGCGGACACCGAAGAGACGGTCCGCAGCTGAGCGCGGCGGTTCAGGCGCCGTCCCCACCGGCCACGGCTGCGCCCGCGCGCGGGTGCGCCGCCGGCGCCGGCGCAGCCGCCGCCACCGGCCGGGCGAAGAGGATGACCACCGCCGCGAGGTAGGTGAGCCCGGCGGTCGCCATGAAGGGCACTGTGTAGCTGCCGGTCAGGTCTTCGAGCAGGCCCACAAGGAAGGGGCCGCCACCGCTCCCCACCTGCCCGGCGAAGTTCACCAGCCCGAAGATGCTGCCGAAGGAGACGAGGCCGAAGATCTCGCCCACCAGCAGCGACTGCATCATGTACACGTTCCCGATGGTGAAGCCGAAGACGAGGGTGAGCAGCCAGGTGGAGACGAGGTTCTCCACGAGCACGATGCCGACCACAGCGGACGCCTGGACCACCAGCAGCGCAACCGTGAGGAGGCGCTTGTCGAGGGCGTCGGCGAAGGTGCCCACTACGAGGCGGGCGACGATCGAGCCGAAGGCGGTCACGCTGAGGGCGAAGGCGGCCTCGCTGCGGGAGCCCATCCGCTCGGAAAGGAAGGCGATCTGGTGGATGACGTAGCCCGTCTGGGCGAGGAGCACGAGGAGGAAGGCAACGAGGATGGCCCAGAAGGGCACCGTTCGCATCGCCTCCCGGGGCGTCCAGCGGCGGAGCTGAACGCTCGCCGCCAGCGTCCCCCGGGCGGGCGCGTCCTCGAGGGGGAGGCCGTCGGGATGAAGCCCCATCTCCGCCGGGTCCCACGCAATGACGAGGAGGATGACGGGAAGCGCGACGGCGAGGATGAGGGCGCCCATGGCCGGCGCCGCCAGCTCCAGGCCGCCGACGTCGATCAGGCGGCTGATGAGCGGCGAAAGGACGACACCACCGAGCGAGACGCCGGTCGCCGAGATGCTCATCGCGCGGGCGCGGCGGCGGACGAACCAGCGCGTCATGATGGCGTTGATGGCAACCCCCGCGGACATGCCGATGGCGACCGCCAGGGCAGCGTACACGGCGTAGAGCTGCCACAGGTCGCGCACGAAGCCGATGAGCGACGCGGCCACCCCGCAGAGGAGCATGCCCACCACCATAAAGCGCAGCGGGCCCCGCTCGTCGATGCGGGGGCCCACGAAGGCGCTGGTGAGGCCCATCAGGCTGAAGTAAAGTCCCGTCGCCCCGCTCACGGCGGTCGTCGACCAGCCGTGGGCCTCTTTGAGCGGGCTGAGGTAGACGGCGAGGCCGTAGTACCCCACTCCCATGCCCACGAACATGAGCGCTGCGCAGGCGAGGGCGATGTACCAGCCGTAAAACCAGCGGCGCGGCAAGATGCGCGCCGCTGGCGGTATGCGAACGGCCTGCCGAACCATTGAGGAGAGTCTAACGAACCGAGGCCCTCCTCAGCGAGGCGCCCCAGACCCTCAGCGGCCCTGGAAGACGGGCTCCCGCTTTTCGACGAAGGCGCGGGCGGCGTTCCGATGGTCCTCAGTAGAGCCGCAGAAGGTGTGGTTCTCGGCCTCGCGGGTAAGCGTTTCGCTCAAGGAGTGGGTGGCGCCGAAGTCGAAGTTGTCCTTCATCCGCGCGTAGGCGATGGGCGGGCCGGCCGCGATCCGGTTCGCCACCTCCATCACCCGGTCCCAGAACCGCTCCTGGGGGACGACTTCGTTCACCAGCCCGATGCGCGCCGCTTCTTCGGCATCGATGACCGGCGAGAGGAAGTAGAGCTCGCGGGCGCGGGCCGGCCCCACCAGGCGCTGCAGAAACCAAGTGCCGCCGAAGTCGCCGCTGAAGCCCACGCGGGCGAACGCGGTGGTGAACTTCGCCTGGTCGCTGGCGATGCGGAGGTCACAGGCCATGGCGAGGCTGAGCCCTGCGCCGGCAGCGGCGCCGTTCACCGCGGCGATGGTGGGAATGGCCCCTTCGTGGAGGAGCCGCGAAATCTCCACCCGCTGGCGCAGGCGGAAGGCGCGGGCCGCCATCCCGCCGGTGCCGCTGACGCCGTCGCCGGCGCCTGCGGCCATCGCCTTGACATCGCCGCCGGCGCAGAAGCCGCGGCCAGCGCCGGTGAGAACGAGACAGCGGACTTCGGGGTCGTCGATCGCTTGCTGGGTGTAGGCGATGAGCCCTTCCAGCATCTCGTCGCTCATCGCGTTGAGGACTTCGGGCCGGTTCATGGTGAGAATGCCCACCATGCCTTCCTTCCGGTACAGCACGTGGTCGGTCATCGCAGGGGCCTCCAGGCTGCTGACATCGTTCGGTGGTCCGCGGCCATTCTAGGCCGGCAGCACGTGCCCGCCTACTCGGCGCCGCTCGGCCGCTCCTGGGGCACCCGCGGCGCCTCGCGGCCCGCAGCGAAGGCCTCGGGCTCGCGGATGAGGGGCCGGGCAACGATGGCCGCCAGAACGAGCACCGCAGCGATGACGCCGTACACCGCCTCGATGCCCAGCATCCCAGCCGTCGCACCGCCGGCCAGGGGCCCCACCAACAGTGCGAGCGACTGCATGCTGGCGGCCAGCCCGAAAGCGCTCCCCTGCTTCCCTTCGGGAGAGCTGGCGGCGATGAGGGCGTTCGCGCCCGGCACCATCGCCCCCTGGAAGAGCCCGACCGCCCCGAAGAAGAGGAAGAAGGCGGTGAAGCTGCGGGCAAGCGCCACCGGCACGTAGAGGAGCCCAGCGATGAGGGCCGCCCCGAGCACCGCGTTCCGGTAGCCGATCCGCTGGCCGACCGGCGCGACGAGGAGGGCGGCCAGCGTGCTCGTGAGGCCGATGATGCCGAAGACGAAACCGGTGGCCGCCTCCTCGCGCATGTCGGCCGTCCACCCCGGCAGGGTGAGGTGCACGCGGTCCGGCGGCGCGCCGTCCTGCCCGGCGAAACCGTCGATGCTGAGGGGCATCACGGGCCGGACGTAGGTCGTGCTGAGCCAGAGGACGAAGAGGAGCACGAGCACTACAACCGCCTGGCGATCGCGCACGACGGCCCGAAGGTTCCCGAGGATGCTCCCTCCGCGTCCGGGGTCCCGGCCCCCCACAGCCGCCCCGGGAGGGGCATGTTCCCGGACGAAGAGGAAGGCGAGCACCGAAGCGGCCCCGTAGAGCGAGGCGCAGAAGAAGAAGGATTCGCGGATGCCGAGGTTGGCGGCCACGAGCCCACCCATCACCGGTCCGAGCATGTTCGCGGCGAAGAGGCCCGTCTGCAGGGTCCCGAGGGCGTACCCCACCTTCGGCCGGGGCGTGTTCGCCGCGACTAGGGCCGCAGCGGCGCCCATCGTTCCCGCGAAGGCCCCCATGACGAAGCGAAGCGCCACCAGCTGCCAGATGCTCTGGGCGATGCCCATGAGGCCGATGGTGACCCCGGCGCCCACGAGGGCCCGCAGGAACATCGCCTTCCGGCCGAACCGGTCGGCCATCGCCCCCCAGATGGGCGCGGTAACTGTGAGGGAGAGGCCGGTCACGCTCGCCGTCACACCCGTCCAGTAGGCGACCTCTGCCTCGTCGGTGACGCCGAGCTCCTTGATGAAGAAAGGGATGAAGGGGAAGACGAAGTTCGCACCCAAGAGGCCGACGAAAACGCCCAGCCAGATGAACGCGAGGTTGCGCCGCCAGCCGGGGAACTCCGGCGCAGCGGCGCTAGCGTCAGGCACGGCGGTCACGGTCGGCGCTACCCTTGGCGAGGGGTTCGTCAGCAGCAGGAAGGAGCCGCGGCGGAGGTGGCGGCCACTCCATGGTGGCACGAGGGACGGCCTCGCGCAGCCTCCCTCAGGAGCTGAACGGGCAGCGCCCGCAGGCGCCGCGCGTACAGTACTCGCGGTGGAGGAGGGTTGCGCCCTGGAGGTGCGCCGCCGACCGGAAGCCCACGCCGAGCCACCCTTCCAACGGCCGGAGGAGGCCGTACGTGCCGGGGGACGGGAGCCGGAGGAGGACCGCGAGGGCGCCCTCCTCGCTC
>DAOUCS010000153.1:0-2713 GCA_034431815.1 Dehalococcoidia bacterium
TCCGGTTCAACGGCGTGATCTACACCGCCCGCGACGCTGCCCACAAGCGTCTCATCGAACTGATGCAGCGGGGCGAGCCGCTGCCCATCGACTTGCGAGGGCAGGCGTTGTACTACGTCGGCCCGACGCCTCCCCGCCCAGGCCAGGTCATCGGCTCGGCGGGCCCCACGACCGCGATGCGACTCGACCCGTATACCCCGGCCATGCTCGAGCTCGGGGTGAAGGCGATCATCGGGAAGGGCGGCCGGGGGCCGGAAGTGCGCGAGGCGCTGAAGCGGCACCGGGCGGTGTACTGCATCGCCGTGGGCGGCACGGGGGCGCTCCTGAGCCAGCACATCGAGAGCGCCGAGGTGATCGCCTTCGAGGACCTCGGAACCGAGGCGATTCGCCGGCTGGTCGTGCGGGACTTCCCCGCCATCGTGGTGAACGACGTCGAGGGCCGCGATTTGCTGGAAGAGGGCCGGAAGCAGTACCGCACGAGCAGCCGGCCTATTCCCGCGTTCCGGGTACTGGGCGGATAAAGACCGAATCGTTCAGGCAGGCTCACCGCGGCCTGGCGGAGGGTCGCCTGGCCGTGGCAGCTGGCAGCGCGGGCACCAGACGGTGAGCCGAACGTCGCTGACCTGTGGCGCGGCTTGGAGCCGTGCGCCGCAGCGCCGGCAAGGACGGCCTGCCTTGCCGTACACGTAGTAGTCGGGGCGCCGGGCCCCGGGTTCCACGCCCGCAGCCGCACGCAACAGGCGCCTGGCCGTGGCGATAAGGGCCCGCAGGTCGTCGTCGGAGAGATCGCGGACCCGGCGCCAGGGGTAGATGCCGCAGCGGAAAAGGGTTTCGTGCTTCCAGATGTTGCCGACCCCGGCCATCACCCGTTGGTCCATGATGGCATCGCCGATCGCTAGTCCGGCCAGCGCTGGGTCGCGGAAGCGCCGCAGCGCCTCTTCCCGGTCGAAGTCCTCGGCGAGGAGGTCGGGACCGAGTCCCGCGAGCGGTCGATGGAAGGGCTCGGCTCGGGTTTCGAACAGCTCGACGATGGGGGCATCGAAGTTGACGACGACAGCCTCTGCCGTCTCGAGAACGAGGCGGGCCCGCTCGGGAGGACGCCTCCAGGGCTGCCCCGGCCGGTACACGTGCCAGGTGCCGTACATGCGGAGATGGCTGCGGAGGGTGAGGCCGTTCGCGAAGCGAATCAGCAGGTTCTTCCCCACGGAAGTCACCGCCTCGACTTTCTGGCCGGCAAGGAGCTCGACCTTCGGCATAGGCCCGGGCCCGCGCGCCTCGGCACGGAGCACCGTGCGGCCCTCGAGCGCTTCGGCCACCTTGCGCGCGAAGCGAGCGAGGGCGTCACCTTCGGGCACGAGCGGCGGCCTCCGAAAGGCGAGCATGGAGCCCGAGACCCCGGTAGCCCAGCACGAAACCGGCTCGCTCGAGGAGCGGCCGCCAGGGGCTGACCAGCACGTCGTCGGTTCCCACCCGCTCGATGCGCACGGTCCGGCGAGGGATGCGTTCGGCGAGCGAGGCGAGAGCGGCCGCCACGGCTGGAGCGCGCGGGTCGTCGGGGCCGAGGAAAGGTAGGAGGCGGCGCCCGGCGCCCCGGTCGACGTAGCACGCGAGCTCCCCGCCAACGATGACCACGTAAGCTCCCGCTGCGCGCTGCGGCGAACCGCCAGCGGGCGTCGGCGGCCAGGGAAGCACGCTGCCGTACGGGTTCGCAGGGTCGAGGGCGGCGAGCACAAGCGGGCGGGGATCGTCGGGCGGGAGCCGATAGGCGCGGAGCCGGTCGACGACTCCAGGCTGAGCGAACTGCGCCCCTCCGAGACCATCGACGAAGTAGCCGCGGCGCACGAGGCCGTGCTCTTCCATGGCCCGCAGGAGGGGGTAGAGCGCTGCGAAGCCCCCTTCGATGCCCTCGCCGACTGCGATCGCGCGGGCCACAATGCCGTACCGCTCGAGCAGGGCTTCGGCACGCGCCTGGGCTCGACGGGCGCGCGCTTCGACCGTTTCCGCCAGTGCAGGCAACACCGACCACCGGCCGGCAGCCTCCGGGGGAAGGAGGGCCGTCCCTGGGCGCACCGGTTTTCGGGGGAGGGGATGCATCAGCGCGCGCACCGGCCCGAAGGTGTCGTTCGTGACGTACCCCGCCCACACCATGTCCCAGAGAGCATCGAGCAGCTCCCGCGGGCGCACGTCGAGTTCGCGGACGAGGTCCGCGAAGAAGCTGGCGCCGCGGCGCTCCAAGGCGGCAAGCAGCGCCGCGTGGAGCGGACTCGGCGGGTCGGGACGTCCTGACAGCGACCATTCGGCGAGCCGGTCCCGCGGGACGAAGGCCACGCGGCCGTCGCCGGTGCCCAGAGCGCCGCAGCCGACCCATGCGAACTCGCCGCCAGCGAGGAGCTCGTCGAGCCAACGGGGCTCGTACGGCTGCAGCCGGGCCGGAAGGATGTCGCGTTCGAGGGCCGAGACCGGCAGGGGCACGCCCTGGAGCTGCAGCAGGACCTCGCGGAGGACATCGGGGCTGCCCTGTCGAGGGGAGTCGACCCCGTGCCAGCCGGCGAGGAACCGGGCAAAAGCCGACCCTTCCACCGGCTCGACCTCCCGCCGGAGAACAGCGACCGCCCGGCGGCGGATGCGGCGGAGCACCTCGGCATCGCAGTACTCGCGCACAGCGCCGCGGAGGGTCCCCGACACCAGGATGCCGTCGCGGGCGAGACATTCG
>DAOUCS010000154.1:0-22815 GCA_034431815.1 Dehalococcoidia bacterium
GGCCCGCCGCGCCCCTTCATGCGCTCTCCGCCGGACGCACCTTCCACAGGTAGTTGTGGATGCCGTCCGCGGTAAACACCCGCCGAAATGTCGGAACCACACGCATGCCGATGCCCACCTGCGATGGTTCGCGATCGGTGAGCATCATCATCGCGCGGGCCCCGCAGTCGAAATCGACGACCGTGTGCACGACGGGGACATCAGGTGTCCCTGCAACGTAGTCGAGCGAGTACGTGAAGATGGTGCCGGGGCAATCAGCAAGGCTGACGGGTGCCGATTCCCGGCCGCGGCAGCGCCCGCACACCCGCTGCGGGGGGTACTGCACGAGGCCGCACCGGGCACAGCGCGCCCCTTCGAAGCGGAACAGTTCGCCCGCCTCCCGCCAGAGCGCATGGGGGGCAGGAGCGGTTCTGGCCCAGGGCTCGCCGCCATCCGCCGCCCGCCAGGAGCGGTAGGTAGCCGTGTCGATCTCCAGCCCCGCCGTAGGAGCGGTGAGCTCACCGAGATCGGGGCGGCGGCTCCCCGCAACGACGACGCACGCCTCCGCGCCATCGCCCACCACCGCCCAGAGGAGCCGGTCGCCGGGCCGCGCATCGGCGAGCGCGAGGAGGAGGTCGAGCACCGGCGCTGCGGTGCCCGCATAGCCGATAGCCGAGACAGCCGACGGTGCCAGACGTTCGGCACCAATACCGGCTGCAGCGGCGATGTTCGGGCGCCGCCGGATGTCAGCGAACGGAAGCACGACCCGAGAAAATCCTTCCGCACTTCCGGCCGACGCCCGGAGCCGGGCGCACGCCTCTTTCAGGGAGGCGGCACCTGCGTCCTCGCGGAAATGCTCCTCGGCCTCGCGCACCAGCCACTCGCCGTCGGCACGCCACGTGTCGAGGACTTCGGCATTCACGACGGCACGGTCGGTCACGGTACAGAGGCCTTCGCCTCCGCCGACCACGAACGCGACGGCGGCATCGGCAGCGGAGGACTCTCCGAAGGACCCCGGGGGGAAGCGTCGGCAGTCGGCTGCGGCCACGATGACGGTGCCGCCAGATCGAGCCATGGGTCCCGCGAGCGCGAGGGCATCGAGCACGGCGCGGGCCCCATGACCGATGTCGACGGCGCGAACGCGGTCAGGCAGCCCCGCCGCCGCGGCCACCGTGGCGGCGCTGCCCTTCTCGGCGTAGGGAAAGCTCGCCGAGGCGAAGAGCAGCGCTGCTGCGCCTTCGCGGGCGGCGCCCAGCCGCCGGACCGCCTCGGCTGCCATGGTCACGGCATCTTCGTCGAACCCTGCCGTCACCAACCGGGAGGGCCCGCCCCGGCGGCCGGGGCGCCGGTAGGCAGGGAGGTAGATGCTGGCTGCTGTAATTGTCGCTTCCACGAAGGCCTCCTCACCGCCGCGCGGATGCCGGAGCCGCGACCGGGCCGCCGGCCAGCAGCCCCATCGGGCCTGCCCGGAAGATGCGTTCGTCCATCGAGGCGACGGGAGCATCGATCACCGGGCGGAACGCCATCCGCCCTAGCACGTCCCTGTCCAAGTCGATGCCGGGCGCCACCTCGCGGAGTGCCACACCACGGGGAGTGAGCTCGAACACGGCGCGTTCGGTCACGTAGAGCACCCGCTTCCCCTGCCGGAGCATTTTCGGGCCGAAGAAGCACACGGCCTGGACCCGCTCCACGCCCCGGGGGTACTTTCCTTCGGGGAGGATGCGCAGACGGCCGTCCCCGGCCTCGACCTGGAGACCGCCGGCGCGGAACGTTCCGCAGAAGACGATGGTGTCGACGGCTTCGGCGATGTCCATGGAGCCGCCGGGCCCCACGAGCACATCCCCGTACCGGAGCAAGTTCACGTTCCCTTCCTGGTCGAACTCCAACATGCTGAGGAAGGTCGCCTCGGGGATGCCGGAGGCGTAGACGCTGAAGATGGCGGGTGTATCGAGCACGGCCCGCATATTCGAGCGGAACCCCGCCCCATTGAGGTAACCGCCGAGGACTCCCGTTTCGATGGAGAGCTCGCAGCAGGCGTCGAGCCCCTCTTCGATGGCTGCAGGAATGAGGTCGCGCGTGGGGAGGCCGGTGCCCACGTTGACGAGACTCCCGGGTCGGAGCTCCATGAGGGCCCGCCGGGCCACCAGGCGGTCGGCGGCGCCGCCCGCTGCGAGGAGCCGCTCCAGCGGGCCGGCTTCGCCCTTGGTGTCCGGATCTGCGCGGCCGGACTCGAACCACTCCCGCCACACCAGCTTCGACGATGAGGCGAGCACGGACACGGGCGGACGAGGGAGCCGCAAGTCGGGGACGAGCCATTCGAGGTCCGGGCTTGCCTCATCGCGGTGCTGGTCGGGGTCGATAACCACGGCGTCGACGAGTACGCCGGGCACCGCAACGAGCCGGGGCGGAATGCTCCCGGCTTCCACCAGGCGCTTCGCCTGGGCAATGACGACCCCGCCGAAGCGTTTCGCCGCGATGGCCTGGTAGAGGGAGTTCATCGTCACCGTCTCGCCTTCGAGCGAGAGGTTGCCCTCTTCGTCGACCACGGACCCGCGCAGGAGCGCGACATGGATGGGGAGCTGCCGGTACCGGAGGTACTCCTCGCCCCCGACCAGTTCCAGGGAGACGAGCTCATCGGTGGTCCGGCGGTTGAGGCGCCCTCCCCCTTGCCGCGGGTCGACGTACGTTCCGAGTCCGACCTTCGTGAGGTAGAAGTCCCGCCCCGCCGCCATCGCCTGGAGCCAGAAGCTGAGCGTGCCGAGGGGGTACATGTACGCTTCGATTTCGTCGTTCAGGATCATGGACTGCAGCCGCGGGTAGGGCGTGAGCCACCCGCCGATGACCCGGCGCAGCAACCCGGCGTGGGAGAGCGGCTCGATCCCGGGGACGCCGGTCGGGAAGGGGTCGAACCAGGTGAGATCCCTGGGATGCCCCTCCGTGAGGAAGCGGATTTCGAGCGCCTGGAGCAGCTTCGCCGGGTAGAGCCAGCCGATGGTCCCGGAGATGGTGATGCAGGCGCCGTCCGCGATGAGGCGGACGGCCTCCTCTGCTGAGAGAACCTTGCCAGTGCCAAGCCGTGCTCTGCTCGCCATCGCCAGCCTCCCCACCGCTCAATCGCGAATCGCGAAGATGGTCACCACGCTCGTATACGTGCCGGGGTAGCCGCCCTGGTCGTGGGTAAGGCCCACCCGCGCGCCCTTCACTTGCCGCTCCCCGCACTTGCCCTGCAGCTGCTTGTACACCTCGTACGCCTTGTGGAGGCCCGAAGAGCCGACCCCGTGCCCGAAGCTCTTGAGGCCGCCGTTCGTGTTGATGGCCAGCTCCCCGTCGCGGAGGAAGACGCCCTCCCGGGCGTAGTCCCCGCCACGACCTCGGGGAGCGAAGCCGAGGTCCTCCGTGGTGACGAGCTCGACGACCGTGAAGGCATCGTGCAGGCAGGCAACGTCGATTTCCCGGAGCGAATCGGCGATGCCTGCCTGCTCGTACGCACGCCGGGCAGCGATGACGTTCTCCGGGAAGTGCACCCAGTCGTAGTCGGGGTCCATGCGGTACCGCTTGGTGCCCACCGACATCCCCACGCCGCGGACGGCGACGTAGTCGTCGCGGAAGCGGGGCGCCACGCGCTCGGAGACCACCACGGCAGCGGCGGCACCGAAGGGCATGACGCAGCAGTCGTGGAGGCCGAGCGGCCAGGAGATCATCGGCGCCGCCAGATACCCCTCCATATCGAGGTGCACGTGGAGGGCGGCTTTGGGATTGAGCAAGCCGTTGGCGTAGTTCTTGAGGGCGATCGACCCGAGGGCGAGTTTGAGCTGCTCGTAGCTGAGCTCGTAGTGGTGCATGTAGCGGGTGGCGAAGGTGGCGAAGGTGCCCGCCGGCGGGCCGCCGAACTCGAGCTCTTCGCCCCAGAACCATTCGCCCGTCGGCCCGCCGCTGAAGACGCCGTTGCGCCTGCGCGGGTCGCGGTACCGGTCGCTTCGGGCCACCACGCCTGCGGCGAGCACCACGTCGTATTCGCCGCTGCGCACCGCAAGGATGGCGTTCCGCAAGGTATCGCTGCCGGTTGCGCACCAGTTTTCGACCCGGCTCACGGGAACGAAATCGAGCTTCAGGGCATGGGCGAGCGTCTGGCCGGTAACGCCCCCTCCCAGCCAGGCCGCCTGGATGTCTTCCGGCCCGACGCCCGCATCTTCGAACGCCTCCCAGCAGGCTTCGACGAGCAGGTCCTCGGCGGTCTCGCCGTAATGGTCGCCGTAGGGCGTGCATCCCATCCCCACAATGGCGGCGAGGGTTTCGCGCGGCATCGTGCGCACCTCCTCCTCGAGTGCTGCGTTTCAGGACGCCTTCCACAGGTAGGGGACCACCTCCGTCCCCCATCCCTGGCCCGGCACCTGGTAGACATCGGCGTTCCGGACATTGCCTTGGACGGCCACGAAGGCACCGAGGGCGCCGACGGGCAGCGGGATGATGTACATGCGCTCGTTGGCGAAGTTCTGAAATTCCAGCACCTTGCGGCGGGCCTCCTCCCGATCGAGCGTCCGCTCGATCGCAGCGACACCGTCGATGAGGGTCTGGTCCTGGATCTTGCCGTAGTTCGCAATCTCCCCCGGGACGAAGTACCCCCGAAGGTTGGCGAGAATGCCCGTCCGCTTGGGGATGTGCAGCAGTCCGCGGAAGTTCTTCTGCACCACGATCTGGGTGATGTAGACGGAGCTGTAATCGACGTCGCGGATGGTGAGGTCGATGCCGACCTGGGCAGCGTACTGCTGGATGAGCTCTGTCACCGTGTTGAACGCCTGCCCGTAGCGCGCGGTCGTCGTAAACAGGTCCGCTTCGAAGCCGTTCGGCAGCCCCGCCGCTTCGAGCAGCTTCTTCGCCTCGGCGGGGTCATAGGCGAACGCCTGCTTGTTGGCCGCCGTGATCTGCGGGTCCGCCTCGGCGAAGCGGAATTCGCCCTTCGGGTCGAGCCAATAGGCGCGGTCCTGGGCGGGAATCTCGTTGTTCCACACCCTTTTCAGCCCTTCGATCCCGAACCGCTCCAGGTTGCGGAAGTCGTAGGCGGCATCGAGCATGGCGTCCCGGTCGAGGCTCATGGAGAGCGCCTTCCGCACCCGGGGATCGCTCCACGGCTCGGAGGGGTTCTGAACGGTGGAGAAGGCGATGATGGTGACGGGAAGCTCCGCCAGCGCCCGTAGAAGCTTGGCGGACGGATTCCCCGACCGGAGGCGCTCGATATCCGACGCGAACACGTCCACGTAATCGAGACGGCCCGCCAGGAACTGCTGGAACCGGGTGGCGTACTCCGGGATGATGTAGATTTCGACCGCGTCCATATACGGCACGTCAGGGCCGAAATGCCACCGGTCGTTCCGCCGCAGCTTGATGACGCTGCCGGGGGTGTATGACTCGAAGATCCAGGGTCCACTGCCGACGAGCTGCTTCGTCGGGTCGAACGCCGTGCCGGTCTCCTTCGGCATCACCCAGTACCACTTGTTCTCGTAGGAGAAGAGGTCGCCCCGGGGGGCCTTCAAGCGGAAGCGGACCGTGCGTGCGTCGACCGCCTCGATGCGGTCGATGTACGCCTTCGGCGTGGCGGCGTAGGGCGCGCCCGCGAAACCCGGGATCTCGCCGATGAGCCGCCGCCAGGAAAAGACCACATCCTCGGCGTCCATGAGCCGATCGACGGGAGGGTGGAATCGGACGTTCGGCTTCAGCTTGACGATGTACTCGATGCCGTCGGGCGTTTCGAAGCCCTCCGCCGCGTCGGGCTCCACTTCGTACGTCGTGGGGTCGACCCCGGGTCCCGCCTTGTAGCGGAAGAGCCCGCTATAGACGAAGCCGGCGAGCTGGTGCGTGGGCAGGGCCGTGCCTTGCATGGGGTCGAGCGCGCTGGGGTCGCCGGCCATAGCGATGCGCCACACGCCTCCGCGCCGCGGTGCCTCCGTCGGGGTTGGCGTGGCGCCCGCTGCGGGCGTTTGACCCGCCGGCGTGGGCGAAGGCGCCTCTTCCTCGTCGTCGCCGCAGGCGGCGAGGCCGAGCGGCAGCGCCGCTGCTCCGATAGCTCCCGTCTGGAGGACGCGCCGGCGCGGCCAGCGCCGCGCTCTCCAGCCGGCCGCTGAGTTGGTGCGAGATGAGCCCGTCATGCTGCTGTCCCTCCCTCCGAGGTCGTGCTCTGCTCCCCCCGATGACAGCCCGCGTTTACACGAGCCCCGCAGCGCTTCCTTCCTCGGTGCGGCCGGCGCTCTTCAGCACCCGCCGCGCCATCTCTTTTGCCCGCTCCAGGTCGTACTGGCGCATGGCCACGAGCCGCTGGGCGTGCTGGCCGCCCCCCGCGAGCTGGCCGGTAACGTAGGACCAGCCTCCGTACGCATCGGCCGTGGTGTCGCGCACATAGGTGAAGAGCTGCAACCGCTCTTCCGCCGTGAACGGTTCCGTCCCCAACGCCTTCGCCAGAGCGGCGTGCAGCTCGGGGTTCTCGTAGTCTCCCCAGCGGGGCGCGTTCACGATGAGCGAGCCTCCCATGTCGTGGAGGATGTCGAGCACCTTCGCCATCATTTCGGAGCGGTAGTACTTCAGGGCGCTCACGTAGAGCGGCGACGGCGTCAGGAGCCCGTCCTCGGTCTTCCGGGCGTGGAGCATCGCCGCCTCGGCCGCCGCCCGGCACATCGTCGCGTACACCACGAGCCAGGCGAGCCGGTCCTTCACGTGCGGCTGGTCGGCGATGCCGTTCGCTTCCGCCAGCAGAGCGGCCAGGCCCACCATCCGGTCGGCGTCGTCGGCCGCGTGCAGCGTGCCTTCGGCGCGCTCCCAGAGACCGAGTGAGTGGGCCAGCACCGCCGCATGCGAGGTCTCGCCGTCGAGGAAGACGCGTTCGTAGGGAACGAACACGTGGTCGAAGACGACGAAGCCCTCGGGACAGTTGCGCGTGCCGCTCACCGGAAAGTCGCGGGGGTCGTACTCGCCGTAGGGGGCGTAGGTGGCGTCGATGATGGTGACCCCCGGCGCATTGACCGGGACGGCGCAGGCGATGGCGTACGCCTCCTCGCCCGGCCGCATCGCCTTCGTGGGCAGCACCACGAGCTCGTGGTCGAGGGAGGCGCCGCTGATGTGCATCTTGGCGCCGGTGATGTAGACGCCGTCGTTGGTCCGGTCCACCACGTGGACGTAGAAGTCTGGGTCGTCCTGCTGGTTGGGCCGCAGCTTCCGATGGCCCTTGGCGTCGGTGACCACCTCGGCGCAGCGAAGGTCGTTCTCCTTGACGTACTCGATGTAGCTGTAGATGCGCTCCCGGTATTCGGGCTTCAGGTGGCCCAACTCGGGCGCAGAGGTCGCCAAGGCGAGGAGAACGACACCCGTCGTCCCCAGGGTCATGTCGGTTTCGCCCTTCCGGAGGAGTGCCCGCCGCTCTTCGTACTCCTCCACGGACTTCGGCATGATGTACACGGGGTTGAAGGCACCCGGCCGGGGGTCGTAGAAGCTGTCGTAGACGCGGGCCGCTCGTTCGACGGCGACCTTCAGTCGGGGGTGGTTCGCCGGGTCGGTGACCCGCTCGCCGTCCAGGTAGGTGCGTCGGCCATCCCGGAGCGACGCCTTGTACTGCTCTCCCGTCATCATGGCTCGTGTCCTCCTCTAAGCAGTCTTCGGTCGGCGCTGGGGCTGGCGCTCCTCGACGCGAGCGAACACCCGCGCCTTCGCTTTGGCCGCCTCCTTCGGATAGAGGCGGAGCGTGGCCATCCGCTGGCCGTGGAGGCCGCCGCCGATGGACTGCTGGACGACCTTCGCCCAGCCCCCATAGTGGTCGGCGGTCATGTCGCGGATGAGGTGGAACATCTTCATCCGGTCCCAGCCGGTCACGCCCTTCATCGTGCGCAGGTACTTCTCCATGTAGTGGTGCGTCGCCTCGTTGTCGTAGTCCGCCACGCTGGGACAGGTGAGAACGAGCGCGCCGGAGACGTCGTGCAGGTAGCCGACCATCTCGTTGTACTGGTTGCGGCCGTAGGCGAGCGTGGCGTAGACGTGCAGGTCGGAGGGAAGCACGGTTCCCGAGGGGGTGGTCACTGCGTTGGCGATGGCAGCCTCCCAGCCCGACCGGCACATGGTCGCCCACACGGCCATGTGGCTCAGCTTGTCGAGGATGTGGCTGGCGTTCGGGACGCCGTTCATCTCCACGATGGTCTGAGCCAGGCCGAAGATGAGCTCCGCCTCCTCGGCCATCCACGCAGCCGCGCGGGCGCGTTCCCACGTCCCGAGCACCTCGGCGAACCGGCCGCTCGCCTCCGCGTCGCCGTCGAGGAACACGCGCTCCCAGGGCGCGAAGACCTCGTCGAAGACGACGAAGCAGTCGGGCATGCTCCGGACCTGGCTGAGCGGGAAGTGCCGCGCGTCCTGCGCGCGTGGAGCGGTGGTCACGTTGACGACCCGCACCCCTGGCGCGTTCACCCCGACCGCGGCCGCCACGGCGCGGTCCGCCTGGTCTGCGGGCACCTTCCCCGACGGCACGACCAGGATCTCGTGGACGAGGGAGGCGCCCATGACATGCCGCTTCGCCCCGGAGAGCACCACCCCCTCCGGCGAGCGGCGGAGGATGCGGACGCCCTCGCCCGCGTCGAGCACCGCATTCGCCACTCGCAGATCCTCACTGCGGACCCGGTCCAGGAATGCCGCGAGACGGTCCCCGTGCACGCCAGGCGACTCGGCGAGCTCCCGCAGCATGGCGCAGCCGGCCGTGGAGGCGGCGGTGTCGTCGGCCTCGAGCAGGAAGGCCATCTGCGCCTGCAGCTCGCCCTGGCTCCGCGGCGGCTCGAAGATCCAGTTCCGTCCGCCCGCCGCCAGCCGGTCGTAGGTGGCCGCGATCCAATCGACCGAGGGCTTCAGGAGAGGGTGCTCCGTCGGGTCGGTCACCCGCTCACCTTCGAGGTAGAGGGCGCGTCCGTCGCGGATCGATTGGCGGTACGATTCTCCGGTTCGCATGGTCACGTCGCAGCCTCCTTGGTTGGCCAAGTTCTATCGAACGAACGCACGCTCGTCAACGCCGGCACGCCACCCACCTCACCCAGGGGCCGGCAGGGGCCTCTTCCCATCGGCCGACGCAGCGGCCGGGGCGGCCTCGGACGTCGGCCCATGGTCGGCCGCCGGCACCGCCTTCCAGTAGTAGGAGCGCATCGACCCCGCGGCGTGGGAGAGCCGCAGCCGCAAGTCGACCGGCAAGCCGATTCGGACCTCGTCGACGTCCCGGTCCGTCATGAACAGCACCAGGCGGGCGCCGTTCGCCAGGTCGACGACCGTGAGGACGAGGGGCACGTCGACTCCGGGCGTGATGTAATCCATGGCGTAGGTGAACACCTCGCCCCGCTCGTCGGCCAGGGGTACTGACGCTGGCTCGGCAAACGAGCGGCACTCCGGGCAACCGCGCTGCGGCGGGTAGCTCACCGCGCCGCAGTCGGCGCAGCGGGTACCGTGCAGCCGCAGCACCTCGTCCGCCTCACGATGGAGGGCCGAGGCCGAGACGCTCGCCTGCCGCACGGGCTGCGCGCCGGCGGTCAGCCCGCGCCACTTCAGATACTCGTTATATGAACGCACGTGCAGTCCCGTCTCGAGCCGCCGCCGGAGCGGCACCCGGTTCGCCTGCCAATCGCGTATCCGCTCGGTGGCTTCGAAGAGCCAGGCGTCGGCGCCATCGCCCCAGTTCACGACGAGGATCCGCTCGCCCGGCGCCGCCGATTCGAGGGCAGCGATCAACTGGATGAGCGCGAAGCTGGCGCCAGTATTCCCGAGCAGCCCGAAGAGCGGATCGGCCAGCCGCTCCCGGGGCACGCCCAGGACGCGGGCGGCATCCCGGTGGCGCCGGTGATCGGGCGCGGCGATGACCACCCGGTCGGCCTCCGCCGGGTCGAAGCCCCCCTCGCGGAGCTCGGCTGCCGCCATGGCGACGGCCCGCAAGAGTCCTTCTTCAGCGACGAACCGCTCCTCCCACGACCGCACCCAGCGCTCGCCCTCGCCCCGCCAGAGACCGTACAGCTCGTCGGCAACGTGAGCGCTCCTGCGGATGACGGCGATGGCGTCGTCCCTCCCGATGAGCAGAGCGGCGGCGGCGTCTCCGCACCAGGCTTCTGCTTCGGATTCCGGCTCGACGATCCGCAAGTCGCTGGCGACCACCAGCGCGCGGCCGGATCGCCCCGCCGCCACGCGGTCAGCCGCCATGCCGAGGGCCAACGTGCCAGCTCGGAGCGTCGAGGTGACATCGGCGGTGAAGACGTCGTGCTGCAGGTCCGAGGCGAGGGCGATGAAAGCTGCGGCAGACTTCTCCATCTGTGGAAAGGTCGTCGAGGCAGCGAACAGGGCATCGACGCGGTCGCGCTCCCTGCCCCACAGGCCGGCAAGGCAGGCGCGGGCGGCAGTCACGGCCATGGTCTGTGCGTCTTCGTCGTAGTTGGCCACCACCCGCTGGGTCGCCCGGTTCCAGCCGATGGTTCCCGGCGTCATGCGGAAGCGGGGAAGGTACACCTCCGCTCGCACGATGCCCACGTCCCAGTTCGTCATCCCGTCGTCTCCTCTCATCCCAGCGTTACCGCACCCCGGAGCCGGCGGCCGCCCGTTGCCGCTCCCGCCACTGGAGTCCCAGGAACATGGGCTCTTCTCGGAAGAGCCGTTCGTCCATCGGGCGGAGGTCGGGCGAGACCTTGACGTCGAAGGGAATCCGATCGAGGACATCGCGGCGGATGTCGATGCCCGGCGCGAGCTCCTCGAGAACGAGTCCCTCCGGCCGCAGCCGGAACACGGCCCGCTCGGTGATGTAGAGCGCCTCCTGGCCAAGCTGGAGCCCCCTTCGCCCGCTGAAACACACCATCTCCACATCGGGGACGAAGCGCCTGGCCTGCCCTTCACAGCGCACGTTCAGCCGGCCGTCGCCCACCGCGACCTCCATTCCGTTGCCGCTGAATGTGCCGACGAAGACGACCTTCCGAGCGGAACCGGCGATGTCGGTGAAGCCGCCAGGCCCCGGCAGCTGGTCGCCCAAGCGCCCGACGTTCACGTTTCCGAAGCGGTCCGCCTGCGCGAGCGAGAGAAAGGCAGCGTCGAGCCCTCCGCCGTGGTAGTAGTCCAACAGCCAAGCGGGAGAGGTGATGGCGGTCGGGTTCCAGTGGGTGGCGGCGAGGCAGTAGCCGCCGAACACGCCGTGCTCGACGCTCCACACGATGTCGTCGTAGACGCCCTCTTCGACGGCGGTGATGGGCATGAGCGTGGTGGGGATTCCTGCCCCCACGTTGATCACGCGTCCCGGGCCGCCGATCTCGCAGAGGGCGCGTCGGGCCGCCACCTTTTCCGCATCGAGCGGCGGGTAGGCTAGCGGCGGAAGCGGGATACGAACTTCGCCCATAGTGGCCTCCGCGTCACCGGCGTTCTGGCCGTACATCCACTGCTTCGCCTGCTCGTTCACCACCACGTAGTCCACCAGGTGCCCCGGGACCTCCACCATCAGCGGGTGGACCGTCCCCAGTTCGACGATTCGCCGCACTTCAGCGATGACGACCCCGCCAGAGTTCTTCGCTGCCGTTGCCTGAACGCAGATCGCCTGGCGCAGCCCTTCGCGCTCACAGCTCAGGTTTCCCGCCGTATCGGCGCTGGTAGCTCGGATGAGGGCGACATCGATCGGAATGGAGGGGTACCAGAGGTGTTCCTCTCCATCGATCTCCACGAGGCGGATGAGGTCCTCCAACGTTCTGGCGTTCAGCTTCCCACCCCCGCGGCGCGGGTCGGCGAAGGTGTCGATGCCAACGGTGGTGGCGAATCCTCGTCGGCGGGCACCGACGGCCCGTAACATCTGGAAGATGGCGTTGGCCGGCCAGCAGTAGGCCTCGCAGCGGCCTTCGAGGATGAACCGGTTGACCGGAGCCGTCTTGCTGCAGGTAGGGAGGATGAACGTGCTGCCGATGATTCGGCGCAGGAGCCCTTCATGGGCCCAGCGGTTCAGCCCGGTATGGTCCTCCCAGCCGTACAGCCAGGGATGAATTTCCGTAATGCCGCGCGGTTCGCCCTCGGTGAGGAAGCGGTGCTCGATGGCCTCGAGGATCGCCTCCGGCACCATGTTCCCCAGCAATCCGCTCACCGTGACGGTGGCGTTCGAAGGGACCAGCCGTGCTGCTTCCTCAGCGGTGATGACCTTCACCATGGCAGCTCCCCCTGATGACAGCCCATCTCACTCCCCGCTCCGCAAGACGGACACAATCGCCGTGGCCGCGCCCAGCGTCCCGCCGACCGCAGCCACGACGCTGCGGCGCGCGTGAGGAAGCTGCCGGGCTCCCGCCTGCCCGGTGAGCTGGAGGTAGGCCTCCGCCGCCTGTCGGATGCCCGACGCTCCCGCCTGGAACCCCGAGCACAACAGCCCTCCGTCGGTGTTCACCTGGAGCCGCGCTTCGAGCCCGAAAGCCCCATCGAGCACGGCGTCGACGGCGCGGCCGTCGGGCACAAGACCGAGGTCTTCGTACGCAAGCAGCTCGTCGCCGGCGGTGCGGTCGAAGATTTGCACGTGGTCCACCGCATCCCATCCCTCGACGCCCGCTGCCGCGAACGCTTTCGCTGCCGCTGCGCGCAACTCGGGTAGGCCAAGGTAGGCGTACCGCCGGGAGAAGCGTCCCTCCAGCGCCCCCGAGACCATCCCGAAACCTTCGAGAACGGCGTGTGGGAGCCCCCGCTGGCGGGCCCACTCCTCGGACGTGACGACGAGCGCGGCGGCGCCATCGTAGGCCGGCGCGCAGTGTCCCCGGCGAAGCGGCGGGGCCACATACGGGCCCGAGTCCTCGGGCCGCTCGGCGCCGGCCCCGTACCAAGCCGACCAGGGCGTAGTCGCACCACGGACACGGCTTCGGCGGGCGATGGCGTCCAGAGCTTCGCCGATGCGCTCCAGGCTTACCCCGTACGCAGCTCCATAACGCCGGAGGTAGAGCGCCGTGAACGAGGCGGGGTGAACGTCGCGCAGCATCGCCTCGATGCCGACGGCCGCCGGGGAGAACACGCGGTCGGTTTCCTGTCCATCGGCAAGCCCGGCATCGGTGCGCTTTTCGACGCCGGCCACGAGGGTCACCTCGGCCTCGCCGCTGGCAACAGCCAGCGCGGCCCGGATGAGCGCATCGGCACCGGTGGCTCCGGCGTTCGAGACCTTGGTCATGGGCGTGTAGCCAAGCTTGAGCGAGAAGTTGAGGAGGGCGTGGTTCGCCGAAACGGTGGTGCAGCCGAACCAGGCAGCGTCGATCTCCTCGGGCCCGACACCCGCCATGCCCAGCGCAGCGAGGCCAGCCTCGACGAGCAGGTCCTCCTGGCTGTCGCCGTACCGCGCGCCTGCCCGCGAGCAACACGCTGCCACCACCGCTACCCGACGCCGCATACCAGCCTCCTTCCTGGTCTCAGCTCCCTCGCGTTCAGTCGCGCGGCGAAAGGATGGTCACGGTCGTCGTGAACGACCCGGTGAGCCCACCCTGACTGTGGGCCATGCTCAGGCGGACGTTCGGCACTTGCCGGGCCCCGGCGGTCCCCTGGGCCTGTCGGTAGCACTCGTACAGCTGCTTCAAGCCGGTCGCCGGAACGGGATGGCCGGTGCACTTGAGGCCGCCGTCCGTGTTCACCGGAAGCGGCCCGCCGAGATCGAAATACCCCTCCTCCACAAGGCGGCCCGCTTCGCCTCTGGGAGCCAGGCCCATGTCCTCGTAGTCCACCAGCTCGTTCACCGTGAAGGCGTCGTGCAGCTCGACATGGGAGAGCTCGGCGCGGGGGTCGCGAATCCCGGCCTCGGCGTACGCCCGCTGCGCAGCGAGGACGTTCTCCGGGAACATCGTGAAGGTGTAGGAGCGGCGGATGCGGCCTTCGCGCCAGCCGCTCGCGATGCCGATGCCCTGCACGAGGACGTAATCGTCCCGCAGCCGCCGGGCGACCGCCGGCGAGGCCAGCACGGCGCAGGCCGCCCCGTCGACGTTCGCGCAGCAGTCGTACAGGTTGAGCGGCCAGGCGATCATGGGGGCCTGCATCGCCTCTTCGAGGGTGACTTCCTTCCGAAGCGCAGCCTTTTCGTTCAACAGCCCGTGCCGGTGATTCTTCACCGCGATGCGAGCGAGCACCCGCCGCAGCTCCTCGTAGCTGATGCCGTAGTGGTGCATGTAGCGGGTCGCGTACAGGGCGAAGTTCCGCGGCACCGACCCGTTGTGGATGATCGCCTCCATCCCGACCGTGGAGAGGTCGCCTGACATCACGATTCCCGTCGTGCCGGCGTCGCGCTGCTTGCCCGCGGCCGCCACGACGACCACGTCGTAGGCTCCGCTGGCGATGGCGAGCGCCCCGTTGCGGAAGAGATCACCGCCGGTAGCGCACGCGTTTTCGATGCCCGAAACCGGAATCTCCCGTGCGCCCGTGACGAGGTTGAACTGCCACGGGGCGAGGCCTCCGACGAACGCCGCCTGAATGTCCTCGGGGCCGATGCGGGCGTCGGCCATCGCCTCCCGCCACGCCTCCCGGAGGAGGTCCTCGGGACCGCAGTCCCAGCGCTCCCCCGACTTGGCCACTCCCATCCCCACGATGGCGACCCGACCGCGGATGCCGCCGTCACCGTTCGCTGTCATGGCACGACCTCCCTCTTCTGGTTCTACTGGCCGCGGAGCCGGGGGTCCCACGTATCGCGGAGGGCGTCCCCGAGCATGTTGAAGGAGAAGACCGTCAGGGCGATGGCCGCACCAGGAAAGAGCGCCAGGTGCGGGTGCTGCTGCATGACCCCCTGCGCCTCCTGGAGCATCCGACCCCACGAGGGGAAGGGCGGCGGAGTCCCGAAGCCGAGGAACGAGAGGCTCGACTCCGCCAGGATGACGGCTCCGAGCTGGACCGACGCCGTGACCAGGACCACCGGCACGACGTTCGGCAGCACGTGGCGAACCATGATGCGAACGCTCCCCGCACCGATGGATTGCGCCGCCTCGACGTACGACCGCGCCGCGACGGAGAGGGTTGCGCTGCGTACCACTCGCGAGGACCCGATGCCGTAGATGAGGCCGAGCGTGGCGATGATGGTGAGCGTGCTGTTCCCGAAGATGGAGACAACGAACACGATGAAGATGAGCCCGGGGAAGGCCATCCAGATATCGACGAACCGCTGGAGGACCATGTCCGTCTTCCCCCGCAGGTAGCCGCTGCACACGCCCAACAGCGTCGAAACGGCCATCGAGACTGCGACAGCGCCGAAGCCGATGACGACGCTCGTGCGCGCACCGTACACCACGCGGCTGAAGACGTCCCGCCCGAGCTGGTCGGTGCCGAAGAAGAACTCGGAGGACGGGGCTTCGAGCCGCCGGCTGACATCGAAATCCTCCGAGTAGTGGCGCGGTGCGAAGACCTGGGGCATCGCTCCGAGGACGATCAGCACGAGGATGACCAGTGCCCCAAACGCCCCCAGCCACCGGCGCCGCGCCCACCGGCCCAGCCTCAGGATGCTGCTCCGCAGCCGCCCGGCCGGCCCGGCTCCCGCCCACGGCAGCTCGACCCCGCGGCCAGCTTCAATTTCCCACGTCATCTGTACGACACCCTCGGGTCGAGGACCGTGTAGGAGAGGTCGACGACCAGGTTCGTGAGCAGAACCACGGTTGCGGAGAGGAGCACGATGGCCTGGACGACCGGGTAATCGCGTAGCGAGAGCGAGGTGAGGAGATAGCTCCCCATCCCCGGGATTGAAAAGATGCGCTCGAGGATGACCGTGCCGCCGATGATGACCGGCACCTGGAGCCCGATGGCGGTAATGACGGGGATGACGGCGTTCCGGAGCGCATGCCGCCAGATGACAGCCCGGTCGCGCAGCCCCTTCGCCCGCGCTGTGCGGATGTAGTCCTCCCGCAGCACTTCGAGCATCGTCGAGCGGGTGAGCCGCATCGTCGTCGCCGCGAGGCCCGTGCCGAGAATGACTGCGGGCACGATGACGATCCCCAGGTTCTCCTTCGGGCTCTCCCAGAACTGGTGGAACTGGATGGGCGGCGCCCAGCCGAACCACTGGAAGCCGTAGGTGATGGTGAGGAGTCCCAGCCAGAAGCTGGGGACGGAGAGGAAGATGATGGCCCCGCTCCGGGCAAGAGCGTCTACGAGCGTGTCCTGCTTCACGGCCGAGATGACCCCGATGGGGATGGCGACGGCCACGGAGCAGAGGAGCCCGAGGGCGCCGAGTTCGACGGTGGCGGGGACGCGCGTCTTCAGTTCGGTGACCACCTCGCGGCCGCTGACGATCGACGTTCCGAGGTCGCCGCGGGCGATGCGGCCCACCCATTCGGCGTACTGCTGGGGAATGCTCTCGTTGAGCGAATACTGTTCTCGGAGCTGCTGGCGCAGCTCCGGCGAGAGCGCCCCGTAGTCGCCGAGCATCTGGTCGACGACGTCGCCGGGCAGGAAACGCACCGCGCCGAAGACGACGATGGTGATGCCGACGAAGGTCGGCACTGCCAAGAGCAGCCGCCGAACGATGTACGCCGACATCAGGCCGGTGCCTTCCAGTAGTACGGAATCGTCTCGTTACCCTGGTCGAACGCGACTACCTGATGCTCAAGAGCGTTGCGAATATCAGGGCCGTACGCCGTGTAGACACCCGATGCCCCGAGCTGCATCTGGACGTAGTACATCTTCTCGACGGTCACGTTCTGCAGTTCGAGGATCATCTGGCGCGCCTTTTCGGGGTCGCGCTCCTCGAGCATGCGGTCGATTTGCGCCACGAGCGCCGGGTCTTCAACCTTGGCGTTGTTCCGCGTTCCGCCAGGCTTGTAGTACGCCTCGAACTGGAAGCGGGCGCCCGCCCCGCGGGGGATGTGCGCCAATCCGTCGTACTCGCCCCGGGCGGTCTTGGTCACGAAGACCGCGCTGTAGTCGTCATCGGTGAGCTCGAGCTGAATCCCGATAGCAGCGCAGTACTGCTGGATGAGTTCGGTGAGGATGTTGTAGGCCTGCCCGTAGCGAGCGCTGGTGTAATGGAGCTTGGCCCGGAACCCGTTCGGATAGCCCGCAGCTTCGAGGAGCTTCTTCGCCTCCGCCGGGTCATAGCGGAACCATCGCTGGTTCTCGGTCGTCATGACGGGGTCCCCGGATTTGTAGCGGAACTCGCCCTTCGGGTCGAGCCAGTGCGAGGCTTCGAGGGAGGGGACGTCGTTGTTCCAGCGGCGGTAGACCCGGAGGCCAAGCTGCTCGGCCTGCTTGAGGTTGTACGCGGCCTCCAGCATGGCGTCGCGGTCGAGCGCCATGGACACGGCGCGCCGCACCCGCACATCGCGCCAAGGTGCGTTGGCAGCCTCCGGCCCTCCCTGGAAGGAGATGTAGCTCCCCGGAAGGATGGACTCGCCGACGTAGATCTGGCCTCCCCGGCGGTCGTTGAGGACGCGGCCGAGGTCCTGGCCGAGGACGTCCACTTCGTCCAGGTTCCCGGCGAGGAACTGGGTCAGTCGGGTAGCGTACTCCGGGATGAAGCTGATTTCGACCCGCTCGAAATAGGGAATGTCGGGCCCCAGGTGCCACTCCGGGTTGCGGACGAAGGAGATGCCCACGCCCGGCCGGTACGATTCGAAGATCCACGGACCGGTGCCGACCATCCGTTTGGCGGGGTCGAACGCCTGGCCTGTCTCCTTGGGCATGATGAAGAGGAACTTGTTCTCCGAAGAGAGGAACTCGCCGCGCGGCTTGGAGAGCCGGAACTCGACGGTGCGCTGGTCGACGGCCACGACTTCCTTCAGGTACTGGTTGAGGAGCGGGGCAGCGGCGTTCGCCGGCGTGCCCGGAATCTGCCCGGTGTACCGCTTCCAGGAGAAGACCACATCTTCCGCATCCACCGGGCGCGAGATGGGCGGGTGCCACTTCGCGTTGGCGCGCAACTTCACCACATAGCGCATCCCATCCGGGTCGGCCTCGATGCTCTCGGCCAGGTCCGGTTCGACGACGTAGGCGGCCGGGTCGATACCCGGCCCGGTCATCCAACGGCCGAGGCGGCTATAGACCCAGGCGCAGATCTGCGTCGTGGTGTAGGATGTGCCCGCGTACGGGTCGAGGTTGGTGGGGTCGCCGGGATAGGCGAGCCGGTAGACTCCCCCGCGCACCGGCTTCACTTCGGTGGGAGAGGGCGAGGGGGCAGCCGTACCTGCAGTGGCCGTCGCAGTACCGCCGGGGGGAGCCGTCGGTGCCCCCTCGTCTCCTCCACACCCGATGATCCCGGCGGCCGCCGCGCCAGCGGCGGTTACGCCGAAACCTCGCAAGAGTTGGCGGCGGCGCAGCAGCAGGCCGCCGCGGTTAGGCCCTCCCATACCGTTCATGACTTCCCTCCCCTTGGTCACGAGCGAGCGTTGGCGCTGCTCTACCCATCTCGACGGGGTAGCCTAACGAGCGTTCGATCACCTGTCAAGCGCTCGCTCGATACCGGCTTGCATTCTCCGGGCGCATACGCGTACCGTTGCAGCGTGAGCTCGGCCCGCCGTGCCCGCGCCCACAGGCGCACCGCTTCGGAGGTCGCTCTCCCGCCGGAACTCGGGCCAGGTACCCGGATCGACGAGGTCATCGAAGCGGCAGAGCGCCTCTTCGTCCGCGGCTACCGCCGCTCCTCCGTACGCGACCTGGCGGCGGAACTCGGCATCCGCGTCTCCTCGCTCTACTACTACTTCCCCTCCAAGGACGCCATCCTCGAGGCCATCATCCGCCGCCACCTCGACGACATCCGTGACCTTGCCCGCAGCATCGTCGCGCGCGGTACGGCCGAGGGATGGCCCTACCGGGAGATCCTCCGCACGCTCATCCGCGAAAGCGTGCTCTTCCTCATCCGCGACCGCCGCGCCGCCGAAATCTCGGCTACCCAGACACGAGAGCTGCCAGAAGAGGTGCAGGAGTCCCTCAAGCCGCCCCTGAAGGAGTACGAGTACACCTACATCGACGTGATCCGGAAGGGGATCGAGGCCGGCGAGTTCATCGAGACCGACCCGTTCATGGCCGCCTACATCATCTTCGGCGCTCAGGTCCGACTCTCCGCTTGGTTCGACCCGAACGGGCGCCTCACGCCCGAAGACGTGGCCCGCATCTACAGCACGCTGCTCACGAGGGCTATCGCCCGCAATCCCGACGACCCTGCCTTCAGCCCGGCCGAGACATGACCGAGCGGACCGGCGGCGAGGCGGTCGTCGCTGCCCTGCGGGCGCTCGGCGTGACCCGCGTCTTCGGCATTGTCAGCGTCCACAACATCCCCATCTTCGATGCCATCCTCCGCGACGGAACCATCGAGCCGATCGCGGTCCGGCACGAACAGGCGGCCGTTCACGCCGCCGACGGGTACGCCCGGGCCACCGGGCGCTTGGGAGTCGCCATCGCCTCGACCGGGCCCGGCACCACGAACGCGATGACCGGTCTCTTCGAAGCAGCAGCCGCCTCCAGTCCGGTCCTTCTGATCACCGGCCAGGTCGACACCATCTGGTACGGCAAGGGGAAGGGATTCCTCCACGAGGCGGAGTCGCAGCTCGCGATGCTCCGGACGGTGTGTCGTCGAGCGGAGAGCGTGCGCCGGACCGAGGCCATCGCCCGCACGGTCATCGAGGTCGCGCGCGACATCCTCGACGGCCGACCGCAGCCGGGCGCTGTCGAGATACCCATCGACCTCCAGTATCGTCGAGGCGCCGTCGTCGTCCCGCCCTTCGACCGACCGGCGCCCCAGCGCCCCGATCGGGAGCCGCTCGAACGGGCGCTAGCGCTCCTCCGGGAGACGCGCCGGCGCGTGCTCTGGGCAGGCGGCGGCGCAATCGACGCCTCCGCTCCCCTCCGCCAGCTCGCCGAGCGGCTCGGCGCTCCCGTCTTCACCACGGTGAACGGACGGGGGGTGATCTCCGAAGACCACCCGCTGGCCATGGGGCCGCTCACCGCCCATCCCGCAATGCAAGCGGTCTTCGAAGGCGCCGACCTCCTCGTCGCAGTGGGCACCCGCTTCCAGGGCGGGGCCACGCGCAACTGGTCGCTCCCCCTCTCGATGCCGATCGTGCACATCGATGCCGACCCGAGCGTCATCGGACGGAACTACCCCGCGGCGGCGGCTGTCGTGGCCGACGCCCGGGTCGCGTTGGAGGCGCTTCTGGAGCGGCTGGACGCTCCAGCGAACGACCCAGCCTTCACGGCCACGGCTGTCGCGGCGCGGGACGCCGCCCGGAGCCAGATCCGCGAGGACATCGGCCCGGACCACGCCGCGATCATGGACACCATCCGCGAGCTCCTCCCACGCGATGCGGTGATCGTCCGGGACGCGACCATTCCCGCTTACCTGTGGGGGAACCGCCTCCTCCCCATCCTCGAACCTCGCACGTCCATCTACCCCGCCTCGGCCGCCATCGGACCCGGGCTCCCCCTCGCTATCGGCGCGGCCGCGGCCGGCAGACGGGCCGCCGTCATCCAGGGCGACGGCGGGCTGATGCTCAGCGTCGGCGAGCTGGCCACGCTCGCCCAGTACCGGCTCCCCGTCATCCTCTGCGTCTTCAACGACCACGGATACGGCGTCCTGCGCTCCATTCAGGCCCGGACGTTCGAGGGGCGAACCATCGGCGTCGACCTGGCGACGCCCGACTTTGCGGCCCTCGCCCGGGCGATGGGCATCCGCGGTGAGCGCGTCGGCAGCGCGGCAGCATTCCGCGACGCGTTCGCGGCAGCCGTAGCGGAGGGCGCGCCCGCGCTCATCGAGATCGATGCCGACGCCTTGACGCCGATGCGCAGCTTCCCCCAACCGCCACGCCCCCGCGTCTAATAGGCCCCCTTTGGACGACGAGCTCCTTCGGTGCGCGGAGTTCGAAAGGGTGCATCCAACGAACCCGCACCACGCGATACCTTCTCAGCCGCTGGAGGAGCGGCGCCAGCGTCTCCTCGGCCACGATGCGAGCGAGTGGCGCCCCCAGGCAGAAGTGAGGCCCCGCACCGAAGGAGAGATGCGCACGAGCGTCACGGGAGAGGTCCAGCCGGTCGGGCTCGGGGAACACCGCGGGGTCGCGGTTCGCCGCCCCGACCATCGCGTAGACCACATCGCCAGCCCGGAGCCACGCCCCCCGCAACTCCGTGTCGCGGCGTACGACCCTGGGCACCGCGTGGGTCGGGCTGTCGTACCGGAGGAACTCGTGCACGGCGTCCTCCCACGAGACTTCACCGCCGAGGAGCCGGCGTTGCTCCTCCGGGAACCACGCCAGGGCAACGAGGGCGTTGCCGATGAGCCCCGCAAGAGGGCCCGTGCCGACGACGGCCACGTGCACGAGCAAGGCCATGAGCTCCGCCGGTGTGATGATGCCGTCCCCTTCGGCCTCCAGAAGCTCGCGGAGCACGTTCGGGGAATGCTGCTCCCGCGCGCTCCTGACCTCTTCGACGAAGCCCGCCAGGAGCGGCGCGGCCCGGCGGGCATCGGCGAGCTCCACCGGGTCGAAGCTCACCTGTTCGCGGACACGGGCGATGGCGCGAAGCCAACGGCCCACCTCCTCTCGGCGCTCCGGAGGGATTCCGGCCAGAGCGAGCATTACCCGCTCGGGCACCACGTCGGCTACCGACGCCATCGCATCGAACGGACCGTCCGCCGGCATGGTGTCGAGAACGTCGGCCACCACCTCGCGCACCACACCTCGAACCCGCTCGGCCGCAGCGGGGGAGAACGGTCCCGCCAGGACCCGACGGAGTCGGGCATGCGCTGGGGGGTCGATGGAGGAGAGGGAGGGCACCTCGCCGAACGGGATCGACTCCCGCCGCCGGGCTACGAGGGCGGCGTCGACGCCTCTCGCCACCGCCGGGTCCGAGGAGAAGCGGGTGTGGTCGCGCAGCACTTCGGCGCAGGCGGCGTGAGCGGTCACGACCCACGCGCCCACATCCGGGCTGCGCCAAACCGGCGCCTCGCGGCGAAGCCGGTGGAGCGACGGGTACGGGTTTTCGACGTAGGCCGCACGAGCGGGGTTGAAGAAGGGCATCGGGAGCCAGCGTAGCGCCCGCTCGCATCCGACGGCAGGTCGAAGACGACTGCGGTTTCTATCCCTCCGATAGGCGATCGGTACCGGCATCGCGCGGGATGCTGCGGCCTTCTTGCTGGCGCGCGCGAGCGGCGTCGACGAGCGCCTCGAGACCCTCCACGAGCCGTTCGACGGTCGGCTGGGGCAACCGGGCGAGGAGCTCGCCGAGATAGTTCGTGGCCGCGGTGGAAAGCTCGCACACCGCTTCGCGCCCGGCTGGGGTCAGCTCGACGCGCACGACGCGCCGGTCACGCGGGTCGGTTCGACGCCGGATGAGGCGCTGGCGGCTGAGGCGATTCATCATCCCCGTGACCGTCGAAGGGCGGACCCCCATCCGCTCGGCGAGGTATCCCACGGGGACATTCCCTTCGGCGAAGAGGATGTAAAGGAGCCGGAGCTGACCGAGGGTAACCCCCCGAGCATCCCAGTCCTCCAGTCGAACCGGGTCGAGGACCGTCATGGCGCGGGAGTAGGCGTAGGCCGCGCGCTCGAGGAGAGCCGGGTCGAGCACGGTCGGACGTATTCCTTCTCGGCTTTCCATCGTTCCTGCCATCCGTTATTCTTTTCGCAGGCGCGAACTACGTTCGGGCGCCTCACGGAGGTGAGCCATGACCCAGCCGACCGCGCCGGGGTTCCAAGGGCTGCTGCAGGGGATCGGGGCGAACCCGTACCCCTTCTTCGCCCAGCTTCGCCGAACCGCGCCGGTTACGCAGCTCGGCGGGACAGGGCTCTGGGCGGTCGCCCGGTACTCGGATTGCGTGCGCGTGCTGCGCGACCCCGACACCTTCTCCTCCGTCGTGGGCGTCCGGCAGCTCACGGGCGAGCTCCCGCCGTCACT
>DAOUCS010000155.1:0-25087 GCA_034431815.1 Dehalococcoidia bacterium
GGAGGGCGACGAGCCGCGCGAGGTGGAGCCGGAGGAGGGCGCGGTCAGGGCCACCGTGCGCTTCGACGAATCGGGTCGGTACCGGCCACTCTCAGGCGCGCGGGGAATGCCGCGAGGATGGTTCGTGCGGTGCCGGAACCGAGAAGAGCTGGAGCGGGTGATCGAAACGATTTACCCGCTGGCCCTCGTTCACATCCGCCAACTGACGGAGGGATCCCTTCGCGTGGTGAGGCTGGATGCGGTGCTGCGCCGCCAGAGCGGCCGTTACGAGGTCGCTGCCGAACTCTCCGAGGAGGGGCGTGAGCTCGCGACGGCCGTGGTGTGCGGCGCGTGCGTGCGGGTCCCCGTGTGGACTGAACGGCAGCTCACCGAGCCCAGCGGAATTCCCTGTCCCGAACCGTGCAGCGTGCTCGTGTCCTTCTGCCGGGAGGCAGCGATATGGGAGCGCGAGGGCGCCGTGCCCGGCACCGACGACCCCTCGGTCCCTTTCGCTGACTTCGAGGCCGAAGGGAACCCGCTCCGCAACGCCTACCTGCGGGCGCGGGCGGCCGCATCATCGGGGAATCGGCGATGAGCGAATCGGCTACCTGGCGCGAGGCGGCGCGGCGGCTTTTCCCGGGCGGCGTCAACAGCCCGGTGCGGTCCTTCCGCTCCGTCGGCGGCGAGGCCTTCGTGGCCGCGCGCGGCGAACGGGGGCGGGTGTGGGACGCCGACGGACAGGAGTACGTCGACTTCATCGGCGCCTTCGGTCCGCACATCCTGGGCCACGCCCATCCGGCAGTGGTGCGGGCAATTGCCGAGGCGGCCGCCAGGAGCACGGCCTTCGGGGCGCTGACACCGCTGGAAGTGGAACTTGGACGGCGCATCGCGGAGGCGACGGGCCTCGAGCGTCTCCGCTTCGTGAACTCCGGCACCGAGGCGACGATGACCGCCATCCGGCTGGCGCGGGCTGCGACGGGACGGAGCGTGATCGTCAAGTTCGACGGCTGTTACCACGGTCACGCGGACGGACTGCTGGTGCGGGGAGGGAGCGGGCTCTCCACCTTCGGGCTGAGCGATTCGGCGGGCGTTCCGGACGATATCGCACGGCTCACCGCCGTCCTGCCGTACAACGATGCCGAGGCGCTGGAGCGGTGGTTCCAGGCTCATGGGGAGGAGACCGCTGCGGTCATCGTCGAACCGGTGGCAGGCAACATGGGACTCGTTCCGCCTCGGGCGGAGTTCCTGGATGCGCTGCGGCGACTTCCCCACCAGCACGGAGCGCTCCTCGTCGCCGACGAAGTGATCACCGGCTTCCGGCTGCGCTACGGGCTGTCGGGGCTGCTGCCCGACGCCGACCTCGTGTGCCTGGGCAAGGTGATTGGCGGGGGGCTGCCCATCGGCGCATTCGGGGGCCGCGCCGAGGTGATGGGCTTGCTCGCACCGTTGGGGCCCGTCTACCAGGCGGGAACGCTCGCCGGGAACCCGCTGGCGATGGCAGCGGGCGTCGCCGTGCTCGACGCCCTGGCGGGCGGAGAGCCGTACCGCCGGGCCGAGCAGCTCGCACGGCACCTCGAGAACGGCCTCGAGACGGCAATCCGCCGGAGCGAGGTTCCCGCCTCGGTCGTTCGCGTGGGGTCCATGCTGACGCTCTTCTTCCGGCCACAGCCTCCAGCCAACTTCACCGAAGCGAAGGAGTGCGACTCGGCCGCGTTCGCCCGCTTCCACCGTGCGATGTTGGACGCCGGCGTGCTGCTGCCGCCGTCGCAGTTCGAGACCTGGTTCGTATCGGCTGCCCACACCGAGGCCGACATCGACCAGGCGGTGATGGCAGCCCACCGGGCGCTCGCCGAGCTCCGCGCAGGGAGCGGGTGATGCGACGCACGCTCCGCATCGGTACACGGGGAAGCGCGCTTGCGCGCGTGCAAACCGAGCTCGTGCTGGCGGCCCTGCGCCGGGCGGTCCCGGACCTCAGCATCGAGGTGGTGACGATCGCTACGCGCGGCGACAACGATCAGGCGTCGCCCGTGCGCGAAGGAAGCGGCTGGTTCACGAGCGCCCTGCAGGATGCCCTCCGTGAGGGGCGGATCGACCTCGCGGTTCACAGCTACAAGGACCTCCCCACCGCTCGTCCCGAGGGACTGGTCATCGCCGCCGTGCCGCTACGCGAGGACCCGCGCGACGCGCTCGTCAGCCGCACGGGGCAGCCCCTTCGCGCACTGCCGGCGGGCGCACGAATCGGGACCGGCAGCCCGCGCCGGGCCGTCCAACTGGCGGCGATCCGCCCGGACGTGAACGTCGTGCCGATGCGGGGAAACGTCGACACCCGCATCCGCAAGGTGCGAGAGGGCGAGGTGGATGCCGCCGTGCTTGCCCTGGCCGGTCTCCGCCGATTGGGCTTGGAACACGAAGCGGCGCAGATCTTCGGGCCGGAGGAGATGCTGGCCGCCCCGGCCCAGGGAGCGCTGGCGGTCGAGTGCCGTGCGGACGACGAGGATGCCCTGGCAGCAGCCCGTGCGATTGATGATCCGCTGCTGCGCGCCACCGTGGGCGCCGAGCGGGCGTTCCTCGCCAGGCTCGAAGCCGGCTGCAGCTTTCCAGCCGCGGCCTACGCAGAGGTGTTCGGCAGCACCTTGAAGCTGCACGGGCTCATCGCCGCCGGAGGGAGAATCGTCCGTTCGAAGGTGGGCGGGCCCGTCGAGGCCTGGGCCGGGCTCGGCCGCGAGCTCGCCGAGGAGCTGCTCGCCAAGGCCAGGCGGAGGTAGAACCTTCGCGAGCACCGAAGGTTCGCTAGAATTCGGCCGGTATGAGAGGGGGTCCGCTTGCGGGGGTTCGCGTGCTCGAAATCGGGGGAGGCATTCCGGCTGCCTTCGCAACGCGTTGGATGGCCGGTTTCGGAGCCGAGGTCGTTCGAACGGAGGGCCCGCCCGACGCGCTGACCGAAGAGGAGGCAATCTACCTCCTCGCGGGGAAGCGGCGGGTAGCCGTCGCCGAGCCGGCCACGCTGCGGCGGCTTGCCCTCGCCGCCGACATCATGGTCGAGGACCGGAAGCCCGGCACGCTGACCGCATGGGGCATGGCGCCCGAGGAGCTCCGTTCAGAGAAACCTTCGCTGGTAATCGTGTCGATCACGCCGTTCGGACAGCGGGGACCGTACGCAGGCTGGGAAGCTACCAACCTTACCGCCTTCGCGGCGGGAGGCATCCACTCCCTCACCGGCCACCCGAGCCGCCCGCCGCTCCAGACCGGCGGAAGCTAGGCCCTGTACCTCGGGGGGCTCCACGGCTTCTCGGCCGCCGTGACCGCCTATTTCGGAGTGCTCGTCAACGGTGAAGGCGACTGGATCGACCTGGCCATCCAGGAAATTCAGGCGGGGATGCTGGAGCTGCACGGGCCCCGCTCGGAGTACGAGGGCGGCCCTTCGCCGCGTACGGGAAACCATGTGCGAGCGGTGTGGGGACTGTACCCCTGCGCCGACGGCTACGCGGGCGTGTGCGCCCTCGAGCGCCAAGTTCCGGCGCTGTTTGCGATGGTCGGCGACCCCGTGCTCCAGGATGAACGCTTCCGCGACTTCGTCCAGCGTGCGGAGCACGACGACGAGCTGCAGGCGATCCTGTACGGCTGGTTCGCGGAACGGACGCGAGCCGAGCTCCTCGCGCTCGGCCGCGAGCACAAGGTGCCCATCGGGGCAGTCATGACGCCGCTGGAGCTGCTGGAGAGCGAGGGGCTGGCAGCACGCGGATTCTTCGACACGGTGGAAACTGCCGCGGGAAGCGCCCGTGTGCCCGGGCGTCCGTTCCTCGGGCTGTCGTGGGAGCCCGGACGGCTGGAGGCGCCGGGCGCGAGCACCGCCGCCGTGCTCCGGGAGTGGCTTGGCATGGAGGCAGCGGAATGAAGCGGCTTCCGTTGGAGGGCATCCGGGTTGCCGACCTGACGATGGTGTGGGCCGGGCCCTTCGCGACGAAAATCCTGGCCGAGATGGGGGCCGAGGTCATCAAGGTCGAGTCTCCGCAGGCCTGGGACCTCGTGCGGACCCTCATACCCATGCCGGGAGTCGAGGAGTTCTGGAACTGCTCGTACTACTTCAACGACTACAACCGGGACAAGAAGTCGGTGACGCTCCACCTGGGGGACCCGCGCGGCCGGGAGCTCTTCCTCCGGCTCGTGGAACGCTCCGACGTGGTCATCGAGAATTACCGGGCCGACGTGCTGGAGAAGCTGGGCTTGGGGTACGAGGTGCTACGGGAGCGGAAGCGGGACATCATCCTGGTGAGCATGGCCGGATTCGGCAAGACGGGACCCGAACGGGATTACGTCGGGTATGGACCGATTATCGAACAGATGGCCGGCCTGGCCTCGCTCACCGGGTACGGCGATGACGGCGTGCCGTACAAGACGGGTATCTCCTACGGCGACCCGGTGGCGGGCGCAGCCGCGGCAGGTGCAGTGGCGCTGGCGCTTATCCGCCGGCGCCGCACGGGTGAAGGCGCGTTCATCGACCTGGCCCAGCGTGAGGTGATGGCGACGCTCATCGGCGAGGCATTCGTGCGGGCGTCGCTGCGGGGCGAAGTGCCGCCCCACCGCGGCAACCGCGACGAGCGGTTCGCGCCCCAGGGGGTATACCGGTGCTTCGGCGAGGACCGCTGGGTAGCGATCTCCGTCCGAAGCGATGAAGAGTGGCGGAAGCTGGCCCAGACGATTGGGAGGCCTGAGCTGGCGGGCCTGGCACTGGCCAAGCGCAAGGCTCGTCACGACGAGCTTGACAGGCACATCGAGGCCTGGACGGCGCAAATCCGGCCGCAAGTGGCCGCCCAGGTGCTCCAGGATATGGGGATCCCGGCGGCGCCGGTCATCGATACGGAAGCCATCCACGATGACCCGAACCTGGTGGCACGGGAGTTCTGGGTCACCCTGCCGCACCCGCGGATGAAGCCCTGGCGGCAGCCCCGCAGCCCCTGGCGGCTCATGGAGGCGAATCCGAGGCCGCGCCGTCACGCGCCGCTCTTCGGAGAGCACAACGAGGAGACCCTGGGCGGGCTCTTGGGGCTGAGCCAGGAGGAGATCGCGGAGCTGGAAGCGGCGGGCATCGTCGGACGCGCGCCCGTGAACGCCCGGCCCGGGGGATAAGCGCCGGCTCGCCTTCGGAGCGGCTGTGCCGCACGATCGGCGGCGGAATGGTGCAGTGGGCGCCCCAGCTCGGCGCAATTCCCGACGACCAGGGCGTCACCTTCCAGGTGTGGGCCAGCCGCCCCGCGCGCGTCGAGCTCCTGGTGGAAGAGCCCGACGGTAGGCGCCGAACGGTGCCCATGGAGCGCGAGGGTGTCTACTGGCGGGCCCGCCTCGAAGGCGCGCGAGCGGGTCTGCGCTACGGATACCTGCTCGACGGAGCGGGACCGTTCCCCGACCCATGCGCGCGCCGGCAGCCCGAAGGTCCGTCTGGCCTTTCGGAGGTTGTCGATCCGCGGGTATTCCGGTGGACGTGCGAGGGCTGGACACCGCCCCCTCCCCAGGAGCTCGTCATCGCCGAGGTCCACGTGGGCACCTGGACCCCTGAGGGAACCTTCGATGCCGCGGCGGCACAGCTGGGAGCGCTCGCGTCGGTGGGCTTCACCGCCGTCGAACTGATGCCTGTCGCGGCCTTCGAGGGCAGCCGCGGTTGGGGGTACGATCCGGTGCTGCCCTTCGCTCCGTTCGAGCCGTACGGCGGTCCGGAGGGTCTCCGCCGATTCGTGGACGCGGCGCATGCCGCGGGTCTGGCGGTCATTCTCGATGTGGTCTTCAACCACCTGGCGCCCTCCGCGCGCTTCCTCGAAGCGTTCGCGCCGGAATGGTTCAAGCGCGGGGGAGGGACACCGTGGGGACCGGCGCTGAACTTCGACGGCCCGGGATGCCAGCACGTTCGGCAGCACGTCGCCGAGTGCCTGCTGCACTGGGCGTGCGAATACCGGGTGGACGGCTTCCGCCTCGACGCAACGCACGCCATCGCCGACGGATCGCCGCGGCACATCATCGCCGAGCTCCGAGCGGCGCTGGAACGGGCATTGCCGGGAAGGCGGCTGTATCTCATCGCGGAGACGCACGAGAACGATGTCCGCTACTTGACGCCGGTCGCCGAAGGCGGCCTCGGGTGCGACGCGGTCTGGGCAGACGACTTCCGCCACGCCGTCACGGCGCTCTTCGACGAGGCCCGGCAAGGGCGGACGGCAGGGTTCACAGGCTCGGCCGCCGAGGTAGCGCGAACGATCGTCCAGGGCTGGCTGTTCGAAGGGCAGCGGGACCCCGGCTTCGGAGCCCTTCGGGGCACGGCTGCGCGGCGGCAGCCGCCGTACCAATTCGTCTACGCGCTCGAACATCACGACCACGTGGCCAACCTACAGCTCGGGGACCGCCTCCCGACCCTGTTGGGACGCGGCGCATTGCGCGCGGCGACGGCGCTGGTACTGCTGCTGCCGCAGACGCCGTTGCTCTTCCAGGGCCAGGAATTTGCCGCGACCAGCCCCTTCTTCTACTTCGCCGACCCTCCGGCGGAACGGACAGAGGCCGTACGGCAGGGCCGGCGCCGCGAGCTGGCTGGGCTCCGCGGGACGGATGCCGGGCTGGAAGCGCTGCCCGACCCGGACGACCCGCGAGCATTCGAGTGTTCGAAGCTGGATTGGAGCCAGGCGGCGGTCGGCTACGGACGCCTCCACCGTGAGTTCGTTCGGAGGCTGCTGAGGATGCGGCGCGAAGATCCGGTGCTTTCAGCGGCGCGGCGCACCCCCGCGCCTTTCGATGCTTGGGCCGAAGGGGAGGCCGTGGTGGTCCATGTGAAGGCAGGCGGAAGCGAGCGGCTCATCGCCGCGAATTTCGGGCATCGGCGCCGCGTCGAGCTGCCGCCGGCGGGAGCATGGAGGGTCGCGTTCCATTCGAACGATGCCGCAACAGGGGGAAACGGAGCGGTGCCCATCGTGGACCCCGACACGCACCGGGCGATGCTCCCCGCACGCTGCACGGCGTTCTTCGTTCCCGCCTAACGCGCCGGCGCGAAGCGGGGGAATCCGACGCCACGCAGTACGCACTCATCGCCGGGAGTACACGGCGGAGATTTCCCGGGCGGGCTCTCGCCGATCAACCAGGCCGCAATTCCCGACCTGGGCATAGCCCAGCGGTTTCCGAATCCATGCACGCCCGGGAACAGGTGTCCGGAGAGCCTCTCCCAACCAGCGTGTCCCTCGCACATCGTCGACGGCTCCGAGCGCTGACCGCTCCGCAGCCGGACGTTCCTAGTCAGGTTCACTCCCCCCAGCAGCGGACCCCGATGCGCTCGCCGTCGCTTCGGAGGAGACGTGGGGCGGAATCAGTCCTTGTTCGAGCCTCCGCGTAAGCCCCCGCAGGAGCCGTTCGGAGAAGCCGAGCGCGACCAAGAGCCCGTGCACACCCGGTGGATCCTTTACACGTGCCACGCCCCCGCCGAGGAGCTCGGCGCTGAGCAAGGCCTCGATGAGGAGATAGCCGCCGATCGCCGCCAGGCCCCCGAGGACCGGGGCGAGGAAGACGGGAATCCAGTACGCGCCGTAGTCCGTCGGGAGACGTCCGGAGGCAACCTCCCGCACCAGCCGCGACAAGGCGCCTCCCAAAAACCCCAGCAAGAAGGCTACCCCTAACGGCACTGCCAGCATGGAGAGTTGAAGCGAGGAAAGAGCCAGCGCGAGCCCCAGGCCGAGGACGAGCAGGAAGCTCCCCCGGTTCTGCACGGCCAGGGGACTGTCGAACTTGCTGTCGCGAGCGTCGAAGAGGTGCGCCAGGAACGAAGCGAGGACGGCTTGCTGCGGCGATAACGCGTCCGACCCCTACGTGCATCACCTTCGCCTTCAGTACTCGGTCGATGCCCGTCTCCGAGGGCAGCGGCGAGTTCCCGACGCCAGAAGGCGGCCAACGCTTTATCTGCGAGCTCATCGACTTCCGCCTGCGCCTGGCGAATCCTGGCGCGAACGCCGTCCGGATCCAGCAGCATCACTGCTACCCGTTCGGCCCGATGCATGAGCCTCCTCGAGGCCATCTCGCGGGCGCCGTTCCACGAGAGCACGTACGCTACCTCCACCGCAAACCGCCCCGCTCGTTCGCCTGCCGCTCGCAGTCCAAGCCATCCTCGTTCGGCGTTCGCGTTAGTCTGGCCTCCAGACTCCGAAGCCATATCCTCGCCCAGAAGCACCCCTGCCGACCGCAGGAGCGCCTGAATGTGCCGCACGGTTTCTTCTCCAGGCTGGCCCGCTCGCGCTGCTGCGCTTCCAACGCACGCCGCCCAGAGGCCTCGAAGCTGTGCTCGCGCAAGCGCACGCGTCGGACGAGCGAACCCCCACGCTCGGACCGCAAGGAAGAGAAGCAGGTACCCTGCCAGAAAAGCTGGAAGCCAGCTCGGATTCCACGGAGCCTCGCGAACGTCGATCAGCATCTCCAAGGGCCACACCATAGAACCCATTCACTTAGCCCTCTGCCTTCGACTGTCCCACGAGGTGTGGAGGGAGACGCCGCGCGCGAATCGGTCCGCGGGCCCAGCCTCTCGAATCGGGAACATCGCAGCACGCTGTTCGGGCATCGGAACCCACCCGAGCCTCCCACGAACAGCTGCATTCCGCCGCTGCAACCGTCGGGATATCGACCTCGCCCCATCGGCAGCGTCCTCCCTCTCCCTGCGCCACTGCGCCGGCACCAGGGGATGGAGCCCCTTAGCCGCCGGCGGGACGCTCGCGCCCGCGTCGTGTCTTCCCCGCTCGGGCGGGACGCGGAACGAGCGAGCGCCGCGCATCCCCGCCCATCCTGTGTCACGGAGGCACAACGCGACTAGGACTATCGGATGCGGGCCACCAGGGCCTGGCCGTTCTGGTCCTGGCCGAAGACGTAGGCCCTGCCCTGCGCGTCGCGGGCGAGGCGGACCCGGGAGGCCCTGGGCCCCAGGTCCAGGTTGAGGTCATAGGGCCCTCCGGTCCCTCCGGGGAAGGCCTCGAGGCGACGCCGGTCGCTGTCGTATTCGAAGCGGGCAAAGCCCCCCTCGAGGCCGTCCAGGAAGAGCAGGTAGGTGTGGTCCTCCCCAGGGAGGGTGGTCCGGGCGCCGCTTTCCCTGGAGACCACCTCCCGGCCCATGTACGAGGCGTGGAGGTGCTGTGGCCCCACGTCAAAGCTGGAAGGGGTGGACCAGAGGGCAGGGCTCGGAGGGGAAAATAAGATGAACCGCCCGATGCTGACCCACCTGCCCTCCGCCTCGCTGCAGTTTCGGTTCCAGTTGGCCTCGCCCCTTGCCCCGGGGCGGTCGCTGTAGCGTACCAGCCAATCCCGGGCGAAGGTGGCCGCGTCCAGGCGCAGGAAGCCCATGCACCCGATGCCCGACCGGATATCCTGCCCATCCCAGTACCTCCCGAAGCTGAAAGGCGCGTAGAGCTTGCCGTCCACCACCTTGAGGGCAGGGGTGCTGGAGGAGTTGTAGAGGCTGTAGTCGTTGTCCGGCGAGGTGCATCCGTTGGGGGGAGGTGATCTCCTGGAGGTCTTCCGGGCTCGGGTCGTGGAGGGCCAGGCGGGTGGCGGTGCTCTCCGAAAGCTGGAACTTGGCGAAGCGCACCTGGTAGATGGTGCGGGTGGTGCTCCCGCAGGGCGCGGTGGTCCGCCGGGGCCCCCCGGCATAGAGGGTATCCCCCTCCACCGCCAGGGCGCTCACGAAGAAGAAGTCTGGCAGATCCCAGCGCCCGACCAGGGCCCCCTCCCGGAGCGCCAGCACCGCCCCTACGCCGTTCTGGTCCCCCCACGTACACCGTCCCGTCCTCGGCCACGAAGATGTCCCGTAGGGCGATGGGCAGGGCGGAGCGCCAGCGCTCCGCCCCCGTCTCCGCGTCCAGGCAGACCACGGTGCGGTTGTTGGTGGGGTAGTAGCCGCACGCCAGGCCCCCCTGGGCGGAGAGTTCGATTATTAAGTCCCTGTCGAGCCGGGTTACCCAGAGGGGGTTGAAGCGAGCGAGAAGGATCTCCTCGCTCTCCGAGAGCACCCGCTCCCCCATCACCACCCGGCACCACCCGGGCCCGCACCGCCTTGCCGAGCTCGTCCAGCCCCACGGGGAGGTCCAGCCCGGGGGCGGGGAGGGTGGCCCGCACCTGGTTCCCCTCCACGGTGAAGGTGGCCTTGTCCTCCCAGGGGCCCCAGTCCCCGCCTTTGGGCCGGTAGCTGAGCTGGAGCCTTAGGGGGGCGCTTGGGGTGCCCTGGAAGGTGCCGGTGAGGGCGATGGGGCCGTCCTGGCCGCTCGGCGACGCAGCCTGCCGCAGGGGCTCCCAATCCATCACGAGGCTCACCCCGGTAACGCCCGCCGGAACTGTTAGCCGGAGGGCCGACCCGCCGCGCACCGACACGAAGTTACGAAGTACGCTTGCCACGGCTCGAGCTCCTGCAGGCTGTTCGCCGCTCCCCCGCCAGGAAACCACGCCAGCCACTGCTGCCGCGCCGCATCGAACCCGTACACCGCACCGATGCTGCTCACCACGCTCCCGAGCCCGTCCGCTCCGTCCACCGCCGTCCGTACGCCCCGCCACATCACCAGGTTCCATCCGGGCACCAGGTCGTACTCCACCTCTCCCGCGCCTTGGGCCGACACCACCCCTTCACGACCCCCTCTCACCACAGCCGCCACCATCACCACCGCAAGCAGCAGCACCCAGCGAACAGCCGTTCCCTTCATCGCACGCCTCCTCAATGGCACACGAGGTGAGCGACCAGTAACGCTTACCAGCTACTTCTCACTAGCAACACGCGCTCGTACCGGCAACCCCGCGCTCCGCTTCGAGGGAGCCGACACCGGCCCGCGACCATCGCCGCCTGCAGGTTCCTGGCACAACTGCGCTCGACATCCCGCTTACCGGACGGGCGCGAAGAAGACCGCAGCGAGAGGCGGGAGCGTCACCGCCATCGACGCGGGCCAGCCGAGCCGGGGCTCCGGATCGGCCACCGCGAGCCCCAGGTTCCCGAGCCCGCTGCCGCCGTAGACGTCGGCATCGGTATTCAGAATCTCCCGATACGGTCCAGGCGCCGGGACGGGGATGCGGTAGCCGAAGCGGGGCACGGGGGTGGAGTTGAAGACACACACCACGTCGTCGCCCGGGTCGCCCGTGCGCCGGACGAAGGCGATGACCGACTGCTCCCAGTCGGAGAAGTCGAGCCAGGCAAAGCCGCGTGGCTCGTGGTCGCAGCGGTGGAAGGCGGGAAGCGTCCGGTGGAGGCGGTTCAGGTCGCGGACGAGCCGCTGCACCCCCTCGTGCCGGAAGTACGAAAGGGCTTGCCACTCGAGCTCGCGGTCGTGATTCCATTCGTTACGCTGGCCGAATTCGACCCCCATAAAGAGCAGCTTCTTGCCCGGCCAGGCGTGCTGGTAGGCATGCAGCAGGCGGAGGTTGGCGAACTGCTGCCATTCATCGCCCGGCATCTTGTGCAGCAGCGAGGCTTTGCCGTGGACCACCTCGTCGTGCGAGAGCGAGAGGATGTAGTTCTCGCTGTAGGCGTAGAGCATCGAGAAGGTGAGGATGTTGTGGTGGTACTTGCGGTGGATCGGGTCCCGCGACAGGTAGAAGAGCGTGTCGTGCATCCAGCCCATGTTCCACTTGAACCCGAACCCGAGGCCGCCGGCGTACGTGGGGCGGGAGACGCCGGGCCATGCGGTCGATTCCTCGGCGATGGTGACGGCGCCGGGAACCTCGCGGTACACGAGCTCGTTCGCGCGGCGAAGGAAATCGATAGCTTCGAGATGTTCGTTCCCTCCGTAGATGTTCGGAACCCACTCGCCGGGCTTCCGGCTGTAATCGAGGTAGATCATGGAGCTGACGGCATCGACCCGGAGGCCGTCGATGTGGAACTCCTCGAGCCAGTAACGCGCGTTGGAGAAGAGGAACGAGCGGACTTCGTTCCGGCCGTAGTTGAAGCTGTACGTGCCCCAATCGGGCTGGATGCGCCGCCTCGGATCTTCGTGCTCGTACAGCCAGGTGCCGTCGAAGCGGGCGAGGCCGTGGAGGTCGGTGGCGAAGTGGGCCGGGACCCAATCGAGGAGCACGCCGATGCCCGCGCGGTGGAGCGTGTCGACGAAAGCCCGGAAGTCGTCGGGAGTGCCGTAGCGGCTGGTGGGGGCGAAGAAGTTCGCTACCTGGTAGCCCCAGGAGCCGTCAAAGGGGTGCTCGGCGACAGGGAGCAGCTCGACGTGGGTAAAGCCGAGGTCCCGGCAGTAGGCGGCAAGCGCCTCGGCGGACTCGCGGTAGCTGTACCAGGTCCCATCGGGGCGGCGCCGCCACGAGCCGAGGTGGACTTCGTAGATGCTCATCGGCTCACGGTAGGGGTCGGCGGCGGCGCGACGCTCCATCCAATCGGAATCGCTCCAGCTGAAGCCGCTGGCGAACACGACGGAGGCCGTCTTCGGGCGGAGTTCTTGGAAGAAGGCGAAAGGGTCGGCCTTTTCGCGGAGCACGCCGTCGGCCCCGAGGACAGCGAACTTGTACCGCTCCCCCGGGCCGATGCCCGGAACGAAGAGCTCCCACACGCCGGAGCTGCCCAGGACGCGCATGGGATGGACACGCCGGTTCCACCCGTTGAAGTCGCCGATGACCGAAACGCCGCGGGCGTTCGGCGCCCAGACGGCGAACGCCACGCCCGGCTCGCCGTCGACCGTGCCGGGATGAGCCCCCAGGACCCGCCAGGCGCGGTCGTGGCGGCCCTCTCCGAATGCGCGAAGGTCCTCTTCGGCAATGGTGGGGAGGAAGCGGTAGGGGTCGGCGCGCTCCCACCGCAGGCCGTCCGCCTCGAAGCGGAGCCGGTAGGGGAACGGCGTCCGCTCGCCCGGGAGGGAGAGCTGGAAGAGCCCCTCCGGATGGGTGCGGCGCATGGGACGCTCGGGGCCGCTCGGCGGGAGGAAGGTCACGCGGTCGACGCCCGGAGCGAACACACGAACGGTGAGGCCGGAGGGCGTGGGATGCATGCCGAGGAATGCGTGCGGGTCGTGGCTCCGGCCTTCGAGAATCGCCTGGAAGGCCGCCGGCGTGGGCGTCATGCCGGGCGTTCCGTGGCGTGCTCGAGGATGGCGAGCGACCGCGGGGCAAGGGGGTAGACGGCGCCGCCGCGGTAGGTTGCAGCGCCCTCATGGAGCTCCGGGCGGGCCGAATCGAGCACCAGCGACCAAACACGCCCATCGGGCGCGGCGGGAAGGTGGAACCCGACGGCCTTCTTCGAGGCGTTCAGGAGGATGGCGAGCGTCTCGCCGGTGATGGGACGCCCTTCGCGGTCGACGAGATCGGCCGCGGCGCCGGAGAGCCAGAGGCCGATGACGCGCCGCTCGGGGTCCGCCCAATCGGCGTCTGAGAGCTCCCGGCCGTCTTCGCGAAGCCAGGCGATGTCCTTCTCCCCGTTGGGCGCGGTGCGGCCCTGGAGGAAGCCGCGCCGGCGGAGAACGGGGTTGCGCTTCCGAAGGGCCACCAGGCGGCGCGTCCAATCGAGGAGGGCGCGCTGGCGCTCGTCCCGCTGCCAGGGCATCCAGGAAACCTCGTTGTCCTGGCAATAGGCGTTGTTGTTGCCGCGCTGGGTGCGGGCGACCTCGTCGCCGTGGAGGAGCATGGGAACTCCCTGCGAGACGAAGAGCGTCGCGATGAAGTTCCGCATCTGCTGGAAGCGGGCACGGAGAATGCCCTCGTCTTCGGTGTCCCCCTCGACGCCGAAGTTCTCGCTCCAGTTCGCGTCGGTGCCGTCGCGGTTTCCTTCGCCGTTCGCCTCATTGTGTTTCCGCTCGTAGCTAACCAGGTCGCGGAGGGTGAAGCCGTCGTGGCAGGTGACGAAGTTGATACTGGCGTAGGGGCGGCGTCCGTTATGGGCGTAGAGGTCGCTGGAGCCGGTGAGGCGGAAGCCGAGTTCGCCCACCTGTCCGGCGTCGCCCCGCCAGAACCGGCGCACGTTGTCGCGGTACTTGCCGTTCCACTCGGCCCAGCCGACAGGGAAGTTCCCCACCTGGTAGCCGCCCTCGCCGAGGTCCCACGGCTCCGCGATGAGCTTCACCTGGGAGATGACAGGATCTTGATGGATGATTTCGAAGAAGGCGCTGAGGCGGTCGACCTCGTACAGCTCGCGGGCGAGGGCAGAGGCGAGGTCGAAGCGGAAGCCATCGACGTGCATCTCGGTGATCCAGTAGCGCAGGCTGTCCATGATGAGCTGGATGGCCCGCGGGTGGAGCATGTTGAAGGTGTTGCCGGTGCCGGTGAAGTCCATGTAGCGGCGGGGCTCGCCGGGCACGAGCCGGTAGTAAGCCTGGTTGTCGATGCCCCGGAAGGAGAGCGTGGGGCCCAGGTGGTCGCCTTCGGCGGTGTGGTTGTAGACGACGTCGAGGATGACTTCGATGCCCGCCTGGTGGAGCGAGCGCACCATCGACTTGAACTCGGCAACGGCGTTCTCGGGGCCGAAGGCGGCGTAGCGCGGGTCGGGAGCGAAGAAGCCGATGGTGTTGTAGCCCCAGTAGTTGCGCAGCCCCCGCTTCAAGAGGTGCCAGTCATCCACGAAGAAGTGCACGGGCATGAGCTCGACCGCCGTGACGCCGAGGGATTTCAGGTACCGAATCGTCTCGCGGTGGGCGAGGCCGGCGTACGTGCCGCGGAGCTCCTCCGGCAGGTCCGGGTTGAGGTACGTGAAGCCCTTGACGTGCAGCTCGTAGATGACCGTGTCGTGCCAGGGGATGGCAGGCCGGCGGTCGTCGCCCCAGGAGAAGGCCGACTCGACGACGACCGATTTCGGCATCCCGGGCGCCGAGTCGAGGGTGCTCATGCGAAGGTCGACCGTGGCAGGGTCGGCGGCGGCGGCGGCGGGGTCGTAGCCGAACATCGCCTCGGACCACTGGACTGGACCGGTGACGGCCTTGGCGTAGGGGTCGAGGAGCAGTTTATGGGGGTTGAAGCGGAGCCCCTCCTCCGGCCGATATGGGCCGTAGACGCGGTAGCCGTACAGCATCCCCGGCCGCGCCTCGGGCAGGTAAACGTGCCAGACGAAGTCGGTCTGCTCGCGGAGAGGGATGCGCGCGATCTCCTGGGCGCCGTAGGGGCGATCGAAGATGCAGAGCTCGACGTGCTCGGCGTTTTCGCTGAAGAGCGCGAAGTTCACGCCCGACCCGTCCCAGGTGGCGCCGAGCGGGTAGGGCGCGCCCGGTTGGGTCGCGAACCGCTTCATGTCAGGGCCTCCGCGAGGCGCGCGACAGCCGCGAGCGGGATGGGAATCCATGATGGCCGATTGTCGGCTTCGTAGCGAACTTCGTAGAGCGCTTTCCGAAGCTCGAAAAAGCTTAGGCACTGCTCGAAGGCGGGCGAGGGCGGGAGGAGGCCGGGAACAGCGGCGACCGCCTCGCGGTAGCCGGCGAGGAAGGCGGCGCGAAGCGGAGCGACACCTTCCGGGGAGCCCGGTGGCCGGGCGGTTCGGACAGCGTAATCGAACGAGCGAAGCATGCCTGCCACGTCGACCAGCGGGCTCTGGAGCGCTCGGCGCTCTTCGAGGGGGCGGGCAGGCTCACCTTCAAAGTCCGAAACGTACCACCGGCCTCGGGAGCGCAGCACTTGCCCGAGGTGGTAGTCGCCGTGGACGCGGATCGCAAGCCCGAGGGGCCCCTGCGGAGGTTTCCAGCGCTCGAGGGCACGGGCGGCGCGTTCGACGGGCGCGGAATCGTGACCCGCTTCGGCGAGCATCGCCACAAGACGGCGGGCGACTTCGGCCTCGGCCGCTGCCGCCCGGCCGACGAGTTCGGGCGCGGCCGGCTCCGGCGTCAGGCCGGGTCCTCGTGCCTGCGCTAGCGCGGCATGCAGCGCCCCCGTGAGCTCGCCGAGGGAGCGCGCCTCGCGGACGAGGGAGCGGGGCACCGTCCCGGCCCGCCGGAGCCGACCGAGGAACCACGTCCAGCCGTCCGAGGCGCGGGGGAGGAACTCCTGGGCAACCCAGGCATCGTAGGAGCCACCCACGCCTTCCCCCTTGCCTGCTCCCAAGAAGCGAGGGACTCCGCCGAAGCCCGCGCCGTGGCTGAGATAGTGCAGGAGCTCAACTTCCGGATTGGGGCCGAAGCGGACGCGCCGGTACAGCTTCACCAGCGCTCGGCTCCCGAGGCGCAGGCAGGAGTTCGATTGTTCGGCGGCGAACGCCCGGGGCGGCAAAGCGCCGGCCGATCCCCTCCATTCCGACGCGAGACGGAGCCCCGGGCCTTCGGCGCTTCGTCCGCCCGTGACGAAGCGCGCGAGGGCGCGAAGCGCCGGCGGCTGCGCCAGGCCTTCCACGACGGCGGCCTGGGCCGTGCCTGGCCTGGCGAGCCCGAGGACGAGCTGGAGCCAGAGCGGCTCCGCGCCGCGTTCGGCGCGGACCAGGACCACGGCAGCGCGGGCGTGCCCGTCGAGGGGACACCAGCCAGCGACCTCCACCCGGCGGAGCGCGCCCGATTTCGCGGGGAACCAGCGCTGGAGGGGCAGCCAGCGTGCGAGGGCTTCAGCCAGCAGCCGATGGTCGCGGCCAAGCACGCCGCCGAGGGAGCGGCTCCCCGCTGCGGGGAGGAGGGGGCCGGTCATGCGGCGGCGCCCGGGTCGGGCTGGAGTTCGAACCAAAAGAAATCGTGAGGCCCGAACGTGAGAAGGTAGGGCCACTCGCCGATAAGCGGGAACGGCACGCGCCCAAACACCTCGAAGGGCCGATACCCCTTGTATTCGCGGAGGTCGAGCTGGGCGGGCTGGGGGAAACGGCTGAGGTTACAGGCCACCAGCATCTTCGTGTGTTCGTCTTCGCGGATGAACGCGAGCACCGAGCGGTTGTTGGGATCGAGGAACTTGATGCTGCCACGCCCGAAGAGGGGGTAGCTCTTTCGGACGAAGATGATCCGCTTCATCCAGGAGAGGAGGGAAGTGGGCAGCCGCTCCTGGGCTTCGACGTTGATGCCCTCGTAGCTGTAGACGGGGTCCCGAATGGGCGGGAGGTAGAGGCGCTGGGGGTCGGCGCGGGAGAACCCGGCGTTGCGGTCGCCGCTCCACTGCATGGGCGTGCGGACGCCGTCACGGTCCCCGAGGTAGATGTTGTCGCCCATCCCGATTTCATCGCCGTAGTAGATGATGGGCGTGCCGGGGAGGCTGAAGAGGAGGGAGTTCATCAGCTCGATGCGGCGGCGGCTGTTGTCGAGGAGCGGCGCCAGGCGGCGGCGGATGCCGAGGTTGAGCCGCATGCGCGGATCCTTGGCGTACTCCTCGTAGAGGTAGTCCCGCTCCTCGTCGGTGACCATCTCGAGGGTCAGCTCATCGTGATTGCGGAGGAAGAGGCACCACTGGCCGTTCTTCGGCGGCTGGGGGGTGCGCTGCATGATTTCGACGATCGGCTTGGCTTCCTCGCGGCGGAGCGCGATGTAGAGGCGGGGCATCAGCGGGAAGTGGTACGCCATGTGGCACTCATCGCCGTCGCCGTCGCCGAAGTACGCCACGACATCTTCAGGCCATTGGTTCGCCTCGGCCAAGAGGGCGCGGGCCTCCCAACGCTCGTCGACGAACTTCCGCAGCTTTTTGAGGAACTGGTGCGTCTCGGGGAGGTTCTCGCAGTTCGTGCCTTCGCGCTCGAACAGGTAGGGGACAGCATCGAGGCGGAGACCATCGACGCCCATATCGAGCCAGTAGGCGACGATATCGAGGATCTCCTGTTGGACCTTGGGGTTGTCGTAGTTCAGGTCCGGCTGATGGCTGAAGAACCGGTGCCAGTAGTACTGTCCCGCTTCGTGATCCCACGTCCAGTTCGAGCGTTCAGTATCGATGAAGATGATGCGCGCTTGGGAGTACTTGTCGTCGGTGTCGCTCCAGACGTAGTAGTCGCGGTAGGGGGAGTTCCGGTCCTTCCGCGCAGCCTGGAACCAGGGATGCTGGTCGGAGGTGTGGTTGAGAACGAGCTCGGTCATGATGCGGATGCCGCGCTCGTGCGCCTCATGGACCAAACGCTTGAAGTCGTCGATGGTGCCGAAGTCGGGGTGGAGGCTGCGGTAGTCGGAGATGTCGTACCCGCCGTCGCGGAGGGGAGACTGGTAGAACGGCAGGAGCCAGATGCAGGTGACGCCGAGCGACTGGATGTAGTCGAGCTTCTCGATGAGGCCGGGGATGTCGCCCTGGCCATCGGCGTTGGAATCGTAGAAGCAGCGGACCCCGACTTCGTAGATGATGGCGTCCTTGTACCAATCGGGCTGCGGGGTGAGCATGCTCAGGGAGCCTCGAGGCGGAAGAGGTGGACGGGCTCGACGTTGGGGTCCAGCCGGACGTAGTTCGCCCGGCCGAACCACTGGTAGCGCTCGCCCGTAATCAGATCGTGCACGACGTAGACGCTCTCGTCATGGAGCCCCAGTGTGGCGCCGTCGAGCCACACGGTCGCCTCGTGGGTGAGAAACGGGTCCAGGTTGGCAACGACGAGGATCCGGTTCGCGAGGTCGGGCGTGGCCTTGCTGTAGGCGATGATGTTCGGGTTGTCGGGGTGGTGGAAGCGAAGGTTCCGGTAGAGCCGCAGGGCAGGGTTCTCCCGCCGAATGCGGTTGAGCCGGGCGAGGTAGTCGGCAAGGTTTCCCGGCTGGCTCCAGTCGCGCGCCTTCAGCTCGTACTTCTCGGAGTCGAGGTACTCCTCGCTCCCAGGGCGCAGGGGAACGTTCTCGCAGAGCTCGTACCCGCTGTAGATGCCGTACGAGGGAGAGAGGGTCGCTGCCAGGGCGGCGCGTACCTTGAACGCGGGGCGGCCGCCCGTCTGGAGGTACTCGTGGAGGATGTCGGGGGTGTTGGCGAAGAAGTTCGGTCGGAGGTATTCGGCCTGGTCTGTGGCGATCAGCTCCGTGAGGTACTCTTCCAGCTCGGCACGGGTGTTCCGCCAGGTGAAATAGGTGTACGACTGGCTGAAGCCGATTTTGGCGAGCTCCTGGAGGAGCTTCGGCCTGGTGAAGGCTTCGGAGAGGAAGATGACGTCGGGGTGGAGGGCTCGCACCTCGCCGATCAGCCACTCCCAGAAGGCGAGCGGCTTCGTGTGCGGGTTGTCGACCCGGAAGATGCGGACGCCGCGCTCGACCCAGAAGAGGACGACCCGCTTCAGCTCGTTCCAGAGCGCAGGGTATTCGGGACACCAGAAGTCGAAGGAGACGATGTCCTCGTACCGCTTGGGGGGGTTTTCGGCGTACTTGATGGTCCCGTCGGGCCGGCGGCGGAACCACTCCGGGTGCTCGCGCACGTAGGGATGGTCGGGCGAGCACTGGAAGGCCAAGTCGAGGGCGATTTCGATGCCCATCGACTCGGCGGTGCGCAGCAGCCGGGCGAAGTCCTCGAAGGTCCCGAGCTGCGGCTCGATGGCGTCGTGGCCGCCGTGCTCGTTGCCGATCGCCCACGGGCTTCCGGGATCGCCCGGTGCCGCCGTGAGGGCGTTGTTCCTTCCCTTCCGGTTGGTGCGGCCGATCGGATGGATCGGAGGGAAGTAGAGGACATCGAACCCCATCTCGCGGATGCGGGGCAGATGACGCTCCTCGACGTCGCGGAACGTGCCGTGGCGTCGCACGTCGTCGGCAGCCGACCGGGGGAACATCTCGTACCAGGCGCCGAAGCGGGCGCGTTCGCGCTCCACCACCACCGGGAGGATGAACTCAGCGAGGGTGAGGTCGCGGCGCGGATAGTACTCGCTCGCCAGGCGGCGGAGCTCCGGGTCGGCGGCAAGGCGGACGGCCTCGGCTTGGTCCGGCGCCCTGGCGATCGCCGCTGCCGCCGCCTCGAGGCGCTCAGCCGCGGCCGGGGGCGCTGCGTCTGCAGCGTCGCGGAAGAGCGCCTGGCCTTCGAGCAGCTCGGAGGAGAGGTCGCGGTTGGCGGCGTGCTTCCGCTCCAGCTCATCGAGCCAGGTGGCGTACACGTCGGTCCACGCCGCGACCGTGTACTCCCACACGCCGAGCTCGTCGAAGGAGAGCTCAGCGGCGAACTCGTCGCGCTCGCGGACGTACGACATCGGAGCGGACCGCCACTCACGGTCGCCGCGGCGGCGGTAGCGGACTTCGGCTGCGAGGATGTCGTGCCCGCCCTTGAGGACGTCGGCCGTGACGGCGAGCGGCTCGCCCGCCACGCGCTTGACGGCGTATCGTCCGTAGGCGAGATGCGGGCGGATTTCGGGAATGGCGATTCGAGGCATCGATTCGAACGGCCGATGTACGCGCACAGACCTGCCTTTCGGACCGGGGCTCGAATGCCCAGCTTAGCAAGGCTCCCGCAGCGGTCATGACGGGCACCGAGCGGGCGTGGGCGGCAGTGGGAGCGGCTGCTTTCGCCGTAGGCGCAGCGCTGCTGGCTGCCGCGCGCGGGGCCGGCCCGCTCTGGCACGAAGACGAAGCGGTGCGCTGGCTGCAGAGCCAGCCGGGCTCGGAGGCGGCAGCGCGCGTCATCCGCTGGCTGACCTCCACCGAACCCGTGACCGCTTCCGGGCTTCTCGCCGCTGCTCTGGCCCGGTTGCGAGGAGCGCCGCGCTTCGCCTTGGTCACCGCGGTCCTCTTTCTCGCGCTCCCGCTGGTTCAGACTGGGTTGAAGGAAGTCCCAGGAAGGCCGCGCCCCGAGCCGCCGGCGGTGGAGCTGCGGGCCGGGTACTCCAGCCCAAGCTTCCCAGCTGGTCACGCGATGAGCGGGCTGGTCGGCTACGGCTGGGCAGGGGTGGCCGCCACGCGCTCGCGCCTTTCCCGAACGGCGCGGCGGTGGATCGTCGCTGGCTGCGCCGGAGTCACAGCCGCGACGGCCTGGGCGAACCTGTGGACCGGCGTTCACTGGCCGACGGACATCGCCGGAGGCTTCGCCTGGGGAGCGGTGCTGCTCGCCTGGGCGGCGCTGGCATGGCCGTCAGGGGGACGTCCCCACCGACGCGGGGCATCATAGGAGCACACAACGCGTGAGGAGGCGAAGTTGGCCGACGAGCCGAAACTGTTCGAGGTGATGTACACCTGCCGGGCGATGCGGCGCTTGAAGCCCGACCCGGTGCCGGAGGAGCTGCTGCTGCGGCTCATCGACGCGGCGAACCAGGCGCCCTCGGGCTCGAACCTGCAGAACGCGCGCTGGATCATCGTCCGCGACCGGGCTCAGAAGGAGCGGCTAGCCGAGCTCAACCGGAAGGGCGTGGAGCGGTACATCCAGGGGCAGCGCATCCCCGAGCTTCCGCACCAGCCCCGCGACAAGCGGGAGCGGATGCTCAAAGCGGTCCTCTGGCAGGCGGAGCACATGGCAGAGATCCCGGCGCTCATCATCGCCTGTCTCGAGTTTCTCACGCCGCCGCCCGACACCTTCGCCGCTGGCGCGAACGCGGGCGGCTCGATCTGGCCGGGGGTCCAGAACCTCCTGCTGGCAGCGCGGGCCCTCGGCCTGGGGGCGACCCCCACCACCCTCGTCTTCAGCGACAGGCCGGCTGCGAAGGCGGTGCTCGGCCTGCCCGAGAACGTGGAGCCGTTCTGCATGATCCCGGTGGGATGGCCGATGGGCCGCTTCGGCCCGGTGAGCCGACGCCCAGTGCAGGAGATCGTCCATTGGGACCGGTGGTGAGGCAGGAGCAGCATGGCGCGCGAGGAGGTGTTGCTGGTAACGCGACGGTGGTGGGAGCGATACGGGGAGGAGACAGCCTCGGCGGCGCGCGCTGCCGGCGGGGAGCTCGTACCGCTCTTCCTCCCCGATGACCCCGCCGCCCGCCTGGACGTGCGGGAGCGAGCCCGCCTCACCGTGGCCCTCTTCTCCGGCGACGTGTATCCGGCCTACTCGCGTTCGTTCTTCGCGGCGGTCCAGGGGGCACCCAACCTCCGGTGGCTGCACGTGTTCAACGCGGGGGTCGACCATCCCGTCTTCGGGCGGATCCTGGCGAGAGGAGTGCGGATCACGACCTCGTCCGGGTCGACCGCGGTGCCCATCGCCCAGACTGCGATTTCGGGAATGCTGCTCCTGGCGCGGCCGTGGCGGCGATGGCTGGACGCCCAAGCCAGGCGAGAATGGGCACCCCTAGCGCCTGAGGAAGCACCAGCCGACCTCGAGGGGCAGACGATGACGGTCGTCGGCCTGGGGGCTATTGGCAGCGAAATCGCGCGCCTCGCGCGGGCTTTCGGCCTGCGCGTCATCGGGGTGCGGCGAAGTCCGGCCCGGGGCACCGAGCCGGTGGACGAGCTCATCCACCCCCGCGACTTGGACAGCGTGCTGCCGCGCACCAACTGGCTGGCCCTGGCGTGTCCCCTCACGCCTGAGACGCGGGGCCTCATCGACGCTCGGCGACTGGCGCTGCTGCCCCCAGGGGCGTGCATCCTCAACGTGGCCCGGGGGGAAGTCATCGACGAGGGCGCGATGATTGCCGCGCTGCAGTCCGGCCGGCTGGGCGGTGCCTACCTCGACGTCTTCGCGGTCGAGCCGCTTCCGCCCGAATCTCCTCTGTGGGAGATGCCGAACGTCTTCATCAGCCCGCACAATTCGGCCGCGGCGCAGGGGAACGAAGGGCGCGTGGCGCTCATCTTCCGACGGAACGTCGTGCGGTGGTTCCAGGGCGAGCCGCTGGAGAACGAAGCGGAGGCTGAGGACGTCGGCAGCTGAGCTGCTCTGGAAGGACTCGTTCGCGGCCATGGGCACGGAGGTGGACGTCATCGTCCGCGCTGCGGACCGCCCCGTGGCCGCCTTCGCAGCGCTCCGGGCATGGTTCGGCATGGTGGAGACGCGGCTCTCGCGGTTCCGGCGGGAGAGCGCGTTGGAGCGACTGAACCGGGGGGAGGAAGTCGACGACTGGATGCTGGCGGACGTCGTCCGCACGGCCATCGCTGCCTGGGAGGCCACCGGAGGGCTCGTGAATCCCTTGGTCCGCGACGCCCTGGAGGCGGCCGGGTACAACAAGAGCTTCGAACGGCTCCAGGGACCTCGGGGTGCACTCCAGCCGCGGCCGGTCCCGAATCCGCCGGATGCAGTCGAGCTTCGCGGCACGAGGGTCCGGCTGCGGGCTGGCCGGCTCGACCTGGGCGGCGTCGCCAAGGGCTGGGCCGTCGACCGCGCGGCGGCGCTGCTCTGCAAGGATGGGTTCGCCGCGCTCGTGAATGCCGGCGGCGACCTGCGCGCCGTGGGCGAAGAAGCACAAGGAGCCGGCGGCTGGCGGGCGGGCGTGGAAGCGCTCGGCGGGAACGTCGTCTGGGAGGGCACGATCGCCGGGGCACTAGCGACTTCGTCAGCCCTGCGGAGACGATGGCGCACGGCCGACGGCAGGTGGGCCCATCACATCATCGACCCGCGCACGGGGCTGCCGGCGGACGGTCTCTACATCCAGGTCACCGTCGCGGCTGCGAGCTGCCTTTGGGCCGAAGTGTGGTCTAAGGCGATTCTCATCGGCGGGCCGGAGACTCTCCACCGTGCGCGGGGCTCTGTGGACGGGATCCTGGCCATCAGGGCCGACGGTGTTGGCGAACGCACGGGGGTCTTCGCAAAGGGTGGGTAAAGCCCCCGGGGGCACCCAGGCCTCCGCGACCCGTTCCGTCCCCTCCGAGCGATGTGTTGAGAGGAAACACACTGCACGGAGGTCTTGCTGATGAACCGCCGTCTCTCGCTCGCTGCCGCCGCGGCCGCGGCGGCGCTTTCGGCCATGGTGATCGGCGTGAGCTTCGACGCCCTCGCCGGCCAGAACGACGACGCCCGGGAGCGGGCCGCAGCCGCGATTTCGGGCACGGGCGCCGGCGCCGCAAGCGATGCGGAGGCGACCACCGCCGCAGCGTCCGGCTCGGGAGCGAGCCTTGCCGCCCCGCTGACCGGACAGAACGACACCGCAGCCTGGGAGGACGGCCGACACGACGACGATGACGACGACCGACGCGATGACGAGGACGAACACGAAGACGAGGACGAACACGAAGACGAAGACGAGGACGAGCACCGTGACCGGGACCGCGACCGGGATCGGGACGGAGAGCGCGATGACTGGGAGGAGGACGAATGACGCAGAAGAAGCCGAAGGGCGACCGCTTCGCAGCCGATAAAGTCATCGCGGCGTCGCTGACCGGGGCAGCCTTCGGAGCGATGCTCATCGCCATAGCGAGGGGGGACGACAGCGGAGCAACGCAGGCCGTCCCGACCGCCCTCCAGGAGGCAGCGGCGGTGCCCACCGAATCGGGTGATGCTCCGGTGGCGACCGCGCCCACCCCAACCGGCCAGCAGCGGGCCACTCCCTCGGCCCAAACGGCTCCGCTGCCCCGCGCGCGGCGCAGCCGAGCCTCCTGAGGGACTCCAATGCGGCGAATTTGGTCTCTCGCGTTCGCAGCTGGGGCGGCAGGCATGGCAGCCGGCTGGTTGGCGGGCAGGCCGCTCGCGCAGGAGTTGGGCGGCATCAGCGGACATGAGGCGTGGTACGTCTCCCGCGCAGCCGGACTCGCTTCGTACCTCGCGCTCGCTGCCTCCCTGGCGGTCGGGGCGGCGATGTCGTCAGCCATCGGCGACGGAGCAGTGAGCCGCGCGCGCCTCCTTGCCATCCATCAGTCCCTCGGCCTTTCGGGCTTGGCCTTGGCGCTGGCCCATGCCCTGGCGCTCCTGTTCGACGGATACAGCGATTTCGATGTCCTGAGCATCTCCGTGCCCTTCGCCGCCTCGTACGAGCCGATGCTCTCGGGGTTGGGAACGCTGACGCTCTACCTCTTCGTGCTGGCGACGGCGACGTTCTGGATCCGGCTCCAAATCGGGATGAGGCTCTGGCGGCTCATCCACCTCACATCCATCGCCGCTTTCGGAGGCGCCTTCGTGCACGGCGTGCTCATCGGCACCGACACGATGGCCGGATGGGTGCAGGGCGTGTACCTTGCGGGCGCAGCAGGGGTGGCAGGGGCGCTGGCGGTGAGGCTCACGTATCGGCGGCCGCGCCGCGCTGCAGCCGCACCAGCGCGGGGATGAACGAATGGACGACTTTGCACAGCGGCTGCACGAAGCGCTCGTTCAGAACGCCGGCCCAACACCGGACGCCGAGCTGACGGCATTGGTGCGGATCGCGCGCCGCACGGCCGACCTCCCGCTGCCGACGGTGAGCCCCGAGCAGCTCGCCCGCATGCAGAGGCGATTCGAGGAGCGAATCCGAGAGCCCGAGGGCGGG
>DAOUCS010000156.1:0-14716 GCA_034431815.1 Dehalococcoidia bacterium
GGCTGGCCGGGGCGGTGCGGCGGCGGCACCGCGGGGTGCACCCGCGGGAGGGCGCGGCGCCGCCGGGCGCTCGCGCGCCGGCTTGTCGAGGCCGCAGTAGGGACAGGCGACCCACGCGTATGCCAATGGCCGCCCGCAGCCGCGGCAGGGCTCCTTCAGCTGTGTCCGGCACGAGGGGCAGATGAGGAAGTCGTCCTGCACGCGCCGCTTGCACGTCGGGCACGCCTTGTGGGCGTCCAACTCCTGGAGGAGCGCCTCATCCTCGAGCGACCGCTCGTAGAGCTCGGTGAGCGTGTATCGCGGCCGGAGGATGAGATAGATCCAATGCCCCGGGAGAAACAGGAGGAGCACCAGCAGGACCGAAAGCGTCTGGGCGATGGGGTCTCGCGTCCGCTGCCGGATGTCTCGGTATGTCCACACAACCAGCGCGAGCCACAACGCGCCGAGGTAGATGCCGATAACCGTCAGAACAAGCCGAAGGGTGGCCTCCCACGACCCGCCTGGCCACTCGAGCAGCATGTCTACCCTCGCGAGTTCGGGCCGCCGGGGCGGCCCTCCCCGGCAGTATACCGCTCGGGCGGCAGCGCCGCGAAAACTGCTGAGCCGTGTGAGCAGTTGGTGGTAGACTCGGGAGCGTGACGTCGCTGCCCGCCGCCGACCTGCTCGCCGACCTGAACGACGCCCAGCGCGCCGCCGTGGCCCATCCGGGTGGCCCGGCCCTCGTGCTCGCCGGTCCTGGGAGCGGCAAGACTCGGGTCATCGCGCACCGGGTGGGATTCGTCGTCCGGGAACTCGGCGCCGCACCATGGCAGGTGCTCGCCGTCACCTTCACCAACAAGGCCGCTCGCGAAATGCGCCAGCGTGTCGCTGGGCTGCTCGGCGAGGAGGCCGAGGGCGCGCACATCGGCACCTTCCACTCCATGTGCGCCCGCTGGCTGCGCATCGACGGCGGGCGCATCGGCCTCGACCCGGACTTCACCATCTACGACGATGCCGACCAAGTCGCACTGGTGAAGTCCGTTCTCGCCGAACTCGGAATTGACCCCCGCCGCTTCTCGCCCCGCTCGCTCCTGGCGGTCATTTCGAAAGCCAAGAGCGAGATGCTGGGACCGGAAGCGTTCGCCGAACGGGCCGGGAGCTACGCCGAGGAGGTCGCCGCCCGCGTCTACCGCGCCTACCAGCAGGCACTTCGGGCGGGTTCGGCCCTTGATTTCGACGACCTCCTACTCGAAGCGGTGCGACTCCTCCGAAGCGACGAGGCCATCCGTGCGAAGTACGCCCGCCGCTATGCGTACATCCTCGTCGACGAGTTCCAGGACACGAACCCCGCGCAGTACGCCCTCTGCCGGCTCCTCGCCGAAGGCCACCGGCAGCTCTTCGTCGTCGGCGACCCCGACCAGAGCATCTATGCCTGGCGATCGGCCGATCGTCGGAACGTAGAGTACTTCCAGCGGGACTTCCCCGAGTGCCGCATCTACCCCCTGGAGCAGAACTACCGTTCCACGGCGCCGATCCTCGCCGCCGCCGACGCGGTCATCGCCAAGAACCCCGGGCGGTTCCCCCGGCGGCTCTGGACGGAGCGGCAAGGGGGCGAGGCGGTCCTTCTCTACGAGGCGTACACCGACGAGGACGAAGCCGAATTCGTCGCGAACGAGATCGGCCGCCTCGTGCTCCAGGGGCGCCGCTACGGCGACGTCGCCGTCATGTACCGCATCAACGCCCAGTCCCGCGCCGTCGAGGAGGCTCTGGTACGCCACCGCATCCCCTACCGCATCGTCGGTGGCATCCGTTTCTACCAGCGCCGGGAGGTCAAAGACATCCTGGCCTACCTCCGCCTCATCCACAATCGGTATGACGAGGCGAGCCTCCTGCGCATCGTCAACGTGCCGCCCCGCGGCCTCGGGGTGCGCACCGTCGACCGGCTTCGCGCCTGGGCGCGCGAGCAGGGGCTCCCGGTTTGGGCCGCCTTCGAAGCAGCGGCGCGCGGAGATGCCCCGGGCGGCGTCGCAGGCCGGCAGGCGGCGGCGGTGCGGGAGTTCGTCGAGCTCATCGAGGGCCTCCGCGCTCGCCGTGAGGCACCCCTTGCCGAACTCCTCGACGCCGTCCTGGAGGCGACGGGGTACCTCCGATTCCTCCGGGAGGAGGACGAACAGGAGGCCATCGACCGAGCGGAAAACATCGACCAACTGCGCGCCGTCATGGCGCAGTACGAAGACTTCGGCGGGACGGGGGAGCTCGCAGCCTTCCTGCAGGACGTCTCGCTAGTTGCCGATGTCGATGAGCTCGAGGAGGGCGTCCAGGCGGTGACCCTCATCACGCTCCACGCCGCCAAAGGGCTCGAATTCCCGGTCGTCTTCATCGTGGGCATGGAGGAAGGCCTGCTGCCGCACATCCGTGCCTTCGAAAGCCCCGAGGAGCTGGAAGAAGAGCGCCGCCTCGCCTACGTGGGCATCACCCGCGCGAAGGACCTCCTCTACCTCACGCGCGCCCAGCGCCGCGCGGGCTACGGGGGCTTCACGGCGAACCCCCCGTCACGGTTTCTCCGCGACCTTCCTCAGGGAGTCGTGCGTCCCTGGAGGGCCGGTGCCGACCGCAGGGCGGAGTCCGTCCTCTTCCAGCCTGCACCGACACCGCCGTCGGCGGCGGAGCCGCGCTGGCGCCCCGGCGACAGGGTCGTTCACGAGAAGTTCGGCGTGGGCACCGTGGTGAGCACGCAGCCTCACCGCGGCGATATCGAGGTGGTCGTCGCTTTCGAGGGTGCGGGCGTACGCCGCCTGCTCCAGAGCTTTGCCCCGCTGCGGAGGGCCGAGGCGTGACCCCGTTCCTCTTCGACCCAACGAAGTGGTCGGATTGGCGAGGACTGTTCGCGAACGAGGAGGGGCAGCTCACCGAGGCGGCCGAGCGGCTCCTCACCATCTTCGGCATCGTTGCCGGACTCACCGTCCTCGACTTGGTCGTCCGCTGGCTCATCCGGAGGGCGAAGGGGCGCGTGGCCGCGCGGATGGTCGCTGCCCGCCCCGCCGATGCGGTCGCTATCCGGGGGCGCCTCGATACCATCGCCGCCACCGTCAACTGGGCTATCTCCATCTTCCTCGCTTTCCTCGGTGCCGGTCTCGTGCTGGGTGCCCTCGGACTAGACGTAACGACGCTCGTCGCCGGCGTCGGGGTCGTGGGCATCGCCCTCGGGCTCGGCGCGCAAATGCTCGTTCGGGACGTTATCAACGGGCTGTTCATCCTGCTCGAGAACCAGTACCAGGTCGGCGATGTAGTTCAGGTCGCCGGGGTTTCGGGGCAAGTGATCGAGATCAACCCGCGGCGGACCGTGCTCCGGGACCTCGACGGCAACGTCCATAGCGTGCCCAACAGCGCCATCACCGTGGCGACGAACATGACCCCAGGCACGAGCCGCATCAACCTGAACATCAGCGTTGCGTACGAGGAGGACGTCGACCGGGCCATCCGGATCATCAACGAAGAGTGCGCTCGCCTGGCTGAAGAGCGGCGGTCCGACATCATCGAAGCGCCGCGCGTGCTGCGAGTCGACGACCTGGGCGAAAGCGGAGTGGTCATCAAAGTCCTCGGGGATGTGCGGAGCTTCACCCAGTGGGAGCTCGCCGGCGAACTGCGGCGGCGCATCAAGAAACGGTTCGACGCCGAGGGCATCGAAATCCCCTATCCTCATCGGATGGTCATCCGTAAGTACGCCGGGGGTCGGCCCGACGAGCGTCCGCCGTCCGAGGCCCCGCGAGAGCCGGACGCTGAGCCGTGAGCGCCGAACTCCGCGCCGCCGCCGATCGCCTCCTGTACGATGCCGCTCACGTGCTGCGGCTAGCTGAACTAGTTGGGGTCAGCGGTGAAGCTGCGCCCAACGTACGGCTGGCGGCCGAGGCTCTGAACAGGATCGCCCCGAACGGTCCCTTGCCCCAAGAGCCCGTCGAGGCCTTCCGCGCCGCCAGGAAGCGCGCTTGGGAGAGGCTCGGCGAGCTGGCGCGCGCCGGGGGGCCTCTTCCCAACGGGCTTGACTCCGCCCTCGCGGCACTAGCCGAAGCCGGGCTGGCTTTGGCGGCCAAACACCCGGACCTCGCCCGCGACGCGCTCGCGCTCGATTGGCTTCGGACGCTTCCCCTCCCGGAGCGGCTCGAGCCGGAGCGCCAGCGGCTCCTGCGGGCAGCCCGCCGGCGGACGCGCCGCCTGCGCGCATTGCGCTAACCTCCTGGTTGGTAGGGCACCGAACCATGCGAATCGCACCCCCCGCGTGACCGCCCAGCCCACCCCCGCTCCGCGGCCGCCCGCGGGCGCGCTGGAAGCGGATGCCTTCCGCCAGACGGCCTTCCTTCTCGGCCAAGAGGTCGAGGCGGTGCTCGCCCTCCTCGCCTTGGAGGGCGCCTGCGCTGAGGCGTCATCGGCGGCGAGGTACCGCAAGCCGGCGGCCGCGCTGGCTCTCGCCCTCTGGTCCCAAAGTTGGCTCTGCCGCCTCGATGCCCTCCACGCCATCCAGTGGGGGCGGTACGCGGCCGCACCGGTGCTCGTCCGTGCTGCCGCCGATGCCCAAGCCGCGATGGAGGCCGTCCTGGCGTCGGGCGACGACGCGGCCGCCGATTGGGCTGCCCGGGGCATCGCCTTGCAACCGGCGGCGCACGCGCTCGAGATCCGCCTCGAGCCGGCGCGCTCGGGCGAAACGCTAGCCCGCAACGAGGAGTTGGGCGAGGTCTACCGGCAGGCCACCGTCTTCGCGGTGCCCTCGTTCGCTGCAGCCCTGCTGCTCGAAGGGGGTGACACCAACGCTGAGCGAGTCGCCGTCGCCTTCGGAGAGCGCGCCTTCCATCTCGGGCTTGCCGAGCTGCAGCTCGGGTGGCTCCTCCGCCTCTCGCTGTGCCAGATTGCCGCCGCCGAAAGCGCCGGGCGCTTTGCACCCTTCGATCCCGACCGGCGCGCCGCGGCGGAATCGGCTGCCCGCGCTGCGCTCGCCCGAGACGACCGCTGCCGGATGGAGCGGACGCTCTACGGTGGCACTGAACGGTGGCTGGTGCGGAACTGGCGCCGGCAGCCCGGCACAGCGGCAAAGCGGTTCTTGCTCTAGGGGCGACCGTTCGACCCCCGCCGTGTACCATGCCGCCATGCGGCGCTGGTTCCTCGGAGTTCTCGGCGCGGCCATCCTCGGTTCCGCAGCCTGCGGCGGGGGCCCCTCGTCCACGCCCCTCCCGACCGCGGCGGGAACGCCGTACACCGACGAGCAGTACCTCGCCGTCATCTGCCGGGACCTCGACCATCTGACCGACGTTCTCGTGACGGCCACGAACGCGGACGATGTTCGCGAGGCGTTGCAGCGGTTCATCGATGACTTGCGGAGCGTCGTGCCCCCTGCCGACCTGGCAGCCTTCCATGCCGCCTTCATCGCGTATCTGGAGGAGGCGCTCGCCCAACCGCTCGACGTCATCACGCGCAAGCCCCCGCTTCCCGAGGAGGACGTGCGCCGCCGCCTCGCGGCCAAGGAGCCCACGGTTCCGGAGTGCCGGCGGCCGACCTTCTTCAGCGTCGAGCCGGCGGCGACTCCGACGCCGTGAGGCTTCACCGGGCTTCAGCTGCGACCCCCGGGTATAATCGCCTCACGCCTGCCACAGCCGAAGGAGGGAGTCCTGCGATGCCCACGCCCTACGCCTACTTCCGCGGGGAAATCGTGCCGTTGAGCGAGGCGAAGATCGGCATCATGACGCACGCCTTCAACTACGGCACGGCCGTGTTCGAGGGCATCCGCGGGAATTGGAATGCCGACGACCACACCATCTACCTCTTCCGGATGCGGGAGCACTTCGAGCGCCTCGCCCGTAGCTGCAAAATCCTGATGCTCGACCTTCACGAGTCCATCGACCGGCTCTGCGAAATCGCTGTCGAAATCGTCGAGCGCAGCGGCTACGAAGAGGACGTCTACCTGCGGCCGATGGTTTACAAGAGCAGCGAGGCGGTGGGCGTGCGGCTCCACGACCTCGAATCCCAGACGCTCATGTTCATCACGCCGTTCGGCCCTTACCTGGACATCGAAAAGGGCGCCCGCTGCCACACGAGCACGTGGCGTCGAGTCGACGATACCGGCATCCCCCCGCGGGCGAAGGTGACCGGAATCTACGTGAACAGCGCGCTCGCCAAGACGGAGGCCCAGCTCAACGGCTTCGACGAGGCCATCATGCTCAACGCCGACGGGCACGTCTCCGAGGGCAGCGGCGAAAACATCTTCATCGTGCGCGACGGGATGCTCCACACGCCCACGCCGGCTGACAACATCCTGGAGGGCATCACCGCCCAAACGGTGGTGCAGCTCGCGAAGGAAGAGCTCGGCATCCCCACCATCCAGCGCGTCATCGACCGCACCGAGCTCTACATCGCCGACGAGATCTTCATGACGGGGACTGCCGCCCACGTCACGCCGGTCATCGAGGTGGACCGCCGGCCGGTGGGCGATGGGAAGCCCGGCCCAATCACCCGGAAGCTGATGGCCCTCTACTTCGACGTCATCCGGGGGAAACACCCCAGGTACAAGCACTGGTGCACGCCGGCACGCGTGCGCGTGGCGCAGGGATGATAGTCCGGCCGCCCCGGGCGCTCGGGGTCATCGTCGGCGGCTTCCTCACCGCGTGGGCGGCGCTCGTTGCCTTCCTCGCCCTCGGCGTCGCATGGGGGTCGCCCGCCGAATGGAAAACGTTCCTTGCCTGGTCGGCAGCAGGTGCCGCCTTCGGTCTGGGCGCACTCTTCCTCTCCTGGACCCTCTCGCTCGCGTCCCTTGCCTATGAGCTCGCCGACGATGCGTTGACGATTCGCTGGGGCCTCCGGCGCGTCGTCGTGCCCTTGGATTCCGTACAGCGGCTCATTCCCGGACGCACGCTCGAGGCCCCGAGCATCGAAGGGCTGAACTGGTGGGGCTGCCACGTGGGCCACGCCGAGGTGCCGCGGGTCGGCTACGTCCTCTTCTTCTCGACCCACTCGTCGCCGGACGAGCTCCTTTACGTGATTACCGATGGCGAATGTTACGGTCTCACCGTCGCGGACCAGGCGGCGTTCGCCGAAGCGGTCGAATCGCGGCGGGCGTTGGCACCCGTGGGCGAAGTGAGCCACCGCGCTGTCGCCGCAGGGATGGCGGCGATGCCGTTCTGGCGCGACCGTTCCGCCCTGGTCTGGGCGGGCGTGCTGCTTATGGCCGCTGCGGGCGTCGCCGGCTACGTGTTCGCGCGATACCCCTCGTTGCCGGACGTTGTCCGGCTTGGCTTTCCCGATTCCGGTGGTCTCGTGCGGGTGGGACCGAAAGAGGAGCTGCTGCGCATCGCCTATCTCGCCGCAGGGGTGGGCGTCGCGAACGCGGTCCTCGGAGCGCTCGTTCATGCCCGAGAGCGCGCCTCTGGCCTCTGGCTTCTCGCTGGCGGAGCGATGCTGCAGGGGGTTCTCGCGGCGGCCGCCGTCGTCGCTATCGAGCGCGTATGAAGCGCTACTCGAGCGTGCGGGAGGCCGCCGCCGTACGCACCGGGAGCGAGTCGCCGCTCGCCGGCCCCAGATACTGGACGATGACGACGACCGTCCCCTTGCGGTAGATGTCGGTCCACACCGTGTTCCCGTGGCTGTCGGGGTCGCGTGCTCGGTAGGTTCGGCGGTCGTCGCCCAGCGGGGGCGAAGCATCGTCGACCATCACCGCTTGGGCGCCGAACACCGTGGGCGGGGGCGTGCGGAGCGCCTCGGCCATGGCTGCGAACTGCTGGGCGGCAAAGCCAGGGTCGGCTCCAACGTAGGCGATGACCATCACCTGCTCGCCGCTCCCCTGGCGAACGTACAGCGTGCGGTGTCCTTCCCACTGCGGGCTGGCGAACGGTTCCGGCGCCGACTGGATCGGCTCGAATCCGAGGTCCGAAAGGTCTGGCATCCGCTCTTCGGCCGTGCGTGCCTGCGTCTGCTCCGTGGGCGGCCCCTTGGGCGGGTCGGACTGGCCGCCGCACGCGCCGAGGGCCGCTGCCAGCAATACGAGGAGCGCCGTCGCGGCTACCGCGCTCGCGCTGCGGCGCAGATGACGTCGGCCGCCTGGCTGGGGGTGAACTGGTCGGTAGAAATGGTGAGGTCGTAGGTCCAAGGGTCGAGCCATCCGGTGTTGTAGAAGCGCTCGAAGTAGTCGAGCCGCTCCCGGTCCGTGCGTTCTACCGTCTTGAGCGCCTCCTTCTCGTCGACGCCCATGCCCGCCATGATGCGCCGGGCCCGCACTTCGGGCGAGCCAGTAACCAACACCTTCAGGGTGTCGGGCCGCTTCCGCAGGATCACCTGTGCGGCGTGCCCGACGATGACGCAGTTTCCTTCCTGGGCGAGGTCCCGGATGACCTGTTCGATGAACTGTCGGTAGTCGGTCGAGGTGAAGAGGGGACTCGTGGCGAGCGGCACCGGGTCGGCCCAGGCTGCGGCCGGCGTCGACGGCGTGCGGGCCAGCGCCTCGAGGATTCGCGTGAGGAGCGAGGGCGTGTGTTCAGCTTCCGAAACGGTATCCGGCGAAACGCCCGCCTCCCGTGCAGCCTGCTGGACGATTTGGTAATCGACGTACCGGAAGTGCAGCCGCTCGGCGACGAACCGGGCTACCTCTTCCCCAGCGGTGCCGACCTGACGGGCAATGGTGACGACGCGGGTGTTCATGGCGCCCTCACGGGGTGATGGGTGCGGGCGCCATTGTACTCGCTTTCCGCGAACGGATGGTGAATCGGCCCCTCAGTGGAGCCCGGCCATCGCGTCGTGGACGGCGTCGACCAGGTGCTCGAGCAGTGCGCCGTCGAAGCGGCTGCCCGCCTGGCCTTCGAGGACCAGGAAGGCCTCCTCCGGCGGCATGGCCTTGCGGTAGGGCCGTTCGCTCGTGAGTGACAGGTACGCCTCGGCCAGCCCGATGATTTGCGACTCGATGGGGACCTCGGCGCCTTCGAGCATCCCTGGGTATCCCTTACCGTCGATGCGCTCGTGATGGCATCCCACCCACCAGGCGATGGCGCCGAAACCGGGCACCTCGGAGAGGATGTCGCGGGCGTACACCGGATGGAGCTGCACCGCTGTCAGCTCGTGCACGGTGAGGATGTCCGGCTTGGCAAGGAATTGGACGGGCACCCCCAGCGTGCCGATGTCGTGGAGGAGCGCGGCGGCATGGACAAGCTTGGCACGCTCCTCTGGCATGCCCCAACGCCGGGCGATGTCGTAGGCGAGGCGCGCCACCCGCCGGCCGGAGTCCTGCGGCCGCTGATTACGAAGGTCCACGAGATCGGCGATGACGCCGAGCGTCTCGAACAGCTCCTGCTCCGAAAGAATGCCGCCGTAATTCAGGGCCATCAGGCTCGTCGCGAGGTCGTTGTCGAAGAGCCGAAGCCAGAAGTCGTCCTCGCTCACGATCCTTGCCAGGACCTCGGCCAGGTCGGGGTCGACTTCGTTGCCTGCCATATCCCGAAGCAGCTTCGGAGCCTCCTTACGAAGGAAGAGCGGTGACTTCGCCCGCTCCAACAGCGCATCGAACCGGTCGGCAAGTGCGGCGATGCGGCCCACGATGGGGAAGTGCTGCTCAGGGAGGGCAGGTTGTCCGTCACCGCTCTGCCAGCAGTGATGGTGTGTCGCGATCCCTTCGGCGACGCTCTCGGAGAGCCCCAATCGTCGGGCGAAGCGTGCGCCCAGGGTGGCGTGGGCCGTCATCAGCTCCAGTTTCGAACGCCAGGGAGCCTGGCCGGCGTCTGCGGGCGCCCGGCCGGCCGCCATCCCCATGTCGTGGAGGAGGCAGGCAAAGAACGATGCCTCCACCAAGGAGGGCTCGAGGTCGATGGCGGCGGCAACGGTGAGGCCGACGTACGCCAGACGCTGGGCGTGCCCCGGCCTCCGCCCTTCGGCCAGGTCGAATGCGCGGCTCAGCCCGGTCAGCAGCGTGGCGCGCGAAAGCGCCCCGCTCAACGCCGGCGCGGGCTCCTCGTACAGAACCGGGTCGAGAAACTCGGCGCCGAGCGCCTCGATCGGGGAGGTCGTCATGGGTGGCGGCCCTTGCTCCGCGTGCGGGTCTCGATCGTTCCTTCGGCGGGCGGATGCCTCTTCCCCAGGGTCAAAACGGCTGCCGGTCGGTAACCGAGGGAAATCCCGGACCGTCCGGACCGCTGCGCAGTTGTAGATCGTGCTGCCGGCGCGTACGATGCCGCCGCACCGACAACGTCCCGGGAGTAATGTCATGACGTCCTACGAAACAATCCTCACCGACGTGCGGGGCCGCGTGGCCATCATCACGCTCAACCGCCCCGAGAAGCTCAACGCCCTCAGCGCCCAGATGAGCGAGGAGCTGCGCCAGGCGGTCCTGGCCTTCGATGCCGACGATGAGATCGGCGCCATCCTGCTCACGGGGGCGGGCCGTGGGTTCTGCTCCGGCGCCGACGTGACGGGCTGGGGGCGCGCACTCGAGAGCGAGCCCGACCCCGGCCGCCGCATGGAGCAGGCCGCTGCCCAGGCCAGCGAGACATGGACCGATCTATGGGCGCGGGTGAAGCCCACCGTAGTCGCGATGAACGGCGACGCCATCGGCGCGGGGCTCACGATCACCCTCGGCTGCGATTACCGCATCGCCGCCGAACATGCCCGCATCTCGATGCGCTTCGCGGCTATGGGGGTGATGCCGGAGCTCGAAAGCACGCGGCTGCTGCCCCACATCATCGGCCTCTCGCGCGCCCTCGATGTGATGCTCACCGGCGAGCTCATCTCGGCTCCCCGGGCAGCCGAGCTCGGCATCGTCAACGAGTGCGTTCCCGCCGATCGCCTCATGGAGCGGGCGCTTGAGAAAGCGAACCAGTATGCGCGCCTCCACCCGCAGACCACGCGGGCTGTCAAGCAGCTCGTGTGGGCCAACGTGTTCGAGTCGGATACGGAGGCCGTGAAGCGGCGGGAGCGGCTCGCGTTCGCCGAAGCGCAGCGGCGCCCCTCTCACCGAGAAGCCGTGAGGGCGTTCCTCGAAAAGCGCGAACCCGACTTCTACCGGGCTGTGCGCGAAGCGGCGGCCGGCGGTTCGCCCGAACGCAGCGGGGCGTAGCGAACCGCGAACGGCCGATTGTCCGGGGTGCGCTGCCGGACTCGCCGGGGTAGACTATATCTTGCCGGCAGCCTTCACGCTTGCCGTGCGAGACACGGATGGATAGGTCTCGGCTGCAGCGGTTCTTCAACTCTCCGGTCGGCGAGCTCGAGCTCGTAACTCCCCCGTTAGTAGCTCCCGAGACCCCGGTGCGGGATGCCGTTGCAGCGATGGCGGAAGGCGCCCAGTCGTGCGTCTTGGCCGTCCGCGACGGCGAGCTTGTGGGCATATTCACCGAACGTGACGTTCTGACGAAATGCATGGGGGAGGGGTTCGATTGGAGTCAGCCCCTCGCCCAGGTGATGGCGCCGGGCGCGCCCGTCGTCATCCAGCGGAGCCGGCCCGTGGGCGAGGCCGTGGCTCTCATGCGGAAGCATCGCTACCGCACGCTGCCGGTCGTCGACGAGTCGCGGAGGCTCGTCGGACTCCTTCGCCTCCAGGAGTTGCTCCACGCCTTGGCGGAGGCGTACCCCGAGGAAGTCCTGAACATCCCTCCACGGCCGCATCAGGTCATGGAGACGCGGGAAGGTGGTTAGCGAGGGCTATGACGACCGAATCTCCCACACGCCGTGAGGTCCGCATCGAAGAACGCGACCGGATGACCGTCCGTTTCGCGGGCGACTCCGGCGACGGGATGCAGCTCACCGGCACCCAGTTCACCCGAACGACGGTCATCTACGGAAACGATATCGCCACGCTCCCGGATTTCCCCGCCGAGATCCGCGCGCCCCAGGGCTCGCTCCCCGGCGTTTCGGGGTTCCAGCTCTCGTTCGCCAGCACGGACATCAAGACGCCGGGCGACCAGCCCGATGCCTTGGTTGCCCTGAATCCCGCCGCCCTGCGCGTCAACATCGGCGACTTGAAACCCGGCGGCCTCATCATCGTCGACGAGGCCGAGTTCAACCCACAGAACCTGAAGAAGGCGGGCTACGAGTCGAATCCCCTCGAGGACGGCTCCCTCTCTGGGTACCAGGTCTTCCGGGTCAATATCACGAAGCAGACGGAAGAGGCGCTCGAAGGGCTCGACCTCCCGCCCAACCGGCGGTACCAGTCGCGCAACTTCTACGCCCTTGGACTGGTGCTCTGGCTCTTCGACCGCACCCTCGACACCACGATCAAGTGGGCAACCGATCGCTTCAAGCGGAACCCGGAGATCCTGGAAGCGAATCTCCGCGCGCTGAAGGCGGGCTACGCCTTCGGCGAAACGGCGGAGATGTTCCACGTCCGCTACGAAGTCCCGCCTGCCAAGGTCCAGCCTGGCCTCTACCGCCATATCAGCGGGAACGAGGCGACGGCACTCGGGTTCTTGGCGGCGTCGGTCCTCTCCGGCTTGCCGCTCGTGTACGCCAGCTACCCGATCACGCCTGCCTCCGACATCCTCCACGAGCTCTCCAAGCTGAAGGCCTTCGGGGTAAAGACCATCCAGGCCGAGGACGAAATCGCGGCCATGTGCATGGCCATCGGAGCGGCGTACGCCGGTCACCTCGGTCTCACCGGAACGAGCGGGCCGGGCCTTGCCTTGAAGAGCGAGGCGCTGAACCTCGCGGTGATGGCCGAGCTGCCCGTGGTGGTCATCGACGTGCAACGAGCCGGCCCCAGCACGGGCATGCCCACGAAGACCGAGCAGGCCGACCTCCTCCAGGCGATGTTCGGCCGAAACGGGGACTCGCCCGTGGCGGTAGTGGCCCCGGCAACGCCGTCCGACTGCTTCATGATGGCCATCGAGGCCTTCCGCATCGCCCTGAAGTACATGGTCCCCGTGGTGTTCCTCAGCGAGGGATACCTGGCCAACGGCTCCGAACCATGGCGGATTCCGTCGCTCGACGAGCTGCCGCGAATTGAATGGCACTACGCTGCCGAACGTACCGATGGGGCGGACGGGAAGTTCAACCCCTACCAGCGTGATCCCGTGACGATGGCCCGACCATGGGCCGTGCCAGGACAGCGGGGCTTGCAGCACCGCATCGGCGGGTTGGAGAAGTCCGGCGACACGGGGGACATCAGCTATGACCCGGGCAATCACCACCGGATGACGTTGGCCCGGAAGGCGAAGGTGGAACGCATCGTACAGGACATCCCTCCCGCCAAGGTGGAGGGACCGGAAGAGGGCGAGCTCCTGATTGTGGGATGGGGCGGCACGTACGGTGCTATCAGTACAGCCGCCGAGAACGCCCGAAAGGCTGGGAAGAGCGTCGCGCACCTCCACCTTCGCTACTTGAACCCGATGCCCGCGAACGTCGGCGACATCTTGAAGCGCTACCGCAAGGTGCTTGTGCCGGAGCTGAACACCGGCCAGCTCTGCCTGCTGCTGCGCGCCAAGTACCTGGTCGACGCAATTCCGTTCAACAAGATTGCCGGCCAGCCGTTCAAAATCGCGGAGATCGAGGCGAAGATTGATGAGGTGCTCGGCCTCCGCGGTCCCTACGAGCTCGAATTCGGCCCGGCCTCGGTGCTGGGCGGAGGGTGACAGATGAGCACGACGTCGGCAAAGCCTGGTGTCATCATCGGAGAGGAGCTGCCCGTTCTTACCCGGAAAGATTTCGTCTCCGACCAAGAGGTGCGCTGGTGTCCTGGCTGCGGGGATTACGCCATCCTCGCCCAGATGCAGAAGATGCTCCCCGAGCTCCGCATCCCGCGGGAGAACATCGTCTTCATCAGCGGCATCGGCTGCTCCAGCCGGTTCCCCTACTACGTCGAAACGTTCGGCTTTCACACGATCCACGGGCGGGCACCGGCCATCGCGACGGGTGTGAAAACGGCGCGTCCGGAACTTACGGTCTTTGTCATCACGGGCGACGGCGACGGGCTCAGCATCGGCGGCAACCATCTCCTCCATGTGATGCGGCGTAACGTCGACGTCACGATCGTGCTCTTCAACAACCGCATCTACGGTCTCACGAAGGGCCAGTACTCGCCGACGTCCGAATTCGGAAAGATCACGAAATCTTCCCCGTTCGGCACCACGGAGCGTCCGCTCAACCCTATCAAGATCGCCCTCGCGGCAGGGGCGACGTTCGTTGCCCGGTCAGTAGATCGCGACACGAAGCACTTGGAGGAGATGCTCTACCTGGCGGCGACGCATAAGGGTGTCTCCTTCGTGGAAGTGTTCCAGAACTGCAACATCTTCAATGACGGTGCGTTCGCCGCCTTCGCCGAGAAGGAGGTCCGCCAGGACCGGATGCTCTACCTCGAGCACGGCAAGCCGCTCCGCTTCGGCAAGGAGCGGCAGCACGGTATCCGCATGAATGGCTTCAAGCCGGAGATCGTCGAGAACGCGCAGAGCGACGACGGGCTTTGGGTCCACGATGCCAAGGCGCCGTCCATCGCCGCGGCGATGGCCCTCGCTGAGATGGACTACCCGGAGTATCCGGTCCCGGTGGGCGTGTTCCGCGACGTGGACGCTCCGACCTATGACGAACTCGTTGCGAAGCAGATCGATGACGCTCGCGCCCGCGGAGAGCCCGACTTCGTCGCGGTGCTGCAGGGCCCGGAGACCTGGCAGGTGGAGTGACGGCACCGCAGCCACGCTCGGGCGGAAGGAGGTGCCATGGCTAATACGGAGCCTGTGAAGGCTGGCAACTTGGTCGCGTGCCCGCTCTGCGGCGAGTGGAACATCGAGGG